>NZ_JBYCZL010000020.1:0-108851 GCF_057586215.1 Roseomonas sp. SRI_022
AGCGGCAGCGCGCGGAGGCGTTCCGCGCCGGGGATGGCGCGGCGGAACTCGACGGCGATCATGGCCGGGCGCTCAGCCCTCGTAATGCTCCGCGACCAGGCGATCGAGCAGGCGCACGCCGTAGGCGGTCGCTCCCTTCGGCGCAGTCGGCATGTCCTTGCTGCTCCAGGCCGTGCCGGCGATGTCGAGATGCGCCCAGGGCCGGCCCTGCACGAAGCGCTGGATGAACTGCGCGGCGGTGATCGACCCGCCGGGGCGCCCGCCGACATTCTTCATGTCGGCGATGTCGGACTTGATCTGCTTGTCATAGGCATCGCCGAGCGGCATGCGCCAGGCGGCTTCGTTCACCGCGCGGCCGGCGGCCTCGATGCGGGAGGCGAGCGCGTCGTCGTTGCTGAACAGCCCGGCATGCTCGTGGCCGAGCGCGATGATGATCGCCCCGGTCAGCGTCGCGAGATCGACCATGAAGCGCGGGTCGAAGGTCTCGATGCAATAATGGATAACGTCGGCCAGCACGAGCCGGCCCTCGGCGTCGGTGTTGATCACCTCGACCGTCTGGCCCGACGCGGTCGTCACCACGTCGCCCGGCCGCTGCGCGTTGCCCGAGGGCATGTTCTCGACCAGGCCGACGAGGCCGACCACGTCGGCCTTCGCCTTGCGCCCCGCGAGTGCGGCCATCAGCCCGATGACGGTGCCCGCGCCGGCCATGTCCCACTTCATATCCTCCATGCCGCCGGCCGGCTTGATGGAGATGCCGCCGGTGTCGAAGGTCACGCCCTTGCCGATGAAGGCGAGCGGTTTGGCGGCCTTCTTGCCCTTCGGCGCGCCGTTCCACCGCATCACCACCATGCGCGGTTCCTGCACGCTGCCCTGCGCGACGCCGAGCAGCGCGCCGAAGCCGAGCTTCTTCATCTCCTTCGGACCGAGGATCTCGACCTCGACGCCGAGCTTGGTCAGCGCCTTGCAGCGTTCGGCGCATTCGGCCGGCGTCAGCACATTGGGCGGTTCGCTGACCAGGTCGCGGGTGAGGAAGACGCCATCGGCGACGGCCTGCATCGGCGCATAGGCGGCCTTGGACTTGGCGGCATCGGCGACGGCAATGGCGACGCGCTCGATCTTCGGCTTGTCCTCCTCCTTCTCCTTCGTCCGGTAGCGGTCGAAGCGATAGGATTTCAGCGCGACGCCCATGGCCAGCGCCGCGGCGAGCGACGGCGTCAGGGCATCGGCGGCGACCACCGCCTCACGTTCCTGCGCGATCGCCCCGGCGATGGAGCCGCCGGCCGCCTCGACGCCCGAAGCGACGAGGTCCGCCGATTTGCCGAGGCCGATGGCGACCACCTTCGACAGCCCCGCCCCCGGCGCCCAGAAGGTCGCGGTCTGCCCCTTGCGGCCCTTGAACTTCGCCGCCTCCAGCCCGCGCGAGATCGCGCCGCCCGTGGCCTCATCCGCCTGCTGGGCGAGGCCGGCGAGCGGCGCTTCCTCGGCCAGCGGCAGAACCAGCGCGCCGGCACGCGGCAGGGCAGGCTTCACGAAGGCGATGTCGGGCATGGTGACTCCGTGCTGGCGCTATTTGTGGCCGCCACATTACGCAGCGTGGCGGGATGCGGCCAAGTGCGGGGCTTGCCCCGGCGGCGCTGGGGCGCCACTTGCCCCGGCCGCGCGGCGGCGGCACACCCCGGGGCCATGGACGATGATGCCCTGCTCTCCCTCGCCGCCCGGCTGGCCGACCAGGCGGCGGCCGCGATCAACGCGGTGCGCGCCGCCGGCTTCGCGATCGAGCGGAAATCCGACCGATCCCCGGTGACCGAGGCCGACCGCATCGCCGAGGCGCTGATCGTCGAGGGCCTGCGCACCGCCGCCCCGTCCATCCCGGTGATCGCCGAGGAGGAGATCGAGGCCGGCACCGCCCCCGCCGATCCCGGCCACCGGTTCTGGCTGGTCGATCCGCTGGATGGCACCCGCGAGTTCGCTGCCGGGCGCGACAATTTCACCGTCAATGTCGGCCTGGTCGAGGATGGCCGCGCCGTGCTCGGCGCCGTTGCCATCCCGGCGACCGGGGAATTGTTCTGGGGCCGGGTCGGCGCCGGGGCGTGGAAGCGCGACGCCGCAGGAACGCGGCCGATCGCCGTGCGTGCCGTACCCGCCGAGGGTGTCACCGTCATGGGCAGCCACCACTACCAGGACGACCCGCGCATGGACCGCTTCCTGCAGGGGCGACAGGTCGCGCGTATCGTGAACATCGGCTCGGCCGAGAAGTTCTGCCGCGTCGCGGAAGGCAGCGCCGATCTCTACCCGCGCTTCGGCCGCACCATGGAATGGGACACGGCCGCACCCCAGGCGGTGCTGGAGGCCGCCGGGGGGACGCTGCGGCTGTTCGATGGCGGCGGGCCGCTGCTGTACCGCAAGAAGGGCTGGGCCAATCCGCCCTTCGTCTGCGAAGGGCGCCCGGCGTGACCGAAAGGCTGCCCGCGCGGGAGGTCGAGCGCGCCGCCGCGCTGCTGCGGGCGGGGGAACTCGTCGCCTTCCCCACCGAGACGGTCTACGGTCTCGGCGCCGACGCGCGGAACGCGCGCGCCGTCGCCGCCGTCTTCACGGCCAAGGGCCGGCCGCATTTCAATCCGCTGATCTGCCATTTCCCCGATGCCGAGGCCGCCTTCGCCGAGGTGCTGCCCGACCCCCGCTCTCGTGCGCTGGCGGCGGCCTTCTGGCCCGGCCCGCTGACCCTGGTACTGCCGCGCCGGCCGGCCTGCGGCATCGACCTGCTGGCCGGCGCCGGTCTGGATACGCTGGCGGTGCGCGTGCCGGGGCATCCTTTGGCGCTCGCCCTGCTGCGGGCGGCGGCGGTGCCGGTGGCCGGGCCATCCGCGAACCGGTCGGGCCAGGTGAGCCCGACCACGCCGGACCATGTGCTGGACGGGCTGTCGGGGCGTATCGCCGCGGTGCTGGATGGGGGACCCTGCGATGTGGGGGTCGAGAGCAGCGTGCTCGACCTCGCGACCGGCGGGGCCGCGCTGCTGCGCCATGGCGGCGTGCCGGTCGAGGCGATCGAGGCGGTGATCGGCCCTGTGTCACGCCCCATCCCGCTTTCGGCCGCCGAGGCGTCCCGCACCCTGCGGTCGCCGGGGATGATGCTGTCGCACTACGCGCCCACCCTGCCCGTGCGGCTGGGCGCGACCTCCGTCGCGGCGGATGAGGCGCTGCTCGCCTTCGGCCCACCGATCCCCGGCGCTGGCGCGGTGTGGCAGATGTCCGAGGCCAGCGATCCGCAGGAGGCCGCCACACGGCTCTTCGCCGGACTGCGCTGGCTGGACGCGGAAGGCGCGCGGCTCGGCCTGCGGCGGATCGCGGTGATGCCGGTGCCGATGGCGGGGCTCGGGGCGGCAATCAACGACCGGCTGCAACGCGCCGCCGCGCCGCGCTGAGTGGCATTTTTATCACTTTAGCATTTTAGGCTTTTAAGCCTTTATCTGCGTGCCGCGCGCCGAACCGCCTTCCCACGGTGCATCGCGTCCTTTTGCATGATCGCGGGCCGCGACCGCGCCAGATGTGACGCGGCGATCCACGCATCGCAATGGCGCGAGCGGCCGCTGCGGCATGGGCGCATGACGATCGTGATTATTTTCCTATAACAGCGCGGCCCCGGCACCGCCAGGGAAATCGGCAGTCCCGCGGCGAATTGCCCGCCGTTGATGCAGCGCACCACGCCGCGGCCCTTGCATACAGCCAAGTATACAGTTTGCACGCGGATTGCATGGTGCGGCGCACACCACCGCGAAGGCGCGCGCCGCATGCTGCCGATCGCCATCCCTGCCGAGCCCTCGGATTTCGAGTGCGACCCCGCGCGGACCGCGCTGATCGTCATCGACATGCAGCGCGACTTCCTGGAGCCGGGCGGCTTCGGAGAGACGCTCGGCAACGACGTGTCCCTGCTCGCCGCCGCCATCGGCCCGTGCCGCGCAGCACTCGACGCCGCGCGCGCAGCGGGGATGCTGGTGATCCATACGCGGGAGGGCCACCGCCCGGACCTGTCGGACGCGCCCCCGGCCAAGGTGGCGCGCGGCGCGCCGTCGAAGCGCATCGGCGATCCCGGGCCGATGGGCCGCATCCTCGTTCGTGGCGAACCGGGGCATGAGATCGTCGCGGCGCTCGCGCCCCTCGATGGCGAGCCGGTGATCGACAAGCCCGGCAAGGGCGCCTTCTACGCCACCGAGCTCGAACCCATGCTGCGCCATCGCGGCATCGAGGCGCTGCTGGTCGCGGGCGTGACCACCGAGGTCTGCGTCCACACCACCGTGCGCGAAGCCAATGACCGCGGCTTCCGCTGCGCCGTGCTGGCCGATGCCTGCGCCTCCTACTTCCCCGAATTCCATGCCGCGGCGCTCGCCATGGTCAGCGCACAGGGCGGGATCTTCGGCTGGGTTTCCGACACCACGCGGCTACTGGCCGCCTTGCAGGGAGACAGGGCATGACGACGACGACCGCACGGCCGGCGCTCTGGACGCCGGGCGACTGGAACGCGTTGTTCGGCTTCGGCACCAACATCCTGGTCAACCTGCTGGTGCTGACCGGGCTGCTGCGCTTCGTGCTGAACATCCCGCCCGAGATCGTGTTCGGCCGGATCCTGCCCGCTGCCGGGCTGATGATGGCGCTGTCCACCTGGTACTACGCCTTCCTCGCCTACCGGCTGGCGGCGCGCACGGGGCGCAACGATGTCTGCGCCCTGCCCTCGGGCATCTCGGTGCCGCACATGTTCGTCGTCGTGCTGGTCATCATGCTGCCGATCGCGCAGCGCACCGGCGATCCGATCAAGGGCTGGGAAGCCGGGCTCACCTGGGTCTTCATCCAGTCCTTCATCCTGATGGCGGGTGGCTTCGTCGCCCCCTACATCCGGCGCATCACGCCGCGTGCGGCGCTGCTCGGCACGCTCGCCGGCGTGTCTATCACTTTCATCTCGATGCGCCCGGCGCTCGAGATGTTCATGACGCCGGCGATCGGCCTCGCATGCTTCGCGATCGTGCTGGCGTCGTGGTTCGGGGGGCTGCGCTATCCGCGTGGCACGCCGGCGGGCCTCGTCGCGATCGCCTTCGGCATGGCGGTGGGCTGGCTCGCGGCGCTGTTCGGGCTCGGCACCGGCGGGCGCAGCATCGACGCGTTGTTCTCGGGCCTCGCGAATATCGGCTTCTCGGTGCCCATGCCGGCGGTCGGACACGTCTTCGGCGGCTTCGAGTTCCTCGGCATCATCCTGGTGACCGCCATCCCCTTCGGCATCTACGACCTGGTCGAGGCGATGGACAACGTCGAGAGCGCGGAGGCCGCGGGCGACGAGTTCCCGACGACGCGCGTGCTGACGGCCGATGGCGTGGTCAGCCTGATCGGCTGCCTGATGGGCAATCCCTTCATCAACGCGGTCTATATCGGCCACCCCGGCTGGAAGGCGATGGGCGGGCGCATCGGGTATTCCGCCGCGACCGGGCTTGCGGTGCTGGTGGTGACCTGGCTCGGCGTGGTGTCGCTGCTGCTCGACCTGATCCCGGTCGTCGCGATCTCGCCCATCCTGCTCTACATCGGCATGCTGATCGGCGCGCAGGCCTTCCAGGAGACGCCGAAATCGCACGCGCCGGCGGTGGTGCTGGGCCTCGTGCCGCATCTCGCGGCCTGGGCGAAGACGTTGATCGACGGGGCGCTGGGGGCGGCAGGGACCAACGCGCATGCGGTGGGCATGGACAAGCTCGCGACCCTCGGCGTGCTGTATCCGGGGCTGGAAGTGCTGGGCGAAGGCGCGATCCTGTCGGGCCTGGTCCTCGCGGCCATCGCCGTCTTCGTGATCGAGAAGGACTGGATCAACGCCGCGTCCTTCTCGGCGGCCGGTGCGGTGCTGACCTTCTTCGGCTTCATGCACGGCCCGGCGGTGGGCTTCGCGGTCACGCCGGGGGTCGCGCTGGCCTATGCGATGATGGCGGGGTTCCTCTTTGCCTGCGCGCGCTGGCCGGTGCTGGCGGGGGGCACGATGGCAAAGGTGGAACCGGTGGCGGCGGAGTAGGCGCCGCCTATCGCCACAACCCCCTGGCCGCCAGCCAATCCTGCACCAGCGACGCCACCACGTCGCTGTTGCGGTCCATCTGGATCATGTGGCTGTTGCCGGTGATGCCGCGTTCGGGGAGGTCCACCACGTCGACGCTGCCACCGGCTGCGCGCACGGCTTGGGCGAAGGCGATGCCCTTGGCGCGGATCTCGGGCCAGCGCGCATCGCCTTCGATGTAGTCGCCGAAGATCATCAGCACGGGAATGCCGCGCAACGCGGCGACCTTCTCCGCCAGGCCGATCGAGGCCGGTTCCACCAGCACCAGCGCGCGCACCTTCTCCGGCCATTCCTGCGCCGCACGCCAGGCGAAGAAGCCGCCCTGGCTGTGCGCGACGACGACGGAAGGGCCGGCGCGATCCAGCAGTGCACCGTAGGCCGCGATGGTGAGCTCGTCGGTGGTGGTGAAGCGCGGCACGCATTGGCGGATGAAGTTGCGCCAGGATGCGATGTCGGCGGGGAATTGCTGGCCCGGAAAGACGCGCCCGTCCTGCGGCGTGCCCGGCCCGATGCGGAAGCGTTCCCAGGGGTTCTCCATCGTAAGCGTGACGGCGGTGCCGCCCGTCTCCTCCGGGATGCGCATCCACCCTGAGCGGCCGCGCTCGACGGCGTCGGTGACGAAGACCTCCCAGCCGCGACGCAGGAAGAAATGTTGCCAGCCCTCGCGGCCATCGGGCGTGGTTTCCCAGCAGGCGCCGGTCAGCCCGCCGCCATGCCACAGCATCAGCGGCACCGCGCCGCGGCCGGGCTCGGGCCGCATGAACTGGGCGTACATCCCGCCAACCAGATAGGTGCCGTTGGGATCGTGGCGGATCATCGCGCTGCCGGGGGTGAACAGCACGTCGCGCACCGGCTGGCCGGACAGCGTCACCTCCCGCCCGCCGAGATGGAGGGAACCCCAGGCAGCAAGGGTGATCGGCAGGGCGGTCGGCGGTCGATTCATGCGGCGTCTCCGGCAGAGCCCGCAGGCTACACGCCGAAGTGCGGGTCGTTGAAGGACCTTACGGCAGCGTCTGCAGGAAGCGCGCGAGATCCTCCCGCCAGAAACGCGCATTACCCGTGGTGCCGTGGCCGAGCGTCTCCGCGCTCGCCGGGATCAGCAGCAGGCGGGCATTCGGGATGCGCGCGACGGCGCGTTCGGTGATACCGGTCTCGGGCGGGTTGCGCTCGTCGTCGGCGGAGTTGATGGCGAGCACGCGCGTGCGGATGCGATCGAGCTTTGGTTCCGGGTCGTAGTCGCGGCTCGAATCCCATTGCCAGATGAAGTCGTTCGCGTCGGCGGGTGGCGGCGCGGCGAGGCGCTGGTCCACGATGCGGTCCGCCGCCTCGCGCGTCGGCGCGCTGCGCTGCAGGTTCAGCGCGCCGCCATTGGTGCCGGTGCCGTACATGACGTTGGCGATGCGCAGGGATGGCGGCTGCGTCGTGTAGTTGCCGTCCATGTAGGCGGGGTCGCGACGCACCGTCTCGATCATCAGGCGCCGCATCATCCAATTGCGCGATGCCATGGCGGTGGGCTGGGACGCCATGGGCACGATCGCATCCATCATGTCGGGGAAGTTGGTGGCCCAGTTCCAGGCCATCATCCCGCCCATGGAATTGCCGAGGATCAGCCGCAGTCTGCGGATGCCGAGGCCTTCCGTTACCAGCCGATGCTGCGCGGTGACCATGTCGTCGTAGTTGTATCGCGGGAAGGCAGCGCGCATGCCGTCCGAGGGTTTGGAGGAATTCCCGGTGCCGAGCGCATCGGTGATGATGATGAAGTAGCGCGCAGCATCGAGCGGTTGGCCCGGCCCGAACAGTTGCCCACCGAAGGCCGGCGAGAGCATGCCCCGCGCCGTGCCATAGGTGCCGTGCAGGATCAGCACTGCGGGGTTCGCGGGATTGCCGATCGTGATGTAGCCGAGCCGCACATCCATCACCTGGCCGGTGTGGAAGCGGAAGCCGGTCGCGGTCCAGGTGGCCTCGCGCGGTTCCGGCGCGGTGGTGGTCTGTGCCAGGGCCGGGATGGCGACGAGAAGCGGCAGCAGCAGCGCCGCGCGGCGGAACAGGCGCATGGGCGTTGTCCTCCTGGGTATCTCTTTCCCGGGAGGCTAGCCGAGAGCCAGGTCGGGCCGCCACCACCGCCTTCGGCGGGCGCGGCGGCGCCCAGGCTCAGATCATCGCCATCCCGCCATTCACATGGATGGTCTGGCCGGTGATCCAGCCGGCCTCGGTGCTGGACAGGAACACCACGGCGGCCGCGATGTCCTCCGGCGTGCCCATGCGCTGGGTCGGGATGCGCGACAGCAGCGCGGTCTTCTGCGCTTCGCCCAGCACATCCGTCATCGCCGTCTTCACGAAGCCCGGGGCGACGACGTTCACCGTCACGCCGCGCGTCGCGACTTCCTGCGCGAGCGACTTCGACATGCCGATCAGCCCGGCCTTGGCGGCCGAGTAGTTCGCCTGCCCAGCATTGCCGGTGACGCCGACGATCGACGCGATCGAGATGATCCGCCCGGTCCGCTTCTTCATCATCCCGCGCAGCGCGGCACGCGCCAGGCGGAACGGCGCGGTCAGGTCCACTTCCAGCACGGCGTTCCAGTCGGCATCGCCCATGCGCAGCGCGAGCATGTCACGGGTGAAGCCTGCGTTGTTCACGACGATGTCGAGGCCGCCCGCCTCCGCCTCGATCTTTTCGACCAGCGCGGCGGGGGCCGCCGGGTCGGTCAGGTCAGCGGGGGCGACGATGACGCGCGCACCGCCCAGGGCTTCGGCGACGCGGGCGAGTTCCGCCTCGCGCCGGCCGGTGATGCAGACGGTCGCGCCCTGCTTGTGCAGCGCGGTCGCGATGGCCTCGCCGATGCCGCCCGTGGCACCCGTGACGAGCGCCGTCTTGCCGGTCAGGTCGAACATGCGCTGCGTCTCCTCAGAGCGACTTCAGGAAGGCTTCGACATCGGCGGGCGCGCCGATGGCAAGTGCGGTGGCCTCGGGCGCGTTGCGCTTCATCAGGCCGGTCAGCACCTTGCCCGCGCCCACTTCCACGAAGCGGTCGCAGCCCATGGCGGCCATGGCGGCGACGCATTCGCGCCAGCGCACGGTGCCGGTCACCTGCTTCACCAGCAGGTCGCGGATCTCGACCGGGTCGGTCGCCTTGGCGGCGGTGACATTCGCCACCACCGGCACCACCGGGGCGCGCAGGTCAGCTTTCGCCAGCGCCTCGGCCATGGCATCCGCCGCAGGAGCCATCAGCGCGCAATGGAACGGTGCGGAGACCGGCAGCAGCATGGCGCGCTTCACGCCTTCGGCCTTGGCGATCTCGATGGCGCGCTCGACCGCCGCCTTGGCGCCGGAGATGACGACCTGGCCGCCGCCATTGTCGTTGGCGGCCTCGACCACCTCGGGTTTGCCGGTCTCCGGGTTGGTCGCGGCCTTGGCGCAGATGGAATGCGCGAGGTCGATCTCGGCGCCGAGCAGTGCGGCCATCGCGCCGGTGCCCGGCGGTGTCGCCTTCTGCATCGCTTCCCCGCGCAGGCGCAGCAGGCGCGCGGCAGTCGCGATGTCGAAGGCGCCGGCCGCCGTCAGCGCGGAGTACTCGCCGAGCGAATGGCCGGCGACCAGCGCGACGCGCTCGGAAAGGCGGAAGCCGCCCTCGGCCTCGAGCGCGCGGACCACGGCCAGCGAATGGGCCATCAGCGCGGGCTGGGTGTTGGCGGTCAGCGTCAGTTCCTCCTGCGGGCCTTCCCACATGAGCTTGCTGAGCTTCTGGTTGAGCGCGTCGTCCACTTCCTGGAAGACGTGGCGAGCGGCGGGGAAGGCCTCGGCGAGGTCACGACCCATGCCGACGGCCTGGCTGCCCTGGCCGGGGAAGACGAAGGCGGTTGCCATGTGCGCGCGGTTCCGTGTTGTTACAGGCGATCAGGCCGCGCGGGATGCGGTGCGAGGCGGCGCTTGTCAACCGCTTCGCAGCCGTCCCGCCCGATGGCGGCCCTATCCCGGCGCCACGCCGCGCACCGCCCAGGCTGTCGCGGCGTAGGACCGGGGGCCGTCCGGCTCGCCATCCAGATAGGCCCGGCGGAGATGATCCCGCAGCCGGCCCCTCATTTCGGGGTCGAGCTCGCCGACATAGGCCGCGCCCGGCCCCTGGCTGCCCAGGTAAGGCCCCCAGAAATCATCGAAATCCGCATAGTCCATGGGGATGGTCAGGGCGGCCTCGCGAATCCCGGTGAAGCCGGCGGTCCGCCAGGCGGCGGCGAGTTCACCGGGGCGCGTCATGGGCCTGACGCAGTTCTGCGCACGCAACTGATCGGCCTGGGGGTCGATCGCTGCCGCGGTGTCGAAGAACATCCGCTGCGCGACGACGCCACCCCGGGCATCCCACACCGCGGCGGCCACCACGGCGCCGGGGCGGGCGACGCGGCGCATTTCCGCCACCGCCTCCGGCGCGCGCGGCACGAAGTGCAGCATCAGCAAGGACAGCACGCTGTCGAAGCTGCCTGCCGGGGCCGGAATGGCGCAGGCATCCCCCACCTGGAAATCGATGCGCGGCCCCGCGGCGCGACGCCGCGCGTAATCCACATAGGCCGCGGAGAAATCGATGCCGGTGATGCGGCACTCGGACGCGCGGGCCGCCAGGGCCAGCGTCAGGCTGCCCGTGCCGCAGCCGAGGTCGAGCACATGACCGGTCCCGGCCGGCCCGGCGAAGTCGAGGAAGGGCTCGGCGAGCCGCCGGCTCCAGCGACCCATCTGCTGTTCATAGGCATCGCCGTCGGTGGCGTTGAAGGTCGAGGAAGCGGCCATGGACGTCCTCCGAGCAGCGGTGGCACCATGGTGGCACGTCGGTGGCAACGATTTCGCAACAATTCCGCCGGCCACCCGGCAAACGCCCATTCCGCCCTTGCTTCCCCACCCCGCCCGTGCTTTACGCCCCGCTCCCCTGCCGGGCGCGAGGCAAGCGCCCGGCTATGCCCGTTTGCGCGCCCCATTCCGGGGCCAGGGCTGAGACAGCCATAGGGAGAGCACATGCCGCTCTACGAATGCGTGTTCATCGCGCGCAACGACGTCACCCAGCAGCAGGTCGAGGCGATCGCCGAGCAGGTGGCGACCCTCATCACCGAAGGCGGTGGCGAGGTGAAGAAGCGCGAGTATTGGGGCCTGCGCGGCCTCGCCTACAAGATCAAGAAGAACCGCAAGGGGCACTACATGCTCCTCGGCATCGACGCCCCCGGCACCGCGCTGCCGGAAGTCGAGCGTCAGCTCGGCCTGAACGAGGACGTGCTGCGGTCCCTGATGATCCGCGTCGAGGCGATCGACGAGGCGCCCTCCGCCGTCCTGGCGAAGCGTGGCGACGACCGCGAGCGCGACCGCGGCTTCCGCGGCCCCCGCCCGGCCGGCCGCTTCGGTTCCGGCCGTGGCCGTGAGCGTGGCGACGACCGCGAGGAGTTCCGCGCCCGCCCGCGTGACGAAATGGACGGTCCCGGCGGGATCGAGGAGTAAGCCAGCATGTCCGAATCCACCGACCTGACCCCCGCTGGCCGTCGCCCGGCCGTTGGCGCCCGTCGTCCGTTCTATCGGCGCAAGAAGTCCTGCCCCTTCTCCGGGCCGCAGGCGCCGAAGATCGACTACAAGGACGTCCGCCTGCTGTCCCGCTTCCTGAGCGAGCGCGGCAAGATCGTCCCGTCCCGCATCACGGCGGTATCCGGCAAGAAGCAGCGCGAACTGGCCCAGGCCATCAAGCGCGCCCGCTTCCTGGCGCTGCTGCCCTACGTCATCAACGACTGAGGACGGGGACCGGGGCATTCGGCCATGGGCAGCGTGCTCAGCAATCCGCGCTGGCTGGCGGGAACGGCGGCGGGCCTCACGGCCGCCGTCCTCTCGCTATGGGCCATGCGCGGGCTGCCGCTCGGCTTCGCCGCCTTCTGGCTGACGCCGCTGCCGCTCTTCGCCAGCGGCCTGGGCTTCGGCCCGGGTGCGATGGCCTGGGCGGCGGGGATCGCTGCCGTGATCCACGTCGCGGTGGCGGGGATGCTGCCGATGGCGGTGTTCCTCGTGGGCTTCGCGGTGCCGGCGCTGCTGATGGTCATCCTCGGCTTCCGCCGGGGTCGGCTCGAGATCGGGACGCCGCTCGCGGTGCTCGGCATCTGGCCGGCGATCGTCATCCTGCTGGCCGGCTTCGCCTTCTCGGGCGTGCCCGGCGGGCTTGAAGGCGCGATCCGCACCGCGGTGGTCCATGGGCTGCAGCGCATGGGGACATCCGGCGCGCAGTTCCCGGTCTCGGAACTGGTGCAGGTGATGGCGGCGGCGATCGGCTTCTGGTCGGCGGTGTCGCTGTCGGTCAACGGGGCGGCAGCCCAGTCCGCCCTGGCACGGACCGGCCTTGCCCTGGCGCCGACGCCGCACTGGAGCGCGGTCCGGCTGCCCGGCTGGTATCCGCCGCTGACCGGCATCGGTGCCGCGGGCTGGCTCGCCTTCGGCGGGGAAGGCGACGTCGTCGCCCTGTCCGTGCTGCTGGTGCTGCTGCTGCCGGTATTCCTGCAGGGCATCGCCGCGGTGCATCGCCGCTCGGCCGGCCGTCCCGGTCGCAACTTCATGCTCGGCGTCTTCTATGCCGGGCTTGTCATCCTCAGCGTGCCGGCCGCAGTCGCGGTGACGGCCTTCGGTTTCTACGAGCAATGGGGGCGGCGCACGAGCCCGCCCGGAGGCACAACATGATCGAACTCATCCTGATGCAGCGCGTCGACAAGCTCGGCCAGATGGGCGAGCTGGTGAAGGTGCGCCCCGGCTACGCACGCAACTTCCTGCTGCCGTCCGGCAAGGCGATCCGCGCGAACAAGGACAACCTCGCGCGGTTCGAGCGCGAGCGCGCCCAGCTGGAAGCGCAGAACATCAAGCGCCGCGAGGAAGCCGAGCGCGTCGCCGAGCGCGTCGCCGGCCTGTCGGTGACCATCATCCGCCAGGCGGGCGAGAGCGGGGCGCTGTACGGCTCCGTCTCCACCCGCGACATCGCCGAGGCTTGCACCGCCGCCGGCCTGACCACCGGCCGCGACCAGGTGAACCTGCCCCACGCGATCAAGTCGGTCGGCATCGCGACCGTGCAGGTCGCGCTGCACCCGGAAGTCTCGATCCCGGTGGCGGTGAACATCGCACGCTCGGTCGAGGAAGCCGAGAAGCAGGCCCGCGGCGAGCGCGTGGAAGCCGAGGCCGAGGCCGAGGCGGCGAGCCTCGAGGCCGAGCTCGCGGCCGAACTGGCCGCCGGCCAGGCCGAGGGCGCCTGATACGACAGCCCGGCGCGGGGGCAGATCGCCTCCGCGCCGCCTGTGCCGCCGGCGGTCTTTGCTGCACTGCGGTATAAATGACTTTCCTTGGACCTGTACCGTCTGCGATGCTGCCTTCCGCACCACGGAGGAGCACGCATGCTGTTCCACCTTGCGATGACGCGCCTGGTCCGGCGCGGCGTACTCACCGTCGAATATCCCGACGGAAGCCTGCGTCGCTACGAAGGCACCCCCGGCCCTGAGGTCGGGCTACGGATCACGACGCCGCGCGCGCTCCGGCGCATGACCTTCAACCCGGGCCTCGCACTCGGCGAAGGCTACATGGACGGGGAGATCGAGCCGGTCGGCTGCTCGATCTACGACGTGCTCGAATTCCTGACCGCCAATATCGCCACCGGCGGGACCCATCCCTTCGAACGCGCGCGCGAGATCCTGCGCCGCACGACACGGCATCTCGCGCAGATCAACCCCGCCCCGCGCGCCCGGCGCAACGTCGCGCATCACTACGACCTCAACGGGCGGCTCTATTCCCTCTTTCTCGATCGCGACCGCCAGTATTCCTGCGCCTATTTCGCGACGGGGCAGGAGACGCTGGACGAAGCGCAAATCGCCAAGAAGCGCCACATCGCGGCCAAGCTGATGCTGGACCGGCCGGGGCTCGAAGTGCTCGACATCGGCTGCGGTTGGGGCGGCATGGCGATCACGCTGGCGCAGGAATTCGGCGCGCGCGTCACCGGCATCACGCTATCGACCGAACAGCTCGACGTGGCGCGCCAGCGCGCGGCGGAAGCCGGCGTCGCCGATCGCGTCCGCTTCGAGCTGCTGGACTATCGCGCCTGGACCCGGCCGGTGGATCGGATCGTGTCGGTCGGCATGTTCGAACATGTCGGCCTCACCCATTATCGTGGCTTCTTCCGCTTGGTGCAGTCCGCGCTGAAGGACGACGGCGTGGCGCTGATCCACGCCATCGGCCGCGCCGACGGGCCGGGTGCCACCAACCCCTGGATCAAGAAGTACATCTTCCCCGGAGCCTATTGCCCCGCCTTGTCGGAGGTGCTGCCGGCGATCGAGACCTCCGGCCTCTGGGCCACCGACATCGAGGTGCTGCGCCTGCACTACGCGCAGACGATCGCCCATTGGCGCGCCCGCTTCGCGGGCAATCGCGATGCCATCGCCTCGCTCTACGACGAACGCTTCTGCCGCATGTTCGAGTTCTATCTGGCCGGGGTGGAACTGATCTTCCGCCACTGGGGCCACATGATCTGGCAGATCCAACTGACCCGCCGGCAGGACGCGCTGCCCCTGACGCGCGACTACATGTTCGAGGCGGAACGACAGGCCGTCGCACGATCGCGTCAGTCGGCGTGACACGGCGGCGACACGCCGGCAACGCCGGGCAGTCATCCCCGTCATCCCCGTGATCCACAGGCGCGCGACTCTGCGCAAGGGTCTAGACTGCGTCGATGAATGACATCGACCCCGGTGCAGGCGGGCTGCTTGGACTATCGCAGCGCCTGCCGCCGTCCAACCTCGCGGCCGAACAGGCGCTGCTCGGCGCTCTGCTGGCGAACAACAAGGCCTATGAGCGGGTTTCGGAATTCCTCGCCGCCGAGCATTTCGCCGATCCGATCCATGGCCGCATCTACCAGGGCATCCAGCGGCGGGTGGAAGCCGGGCAGCTCGCCGATGTCGTGACGCTGCGCGCGGAATTCGAACATTCCGGCCTGCTCGATGAGGTCGGCGGGCCCGCCTATCTGGCGCAGCTTCTCTCGGCCATGGTCGGCATCATCAATGCCGGCGAATACGGCAAGGTCGTCTATGACGCCTATCTGCGCCGGCAGTTGATCGACCTCGGCGAGGTGGTGGTGAACCGCGCCTTCGGCGCGGAGGCGGAACTCGACGCCCGCGGCCAGCTGGAAGCCGCCGAGCAGGCGCTGTTCGACCTCGCCAAGGAAGGCGGCGCCGGCGATGGCGGCTTCGTGTCCTTCGAGCGCGCGCTGACCGTCGCGGTCCAGCATGCCGAGAAGGCGTTCAGCACGCCGGGTGGCGTGTCGGGCCTGCCGACCGGGCTGCGCGACCTCGACGCCAAGATGGGCGGGCTGCATCCGTCGGATTTGATGATCGTCGCCGGGCGGCCGGGCATGGGCAAGACGGCGCTCGCCACCAAGATCGCCTTCGGCGCGGCGAAATCCATCCTGCGGGAGGCGCGGGAGAAGGACCCCAACGCCGTGCCCAAGGGCGGCTGCGCGATCTTCTCCCTGGAAATGAGCGCGGACCAGCTCGCGACGCGTCTGCTGTCGGAGGAAGCGCGCATCTCCGGCGACCGCATCCGCCGTGGCGAGATCGGCCAGCGCGACTTCGACCGCTTCGTCGAGGTCAGCCGCGAGATCTCGGCCCTGCCGCTGTGGATCGACGACACGCCGGCCATCACCATTTCCGCGCTGCGCACGCGCTGCCGGCGGCTGAAGCGCACCAAGGGGCTGGATCTCGTGGTCGTGGACTACCTCCAGCTCATGCGTCCCGCGGCGGGCACGCGGCCGGAGAACCGCGTGCTGGAAATCTCGATGATCACCCAGGGGCTGAAGGCGATCGCGAAGGAACTGGCGGTGCCGGTGATCGCGCTGTCGCAGCTCTCGCGCCAGGTGGAATCGCGCGAGGACAAGCGGCCGCAGCTGTCCGACCTGCGTGAATCAGGTTCGATCGAACAGGACGCGGACTCCGTCATGTTCGTCTATCGCGACGACTACTACCTCGCCCAGCGCGCGCCCAAGGAACTGACCTTCGACAACCCGGAGAAGTTCCACGAGGCGGTGGACAAGTGGCAGAAGGACATGGAGATGGCGCACAACAAGGCGGAGCTGATCATCGCCAAGCAGCGCCACGGCCCGACCGGCACCATCAAGCTGTTCTTCGAGGCCGAGTTCACCCGCTTCGGCGACCTCGACACCCATCACGAGGACGACCATGGCTGACGGCCTGACGGTCCGCCACGCGCGGCCGGACGACTACGAGGCCTGGCTGCCGCTCTGGCTCGGCTACAACGCCTTCTATGGGCGGCAGGGCCCGACGGCGCCGACCGAAGCGATCACGCGGCTGACATGGAGCCGCTTCTTCGACGCGCTGGAGCCGATGGAATGCCTGGTGGCGGAGGCGGAAGGCCGCCTCGTCGGCCTCGCGCACCTGATCTTCCACCGCAACACCAGTCTCGCCGGCAGCACCTGCTACCTGCAGGATCTGTTCGCCGCCCCCGATCTGCGCGGGCGCGGCGTGGGGCGCGCGCTGATCGCCGCGCTGTACGACCGCGCGCATGCGGCCGGGGCGGAACGCGTCTACTGGCACACGCATGAGACCAACGCGACGGCGCGGCGGCTCTATGACAAGGTCGCCGCGCATGGCGGCTTCCTGCTGTATCGCAAGGACCTCGGATGAGTGCTGCCGCCGCGACGCTGACCATCGACCTTCCCGCGATCGTGGCGAATTGGCGGGACCTCGCCGCGCGCGGGGCGCCGGGGGCGGTGGCAGGGGTGGTGAAGGCGGATGCCTATGGCCTCGGCGCGGCCGAGGTTGGGCGCGCGCTGCGCGCGGCGGGCTGCCGGCATTTCTTCGTCGCCCTGCTGGGGGAAGGCATGGCGCTGCGCGCGGCGATCGGCCCGGGGCCGATGATCGGCGTGCTGGGCGGCTTCGCGCCCGGGGCGGATGGCGATGCCGCGCTGACGCCGGTGCTGAATTCGCTCGGCGACGTCATGGCCCATGCGGCGGCGGGGCGCGCGGCCGGGGGGGCGCGGCGGGCCATCCTGCATGTCGATACGGGGATGGCGCGGCTCGGGCTGGATACGAGTGAACTGGCGCGTGTCGCGGCGGATCACGGGATGCTGGCGGGGCTCGAACTCCTTTATGTGATGACGCATCTCGCCTGCGCGGATGAACCCAGCCATCCCATGAATGCGGCGCAGGCGGCCCGCTTCGCGACGGCCAGCGCCGGGCTGCCGGCGATGCGCCGGTCCTTCGCCAATTCCTCGGGGATGTTCCTCGGGCCGGACTTCGCATCGGACCTCGCGCGGCCGGGTTGCGCGCTCTACGGCATCAACCCGACGCCAGGGCAACCGAACCCGATGCGCGGCGTCGTGCGGCTCGACGTGCCGGTCCTGCAGGTCCGGGAGGTTCCGGCCGGCACCCCGGTCGGGTATGGCGCCACCTGGACGGCGCCACGACCGACCCGGATCGCGACGGTTGCCGCAGGCTATGCGGATGGCTACCTGAGAGGTCTGTCGGGCCGCGCCGTGGCCGAGTTCCGCGGCCGGTCCGTTCCCCTCGTGGCGCGAGTGTCCATGGACCTGACGACCTTCGACGTGACCGACCTGCCTGAGATCGCGCCCGGCGACCGGCTGACGCTGATCGGCGGCGACGGGTGCAGCCCGGATGAGGTCGGCGCGCGCGCGGGCACCATCGGCTACGAGATCCTGACCGGCCTCGGCCCGCGCTATGCGCGCGAGTATCTGCGGGGCTGATCCGTTGGACCTGGTGCTGAACCCTGTCGCTGCGATCGGCCGCGTCGTGCTGGATGCTTGCCGCACGGTGGGCACGCTCGCGCTCTTCGCGCTGGAGGGGCTGTCGCACCTGCTGCGCCCGCCCTTCTATTCGCGGCTGTTCCTCAAGCATCTGGTCGAGATCGCCTATTTCTCCCTGCCGGTGGTGTCGCTGACGGCGCTGTTCACGGGCATGGTGCTGGCGCTGCAATCCTATACCGGCTTCGCGCGCTTCAACGCCGAGGGCGCGGTCGCCAATGTCGTGGTGCTGTCGATCACGCGCGAATTGGGGCCGGTCATCGCATCGCTGATGGTGGCCGGGCGCATCGGTGCGTCCTTCGCCGCCGAGATCGGCACCATGCGCGTGACCGACCAGATCGATGCGCTGACCACGCTGTCCACCAATCCGATGAAGTACCTGGTGGCGCCGCGGCTACTGGCGGGGGTGCTGGCCCTGCCCTTTCTGGTGCTGGTGGCGGACATCCTGGGCGTGATGGGCGGCTGGCTCATCGGGACGACGAAGCTCGGCTTCAATTCCGCGGGCTACCTCAAGGCCACGATGGACTTCCTGCAGGTGATGGACGTCGTCTCGGGCCTGGTGAAGGCGGCGGTGTTCGGCTTCATCATCACGCTGATGGGCTGCTGGTGCGGCTACAACAGCCGCGGCGGCGCGCAAGGCGTGGGTGCGGCGACGACGACGGCGGTGGTGGCGTCGTCCATCCTGATCCTCGCCTTCGACTACATCCTGACCGAGATGTTCTTCGCGCGATGACCGGGCCGATCCCGAAGATCCGCCTGCGCGGCCTGTCCAAGGCGTTTGGCGAGAAGCGCGTTCTCGACGGCGTGGACCTCGACATCCGGGCCGGGCACGGGATGGTGATCCTGGGCGGGTCCGGCTCGGGCAAGTCGGTCACGATCAAGTGCATCCTCGGGCTGATCGCACCCGATGCCGGGACCATCGAGGTGGACGGGCGCGACATCCTTGCGATGCCGCGACGGGAACGCGAGGAACTCAACGACCGCATCGGCATGCTGTTCCAGAACGGTGCGTTGTTCGACAGCCTGCCCGTCTGGGAGAATGTCTGCTTCAAGCTGCTGGCGCAGAAGCGCATCACCCGAG
The DNA here is from genome assembly GCF_057586215.1 of Roseomonas sp. SRI_022. Taxonomy (NCBI): domain Bacteria; kingdom Pseudomonadati; phylum Pseudomonadota; class Alphaproteobacteria; order Acetobacterales; family Roseomonadaceae; genus Roseomonas; species Roseomonas sp. SRI_022. The sequence continues at coordinate 18,977 of NZ_JBYCZL010000020.1, forward strand.
CCAAGGCGCGCGACAAGGCGGCGGAGGTGCTGGCGCAGGTCGGCCTGGCTGCTTCGGTGGGCGACCTGTCGCCATCGGAACTGTCGGGCGGGATGCAGAAGCGCGTCGGCCTCGCGCGCGCTATCGCCGCGCAGCCGGACATCATCTTCTTCGATGAGCCGACCACGGGGCTCGACCCGATCATGGGCGCGGTGATCGACGGGCTGATCGTCGATGTGGTGAAGCGGCTGGGTGCGACAGCGGTTTCGATCACCCACGACATGGCGAGTGCGCGGCGCATCGGCGACGACGCGGCGATGCTGCACAAGGGCAGGATCGTCTGGACCGGGGCGGCGGAAGTGCTGGGGGATACCGGCAACGCGATGGTCGACCAGTTCGCGCGCGGGGATCGGGAAGGCCCGATCCAGATGGAGTTGCGGCGGTAGAGCCCAACCCGCGGGATCGAACCGATCAAATCGATCTGGTCGATCGAATTTCCCGAAGAAATCCATTGGACAGAATCCCCGGGCACCCGCATTGCTGCACCGCACCTAGTGCACTGCACAACGGGCCACCGGCCCGACTGACTCGAGGAGCCTGACCATCATGCTGACCGTTGGCGACAAGTTCCCCGCATTCGCGCTCACCGCAGTGAAGGGTGGCAAGGAGGGCCTCGGCGGCCCCGGCGTGTCCTTCACCGAAATCACCTCCGCCTCCGATGCCGGCAAGTGGAAGATCGTGTTCTTCTGGCCGAAGGACTTCACCTTCGTCTGCCCGACCGAGATCGCCGCCTTCGGCAAGCTCGCCGGTGAATTCTCCGACCGCGACGCGGTGGTCTATGGCGTGTCCACCGACAGCGAGTTCGTCCACCTGAACTGGCGCGTCCACAACGACGACATCCGCGACCTGCCGATCCCGATGCTCGCCGACATCAAGCGCGAGCTGTCGAACGGCCTCGGCATCCTCGACAAGGACGCCGGCGTGCCGCTGCGCGCGACCTTCATCGTCGATCCGGACGGCACCATCCAGTGGGCCTCGGTGAACGGGCTGAATGTCGGGCGCAACCCGCAGGAAGTGCTGCGCGTGCTCGATGCGCTGCAGACCGACGAGCTCTGCCCCTGCAATTGGGAAAAGGGCACGGACGTGCTCGACGCGCAGAAGCTCTTCGACAAGGCGGCCTGACGGCCGCGATCCGCCACGCAGGTAGCCGCCACACCAACCCTACCTGCATGGCGGAACGGGGGGCATGCAGCCCCCCCGTAGACCCCCCGGTCCTGCGAGGCGTGACGCCTCGCAGGACGTGTTGCTCCCGGAGGTGAACATGTCCCTCGAATCCCTGCGCGCCCGCCTGCCCGAACACGCCAAGGACCTGAAGCTGAACCTCGGCTCGCTCGCCACCGAGCCGGTGCTGACCCAGCAGCAGCTCGCCGGCACCTTCATCGCCAGCGCGCTCGCCGCCCGCAATGCCGAGGTCACACGCGCCATCCTCGGCGAATTCGCCCCGAAGCTGAGTGCGGAGGCCCTCGCCGCCGCCAAGGCGGCCGCCGCGATCATGGGCATGAACAACGTCTACTACCGCTTCACGCATCTGGTCGGCGGCGACTACCCGAACCTGCCGGCGAAGCTGCGCATGAACGTCATGGCGAAGCCGGGCGTCGAGAAGGTGGACTTCGAGCTCTGGTCGCTCGCCGTCTCCGCCATCAATGGCTGCGGCATGTGCATGGAAGCGCACGAGAAGGTCGTGCTCCATGGTGGCCTGTCGAAGGAAGCCGTGCAGGCCGCCGTGCGCATCGCAGCCGTGGTGCATGCGGTGGCCGGCGTGCTGGATGCCGAGGACGCGCTGGCCTCCGCCGCCTGACGCGCAATGGATGGCGGCCCTGGTGGCCGCCCTTCATCAACTGCCGGGATCGGCCGGATCCGGCACGGCCGCCTGCTCCTTCAGCCGCTTGCGCATCGCGCGCACCCGCTCGCGGCTTTCCGCCGGCCACACCTCGGCGACGTCGTAGAATTCCGCCGCCGCCTTCGCACCCTCCGGCAGCACCACCCAGGGCAACTTGGTCGAGGTGTAGATGTGCACGTCCGGCGGGCAGGCCCCTGGCGTGTCCATCGTTCCCACCCGCACGAAACGCACCGCGGGGCCGGCCTGCGGATAATTGCTCCAGACCGCGACATGGCATTCCGGGCAGCGCGCGATCAACTGGCCCCGGCCGCTGGCGGATGGGGTGTTGATCGTCTCGGGCTGGCCGGCGGTCAGGCTTACCTGGTCCGCCGTGTACAGCGCGTTGAGCGCATGTGCAGACCCCGTTTCCCGCTGGCACCAGCTGCAGTGGCAGGCCTGGACGATGAGGGGCGTCCCCTCGACGCGATAGCGCACATGCCCGCAGATGCATCCGCCTTCCATGATCCGCCTCCCGCCATCGTGTTTGCCGCCGGCGGCGGGGAGTGTCGCGCAACGGACACGGGCGGCGCCACACATCTTGACCCCCTCCCCCACCGGCGCGACGCTTTCAGGCAGATAAGCCCGGCCCGCCGGGACCGGGCCGGTTGGAGGAACTGTCGATGCCCTTGTCGCTGAAGCCGCTGCACCCGCTGTTCGTCGCCGAGGCGACCGGCTTCGACCTCCGCCAGCCGCTCACCCCCGACCAGGCGGCCGAGGTGCATCGCGCCATGGACCAGTACGCCGTCCTCGTCTTCCCCGGGCAGGCGCTGGACGACGACCAGCAGATGGATTTCGGCCGCAGCCTCGGCACGCTGGAAGGCACCCGCGCGACGGTCGATGCCGACAAGCACCGGCTGAAGCACAAGGAGATGAACGACATCTCCAACCTCGACACCGATGGCTCGCTGCTGAAGGCGGATGACCGGCGGCGGATGTTCAGCCTCGGCAACCGGCTGTGGCACAGCGATTCATCGTTCAAGGCCACGCCAGCGCTCTATTCCATGCTGCATGCGCGGGTGATCCCGCCCGAGGGCGGGGAGACCGAATTTGCCGACATGCGCGCTGCCTGGGATGCGCTGCCCGACAGGGACAAGGCGAAGCTGCGGACGCTCACCACCTGGCATTCGCTGATCTATTCCCGCGCCCAGCTCGGCTTCGACGCCTATACCGAGGAGGAGAAGAAGGCCTTCGCACCGGTGCAGCAGCGCCTCGTGCGGCGGCATCCGGGTTCGGGGCGCGTCTCGCTCTATCTCTCGGCCCATATCGGCCGCATCGAGGGCATGCCGGTGCCCGAGGGCATGTCGATGATCCGCGACCTCGCGGAGCACGCGACGCAGCGCGAATTCGTCTATCGCCATCGCTGGCGGCAGCACGACCTGGTGATCTGGGACAATCGCTGCACCATGCACCGCGCCCGGCCCTTCGAGGACACGACCTATCCGCGCGACATGCGCCGCGTGACGCTGCAGGACGTGGCACCCACGCTGGAACAGCAGGCGGCGTGACACTCAGCGCGTGACGGCGGTGCGGATGGCCTGCGCCACCTCATGCAGGTCGCTCGCGACGAAGGCGCAGAGGCGGCGCTCCGCCTCGCCCGCCGGCAGCAGGTCAGGAACCATCACCACCGCCATGCCGGCCGCCGCCGCCGCGCGCACCCCATGCGGCGAATCCTCGAGCGCCAGGCACCCGCCAGGTGTCGCGCCCAGCCGCTCCGCCGCGCGCAGGAAGGGGTCGGGCGCCGGCTTGCCCGCGGCATAGTCGCCACGTGCCACCACCGCGTCGAAGCGCCCCGCCAGGCCATGCGCGCCGAGGTTCCGCCGCACCGCCTCATGGGACGAAGATGTCGCGATGGCGCGCGGCAAGCCGAGTTCATCGAGTAGCAGCAGCAATTCCCGTACCCCGGGCTTCAGCGGGGGGCCGGCGGCAGCGCGTGCCGCGTAGTGGCGCATCCATTCGGCCTCGAAGGCATCCACCGCGAAATCCGCCCCGAAATGGGCGAGCAGCCGCAGGCGATTGTCCGGCCAAGTGCCACCGACCAGGCTGAGGAAAACCGCGTCGGGCAGGTCGCGCCCGGCACCCTCGGCCGCTTCGCGCGCGGCGTCGCGGTAAAGCGTCTCCGTGTCGAACAGCAGCCCGTCCATGTCGAAGACGATGCCGTTCGGCCGGTTGCGCAACGCCATCCCACCCTCCTGCGCGGAGTGTCAGCCGCCCGCCGCCGCCGCGTCCGTCTCCGGCACGATGTCATCTTCCGCCGTCCCGGGCGCGCCTGCCAGCCAGGTTTCGGCCGCGGCGCGCCCCGCCTCGGCCAGGCGGCTGAGGAAGGGCCAGGATACATTCGCCGGATTGGCGCCGGCTTCGTCGAAATCGTCCCACAGTGACAGGCGGTGCAGCCGCAGCCGGTCGAGCTGCCGGCACAGCGACGGGCGCAGCGCCAGGGTTTCGCCGCACAGGCGGCGCATATCCTCGATCGCCTGCAATTCGCGCTTCAGCGGCGCGGAGAAGGCGATCTCCAGCGAGCGGCGCTGGATGTCGTGGCGCAGCCGCGGGCTGCCCTCGCGCTCATCCGGCGTCAGCTGCACCAGCAGCAGGTCCTCGGCCGTGGTGGCGCCGATCAGGTCCCGCAGCGGCGGATTGGCGCTGTAGCCGCCATCCCAGTATGGCTCGCCATCGATCACCACCGCCTCGTGCAGCAGCGGCAGGCAGGCCGATGCGAGCACGGCATCGAGGGTGATCTCGCTTTCGCGGAAGATCCGCGCCTCCCCGTCACGCACACGTGTCGCGGCGATCAGCAGCGGCAGCGGGCATTCCTTGCGCAGCCGGGCGAAATCGACCAGGTCACCGAGCAATTCCTTGAGCGGATCGGGCCCCGGCAGGGCGAAGCCGAAGGGCGCACCCGGCAGTTCGCCCATGGCGAGGACCGATCCGACCACCGGCAGGCCCGCCATCCCCGACCAGTCCGACAGCAGGCGCCAGAAGCGTGCGAGGCGCGCCCGCGCTTCCTCCCGCCCGCCAGCCAGCAGCCCATCGGCCAGCAGCACGGCATTGACCGCGCCGGCGCTTGCCCCGCTGACCGCGGCGAGCGGGATCGATGGCTCGGCCAGGATCCGGTCCAGCACGCCCCAGGTGAAGGCGCCGAAGGATCCGCCGCCCTGCAGCGCCAGGGCCAAGGGGCGCGGCGTCGATTCACGATTATGCTGCATTGCAACATGGCACATGGGCAAGGCCGGCAACCGCAACAAGAGGCAGGGTTGATGACATATCGGCCAGGGCGGGACTTCCGGGCGGCCAGCGGCGGTGCGACAAGGGCGCCCGACCAGCAGGGAGCCCCGCCGATGACCGCCGAACGCTTCGACCTCCTTCTCCGTGGCGGGCATGTGGTGACGCCCTGGGGTGTCGAGACCGCCGATGTCGGCGTGCGCGACGGGCGTATCGTCACGCTGGGCGACCTGCGCACCGCCGAGGCCGCGCAGGTCATCGACTGCCGCGGCCTGCACGTCCTGCCCGGCCTGATCGACCCGCATGTGCATCTGCGCGACCCCGGCGACCCCGCGGTCGAAAGCATCGAGACCGGGACGAAGGCGGCGATCCTGGGTGGCCTCGCCGCCGTGTTCGACATGCCGAACACCACGAAGTCGGTGGTGAACCACGAGATCCTGGACGAGAAGCGCGCCTTCCTGGCGGGCCATGCCTGGTGCGATGTCGGGCTTTACGTCGGCGCCACCAAGAAGAACATCGCGGAACTCGCCTCGCTGGAACTCGAGGCCAATGTCTGCGCCATCAAGGTCTTCGCCGGCAGCAGCACCGGCGACCTGCTGGTCGAGGATGATGAGAGCCTGGAGCGCGTCATGCTCTCCGGCCGCCGGCGCATCTGCTACCACTCGGAGGATGAATACCGGCTGCAGGAACGCAAGCCGATGTTCACCGCGGGCATGCCGCATCGCAACCACATGGTCTGGCGCGATGTGGAAACCGCGATGCTCGGCACGAAGCGGCTGATGGCGATTGCCCGCAAGACCGGCCGGCCCGCCCATATCCTGCATGTCTCGACCGCCGAGGAACTCGCCTATCTCCGCGACTTCCGCGATGTCTGCACGGTCGAGGTGCTGCTGAACCACCTGACCCAGACGGACGAGGCCTATGACCGCCTCGGCGGATACGCGGTGATGAACCCGCCGATCCGCGACCAGCGCCACCTGGATGCGGCCTGGGCCGCCGTCGCGGATGGCACTGTCGATTGCATCGGGTCCGACCACGCGCCGCATTCGCGCGAGGCGAAGGAACGCCCCTGGCCCAACACGGCGGCCGGCCTGACGGGCGTGCAGACGCTCGTGCCGCTGATGCTCGACCACGTCACCAATGGGCGGCTGTCGATCTCCCGCCTGGTGGACCTGATGTGCGCGGGCCCGGCGCGCGTCTATGGCGCGCTGAACAAGGGGCGGCTCGCGGCCGGCTACGATGCGGACTTCACGCTGGTGGACCTCAAGCGCCAGCGCATGATCCGCAACGACTGGCTGGCCACGCCGGCCGGCTGGACGCCCTTCGACGGCACCGTCTGCACCGGCTGGCCGGTGGCGACGATTATTCGCGGCCATGTCGCGATGCGCGAGGATGAGGTGCAGGGCGCGCCGCAGGGCAAGCCTGTGTCCTTCGCGGACACCGCGCGGGCGTGACCACGGACCCGGTCGCGGCGGCGATCGCCGGCCGCCGCTCCATCCGCGCCTTCCACCCCGATCCGGTGGCGCGGGAGGATGTGGAGCGCCTGCTCGACATCGCCGCCCGCGCGCCGTCGGGGACCAACATGCAGCCCTGGCGCGGCTATGTCGTGACCGGGGAACCGATGCGCGCGCTTTCCGCCGCGCTGGTCGCCGAGCACATGGCGGGCCGGCATGGCGAAAGCGAATACCGCTACTACCCCGAAGCGTTCTTCGAGCCCTACCTGTCGCGCCGGCGCAAGGTGGGCTGGGACCTCTATGGCCTGCTCGGCATCGCGCGCGGGGAGAACGAGAAGATGCGCGCCCAGCATGCGCGCAACTTCACCTTCTTCGGCGCGCCGGTCGGCATCATCTTCACCATCGACCGGCGGCTCGAGATCGGCTCCTGGCTCGACTACGGCATGTTCCTCGGGAATGTGACGGTGGCGGCGCGCGGCATGGGGCTCGACACCTGCCCGCAGGCGGCCTTCGCATCCCACCACCGCACCATCCGCGCGCACCTGCCGATCCCGGAGGAGGAGGTCGTCGTCTGCGGCATGGCCCTGGGTCGCGCGAACGCCGATGCGCCCGAGAACACGCTGGTGACCGAACGCGCCCCGGCGCGGGTATTCTGCCGCTTCCTCGGCTGGGATTGACCGGACCATGCCTCCGCTGACCGGGGCGGCGCTATGGGTGCGGCTGATCACCATCGCCGCGCTGTGGGGCGGGGCATTGCCGCTGATCCGCTACCTCTCTGGCTACCTGCCGCCGTTGGCCATGGCCGGGGTGCGCGGGGTACTCGCGGCGATCGTGGTCTTCCTGTTCCTGTGGATGCGCGGCCAGCTCGGCGGCTTCACGCGCAAGGTGGCGGTGGGCGCGCTGGTGCTCGGCACCTTCAGCGGCGTGCTGCCCAATACCTTGCTGCCCATCGCCCTGCAGCGGATCGAGGCCGCGCCCGCCGCGCTGATCCAGGCGACCGGGCCGCTGATGATCACCCTGCTCGCCGGGCTGCTGCTGCCGGGGGAAAAGCCGACGCCGCGCATGCTGGTGGGAATCGGCGTCGGCTTCCTGGGCATCCTGCTGGTGATCGGGCCCGGCGGCCTGGGCGGGGGGACCGCGCTCGCCGTGGCGATGCTGCTGGGGGCGACCCTGTCCTATGCCATCAGCACCATCTGGGTCCGCAAGGCGCCACGCGGTCCGGCGGCGGCACTTGCACTCGGGCAGCAGGCGGTGTCGGGCATCGTCGCGGGCGGGCTGGCGCTGATGGTGGATGGGCCGGTGGCGCTGGCGCAGCCCGGCCATGTCTGGGTGCTGGCGATCGTGCTGGCGATCTTCGCGACCGCCATTCCGCTGACGCTGTTCCTGGGTCTCGCGACACGGGCACGGGCGGCGGATGCGGCGATGGTGGGTTACCTGCAGCCGGTCTTCGCCACGCTGATCGCCGCGGCCTGGCTGGGCGAGGTCCCGTCCTGGCAGGTGGTCGCCGGCGGCGTGGTGGTGCTGGCCGGCGTCGCGATCGTCACGACGCGGCGCTGACCTGCGCGATCCAGTCCGCCAGGTTGTAGTGCATCGTCACGCGGGCGATCCGTCCATCCCGAATGTCGTAGAAGGCACCGGCCGGCAGGCGATAGGTCTGGCCCTTCGCCTCGGGCAGGCCTTCGTCGGTGGCGAGGTATGCACCCTGCACGATGAATTCGGCCGCGGCACGGGTGCCGGTGGGTTCGGCCATCACCAGGATGTCCAGCAGGCGTTCCCGGTAGCAGCGATCCATCCGCGCCATGAAGGCGGCGAAGGCGTCGCGCCCGACCTCCCGCCCGCCCTGGTTCACGTCATGGGCAACGTCGTCCGCCAGCAGGCCGAGCATCGCGACCCGGTCGCCGCGGTTGAAGGCATCGAGATACGCACGGATCAGGGCAGCGGCGTCCAAGGCGGGTTCCTTCGCGGTCCAGGCGCGGCCGGGATAGCCGCTTCGGCGCGGCCCGTCACGGCCGGTGGTTTTCTTGCCGGTCCGGGGCCTTGCGCCTATAGGTGCACCGCAACAGAACCCGCGCACACCGGACCGCCCAATGCCGCAGAAGCCGCCGAGCTTCCAGGACATCATCCTGCGCCTCCATCGCTTCTGGTCGGAGCGTGGCTGCGTGATCCTCCAGCCCTATGACATGGAAGTCGGCGCAGGCACCTTCCACCCGGCGACGACGCTGCGGGCGCTGGGGCCGAAGCCGTGGAAGGCCGCCTATGTGCAGCCGTCCCGCCGGCCCTCCGACGGCCGCTATGGGGAGAACCCGAACCGGCTGCAGCATTACTACCAGTACCAGGTGATCCTGAAGCCATCGCCGCCCGATCCGCAGGGGCTGCTGATCGAATCGTATCGTGCGCTCGGCATCGATCCCGGGCTGCACGACATCCGCTTCGTCGAGGACGATTGGGAAAGCCCCACGCTCGGCGCCTGGGGCCTGGGCTGGGAGGTCTGGTGCGACGGGATGGAGGTGACGCAGTTCACCTATTTCCAGCAGGTCGGCGGCATCGCCTGCGAGAAGCCGAGCGCCGAACTGACCTACGGGCTGGAACGGCTGGCGATGTACATCCAGGGCGTCGAGAACGTCTACGACCTCGCCTTCAACGATGACGGCGTGAAGTATGGCGAGGTGTTCCTGCGCGCCGAGAAGGAATACTCCGCCCACAACTTCGAATTCGCCGATGTCGGCATGCTGTTCCGCCACTTCGAGGATGCGGAGAAGGAATGCGCCGCACTCCTGGAACGCGGCCTCGCCCTGCCGGCCTATGACCAGTGCATCAAGGCGTCGCACCGCTTCAATCTGCTCGATGCGCGGGGCGCGATCAGCGTGACGGAACGCGCGGCGTATATCGGGCGGGTGCGGAACCTGGCGAAGGGGTGCTGCGAGGCGTGGCTGGCGGGGGAAACGGCGGCGTGAGCTTGCTTTCGGAGCTCCATTCTACCACATTCCAGCATCATTCTACCATGGAGGGTGCCATGGGTCAGTTGAACATCAAGAGCGATCGCGCGGAGGAACTCGTCTCCCGCCTCGTCGCCCTGACCGGTGAGAGCAAGACCCAGGCGGTCGTGGCTGCGCTCGAGGAACGGGTCGGGCGGATGGAGGCGGAACGCAGCGCCAAAATTGAGGCGATCAAGGCGCTCGGCGCGCGCGTGCGGGCGGCGACGCCGGCGCATCTGCGCACCAGCGACCATTCCGATCTCTATGACGAGAGCGGCCTGCCCAAGTGATCCTGGACACCTCGGCCATCGCCGCGGTCCTCTTCGCCGAGGCGGAGGAGGATCGCTTCCTCGACGCCATGGTTGGCGCGCCGAAACTGCGCATCTCGGCTGCCACGCTGGTCGAGGCGACGATGGTGATCGAAGGTCGTGGCGGCCCGGACATGGCCGATGTGATCGACGCGCTGCTGCTGCGCGTCGGCGCCGAGATCTGCCCGGTCACGGCGGAAACGGCACGGATCGCGCGGGATGGCTGGCGCCGCTTCGGCAAGGGCCGCCACGGGGCGCGGCTCAATCTTGGTGACTGCTTCGCCTACGCACTGGCGCAGGAACGGGGCGAGCCCCTGCTTTTCAAGGGCGAGGATTTCGCCCAAACCGATGTGAAGGCTGCCATCTAGTGCCTGAACTCCTGCTCGAACTGTTCTGCGAGGAAATCCCGGCGCGCATGCAGGCGCGCGCGGCCGAGGACCTGTCGCGCTTGTTCGCCGAACGCTGCGCCGCGCTGATCGAAGCACCCGCGCTGACCTTTCACGGCCCCCGCCGGATCGGCCTTGCCGTGCTGCTGCGTGATGCGGTGACGACGGAAGGCAAGGAAGAACGCGGCCCACGCATCGGCGCGCCCGACCAGGCGCTGGACGGCTTCCTGCGCAAGCATGGCGCGACGCGGGATGCGCTGAAGCAGGAAGGCCAGTTCTGGGTGCTGTCCAAGCCCGGCGAGACGGTCGAGGCGCACGCTATGGTCGCCGCTGCGATCCCGGCCATCATCCGCGGCTTCCCCTGGCCCAAGTCGATGCGCTGGGGCGGGACGTCGGGGATGACCTGGGTGCGGCCGCTGAAGCGCATCCTCTGCGTGCTGGATGGCGCGGTGGTGCCCTTCGATTTGCGCGTGGGTGACGATGACGGCCATGGGCTGGCTTCCGGCAACGAGACCGAGGGCCATCGCATCATGGCGCCGGGCGCCTTCGCGGTGCGGGGGCTGACGGATTTCCAGGAAGGGCTGCGTGAGCGCCGCGTCGTGCTGGATGCCGCCGAGCGCGCGCGGGAAATCCGCGAGGGCATCGCAGCGCTGGCCTCGGCCGAGGGCCTGTCCGTGGTGCCCGATGAAGGGCTGGTCAGCGAAGTCGCGGGCCTGGTGGAATGGCCGGTGCCGCTGCTCGGGCGCATCGACGACGCCTTCATGGACCTGCCGCCGGAAGTGATGCGCACGACGATGCGCGTGAACCAGCGGTATTTCGCATTGCGGACAGCGGAGGGGGCGGCCGCGCCGCGGTTTGCCCTGGTCGCGAACATCGCAGCACCCGATGGCGGTGCGGCAATCGTCGCGGGGAACGAGCGCGTGCTGCGCGCCCGGTTGTCCGATGCGCGGTTCTTCTGGGACCTGGATCGCAAGCAGTCGCTGGAATCCTTCCTGCCGAAGCTGGATAGCGTGGTGTTCCACGCCAAGCTGGGGACGCAGGGGCAGCGGGTGGCGCGGCTTGAACGGCTAGCGAGGCTGATCGCGGAGAAGGTCGGCGCGGACCCCGTGCTGGCGGCGCGGGCGGCGAAGCTGGCCAAGGCCGATCTTGCCTCCGGCATGGTGGGCGAGTTCCCGGAACTGCAGGGCGTGATGGGGCGGTACTACGCGCTGGCGCAGGGCGAGGATCCTCGCGTGGCAGAGGCGATCGCCGCGCATTACCGCCCGCTCGGACCGGGGGACGAGGTGCCGGCGGAGCCCATCGCCGTCAGCGTGGCGCTTGCTGACAAGGCGGACCAGCTTGCTGGCTTCTTCGCCGTGGGCGAGAAGCCGACCGGTTCCGGTGACCCCTTCGCGCTACGCCGCGCGGCCCTGGGCATCATCCGCATCGTGCGGGAGAACGGGCTGCCGCTCGCCCTTGAGAGTATCCTCGAGCAGGCCATGGCCGGCTACATCGATCAATGGCGCGGCTCCCCCTGGCTGGCCGCCGTGCCGGCACAGGTCGCCCCGCTCGTCACGAATGCCGAGATCAGGCAGGAGATGCTGGAGGTCGCCGAGCGGCTCGAAAGCGAGGGCCTGGCCGCGAATGAACGCATCCTGGTCCGCATCATGGAACTCGGCCAAGCCCCTGCCCTGCGTGAGCACGGCATCCCCGTCTATCTTGTCCCGCAGACCGGCTCCTCGGGCGAACTGACCCGTGTCTTCCGCGCGACCGACGCCGTGGAAGTGCGAGAGCCTGCCGCCCTGGGGCATGAGCTGATGGACTTCCTCACCGACCGCCTCCGCGTCCAGCTCCGGGCCGAGGGCACCCGCCACGACGTCGTCACCGCCGTCCTCGGCGCCGCCCCCGACGACGACCTGAACCGCCTGCTTCGCCGTGCCGAAGCGGTTCGCCACTTCGTCGAATCCGACGCCGGCGCGAACCTCCTCGCCGCCCATCGTCGCGCCGTGAACATCCTGCGCATCGAGGAAAAGCGGGACGGCGTCACCTTCGATGCCGGCTATGAACGCCACCTGCTGAAGGCGCATGAGGAAGACGCCCTCGCCACCGCGCTGGAGGCGGCCGCCCAGCGCATCGAACCCGACCTGAAGGCCGAGGATTTCGAACGCGCGATGGACGCCATGGCCACCCTGCGCGCGCCGGTCGATGCCTTCTTCGACAAGGTGATCGTCAACGATCCCGCGCCGGAACTTCGCCGCAATCGCCTGAAACTACTCGCCCGGCTCCGCGCCACGATGGATGCGGTCGCCGATTTCTCCAAGATCGAAGCCTGAGGGGGAGCCCCCGATGACGCAGTGGGTCTATTCATTCGGCGCCGGCCGCAACGAGGGACGCGCCGAGATGCGCAACCTGCTCGGCGGCAAGGGTGCCAACCTCGCCGAGATGGCCTCCATCGGCCTGCCGGTGCCCCCGGGCTTCACCATCACCACCGAGGTCTGCACCTGGTACTACCAGAACGGCCAGCACTACCCGGGCGATCTGGAAACGCAGGTGAAGGCCGGGCTTGAGCGCGTGGAACAGGCCGTCGGCACGAAGTTCGGCGACCATCACAAGCCACTGCTCGTCTCCGTGCGCTCCGGCGCGCGGGTGTCGATGCCGGGCATGATGGACACGGTGCTGAACCTCGGCCTGAACGACGCGACGGTGGAAGGGCTGGTCGCCGCCTCGGGCGATGCGCGCTTCGCCTGGGACAGCTACCGCCGCTTCATCCAGATGTACGGCTCGGTCGTGCTCGGCGTGGACCACCACCGCTTCGAGGAGATCATCGAGCATATCAAGCTCGATACCGGCAAGATCGAGGATACCGAGCTCACCGCCTCCGAATGGCATCGCGTCGTCGATGGCTACAAGGAGATGGTGCGGGAAGTGACCGGCAAGCCCTTCCCACAGGACCCGCATGAACAGCTGTGGGGCGCGATCGGCGCGGTATTCTCCTCCTGGCAGAACCAGCGTGCCGTCACCTATCGCCGCCTGCACGACATCCCGGCCGAATGGGGCACGGCGGTGAATGTCCAGGCGATGGTCTTCGGCAACATGGGCGAGGATTGCGCGACCGGCGTCTGCTTCACGCGCGATCCCTCGACCGGCGAGAACATCTTCTACGGCGAATACCTGATCAACGCGCAGGGCGAGGACGTCGTCGCCGGCATCCGCACCCCGCAGCCCATGGCCGAGCTGCGCGCCAAGGCGGGCGAGCGCAGCATGGAAAAGGCCATGCCGAACGCCTATGCCGAGCTGGTGAAGGTGCGCGAGACGCTTGAGCGCCACTACCGCGACATGCAGGACATCGAGTTCACGGTCCAGTCGAACAAGCTCTACATGCTGCAGACGCGCAACGGGAAGCGCACCGCGGCCGCGTCGCTGAAGATCGCCGTGGACATGGCGCGCGAGGGCCTGATCGACCACGCGGAAGCCGTGAAGCGCGTGAACCCCGCGGCACTCGACCAGTTGCTGCATCCGACGCTGGACCCCAAGGCGCCGCGCAAGGTGCTGGCGAAGGGCCTGCCGGCCTCCCCCGGTGCGGCTTCGGGCATCGTCGTGTTCAGCGCTGACGAGGCCGAGGCGCGCGCACAGAAGGGTGAATCCGTCATCCTCGTGCGCATCGAGACGAGCCCCGAGGACATCCACGGCATGCACGCCGCGAAGGGGATTCTCACCACGCGCGGCGGCATGACGAGCCACGCCGCCGTCGTCGCCCGCGGCATGGGCCGGCCCTGCGTTGCCGGCTGCGGCGGCGTGTCGGTGGACTACAACAACCAGGTGCTGTCCTCCGGCGGCGTGCAGGTGCGCGGCGGCGAGATCCTGACCATCGATGGCGGCACCGGTGAGGTCTTCGTCGGCTCCGTCGCCATGGTCGAACCGCAACTGTCGGGCGACTTCGCGACGCTGATGGGCTGGGCGGACCAGGTGCGGCGCCTCAAGGTCCGCGCCAATGCCGAGACGCCGCTCGATGCCGAGACCGCGCGCAAGTTCGGCGCCGAGGGCATCGGCCTGTGCCGCACCGAGCACATGTTCTTCGACCCCGAGCGCATCGGCGCCGTGCGGCAGATGATCATGGCCGAGACCGAAGCCGGCCGCCGCATCGCGCTCGCTCGCCTGCTGCCCTTCCAGCGGCAGGATTTCGTCGATCTGTTCCGCATCATGGCGGGGCTGCCGGTCACCATCCGCCTGCTCGACCCGCCGCTGCACGAATTCCTGCCGCATACGGGCTACGAGATCGCGGAGGTGGCGAAGTCGCTCGGCGCCGATGTCGATGCGATGCACCGCCGTGCGCAGGATCTGTCGGAAGCGAACCCGATGCTGGGGCATCGCGGTTGCCGGCTCGGCATCTCCTTCCCCGAGATCTACGAGATGCAGGCCCGCGCGATCTTCGAGGCCGCCTGCCAGATCGGCAAGGAAACGCACAAGGCGCCGCATCCGGAGATCATGATCCCGCTGGTGGCGACGCGCCGCGAGCTGGAGATCACCCGCGCGCAGATCGACCGCATCGCGCAGGAAGTCTTCGCCGAGACGCACTACCATGTCGAATACAGCGTCGGCACGATGATCGAACTGCCGCGTGCCTGCCTCACCGCCGATGCCATCGCCGATTCCGCCGACTTCTTCTCCTTCGGCACCAACGACCTGACGCAGACGACCTTCGGCCTGTCGCGCGACGATGCCGGCAAGTTCCTGCCGCTCTATGTCGAGAAGGGCATCTTCCCGAAGGACCCCTTCGTGTCGATCGATCCCGATGGCGTCGGCGCGCTGGTGAGGATCGCGGCCGAGAAGGGCCGACGGGTGAAGTCCGACCTCAAGCTTGGCATCTGCGGCGAGCATGGCGGCGACCCGTCCTCGATCCATTTCTGCGAGAGCGTCGGGCTCGACTACGTCTCCTGCTCGCCCTACCGCGTGCCGGTGGCGCGGCTGGCGGCCGCACAGGCAGCGCTGGCGGGCGGCGGGGGCGACCGCACCGCCTGAGCCGCCGACGTGGCCGCGGAGGAGGAGGAGGACGACAGTCGCGCAGCGCGGATGCGGCGCATCTGGGTCCGCTCGACCCTGATCGCGACGGCCGGCGCCTTCCTCGGCGGCGTCGCCGTGTTTGGGGCGCAGTACCTCCTGCTCGCGATCAGCGCGGGGTACCCGCCCTTCGTGCAGTCCATCCGCTGCCAGGCCGTGGGCGACCCGCACGCGCTGTCCGAGGCCGAAGCGCCAGCCATCGCGATGTTCGGCGCGGGTGCCATGGCATCCGGCCTGCCCGAGGATGGCGGCCCGCTTCTGCTGCCAAGCGTCGTGGCGGGAACCTCCATCTCCTGCACCGTGGAGGCGCCGGGCGCCGATTACGCCGCATGGACGATGGGCGGCCCGCGCCCCGACCACCGTGCCGGCCCGCTCGACAGCGATGCCAGTTGCCAGGGGCGCGAGGCCTTCACCAGTCAGGGGGCGCAGGGGCTTCGCGTGTCCGCCTGCCAGACCTACGTGCTGGCCGTGCCGGGGCTGCATCTGCTCTCGGTCAAGGTGATGTCGCGCGGCGCACCCGCGGTTGACCGCAGCCAGATCGCGGTGCTGGTGCGCCCCCCGCCCCCGCCGCCGCCCGCGGCGCAGCGTATTCAGGCCACGGTGGTCACCATGCCCCACATGGCCACGCTGGAACGACGCCAGACGATCTCACAGACCCTGTCCGAGCACGGTATCCTGCCGACCGACCGGAGCTATGCGCGCGTGGTCTACCGCCTGGCGCCGGACGAACGCTTCCTCGACGCCCGGTTCGAACCGCGCAACGCGGCGCATGCCTCAGCGGTGCGGGTCGGGCTGGACGCCGACGGCGTGACGGTGAGGGCGCGCTTCGCCCTCCGCAGCGGCCCCATCATCGACCGGTACAACGGTTGGCTGAACGGCGATGCCGTGGTGCGGGTGGAGGTGAGCCAGCCCGGGGATGCGATCGAGCTTCCCGAAGCCGATCTCCCGGTTCCCGGCAGGGTTGTCCTTCGGTTGCCGATGGGTGTGGCGGTCACGCAGGTGCGGCTCAGGCGACCGGACATCGGCGCCCAGGCGGAAGCACCGCTCGGCGGGACGATGCTGCTCGGTGACGCCCGGATCGAGGCCCGGATGACTGAAGAAGGGCTGCAATTGGAGGCGAGCCGCTGAGGCGGCAGTGCCGCCTGGCATCCACCCGCCGGCCATGTTCAGCCTCGGCGATGCGGTGCCGGAAGGTGGCGTTGGGCTGCGCCTCCCAGGGCCGCAGGGCGACGGCTGGCGTGGCGCGCGCCAGCGCCAGCTTGAAGTCGCGATGCTTTGGCGCTCGCTGGGCTGCCGCTGCCGGAGGGGATGGCAGCAGCGCCTGCCACGCGGCGGGGATGCTCGGCATGACCGGCACAGTTTGCCGGGCCATGCGTCAAGGAGAGATGAGCGCCGCGATCACACGCGCGATGGCGCGTCGGCTTCCTCGACGGGTCCGGCGTCGAGCGGCACGAACCGGAAGCCCCGATCAGCCAGCCCCGCGGCACCCTCGATGACGCCGAGGCCGCTCGGGCGTTCGGGGTGGTTGGTGTGGGCGATGATCACGTCGCCGTCGCGCGCCGCAGCGATGCGGGCCGCCACGCGGGATGCCGGCAGCGACGCGCCCTCATCGCCGTTCACCGAGTAGCCGGCGACGCGCAGGCCCGTGGCGCGGATCTCGGCGAGCGCGTCAGGGCTGTAGAGCGCGGTGGCGCCACGGAACCACGTCGGCGCAGGCGCGCCGGTGGCGAGGATGGCGGCGGCACCGCCCGTGACCTCGCTGCGCACCGCCTCGATCGTGCCGGCGACCGGCACGCCGTAGAGCCGCCCGGCGCCAAGCACCGCCGCGACATGGCGCGCGCCGTGGTTCTGCAGGGTGAACAGGTCCGGCCGTCCGCGCAGCAGCGCGACCGTGTCGGGATTGGCGCGCAGCCAGATCCCGGTGACGAAGATCGTGGCCGGCAGGCCCAGCCGCACCAGCCCGCCGATGACGCGCAGATCCGCATGGCCGGAACAGGCATCGAGCGTCAGCGCCACGCGGGGCGGCGCGCCGGGCAGCGGGGCGAGGCGCAGCCGCGGTGAGAGATGCGCCTCCGCCCGCGCTGGCCGCGCGGCCAGCGTGACGGCCGCAACCAGCGCGCCGCGCCGGCCGATGGCGGGCACACAGCAGCGGCACGGGGGCGGATCCAGGTCCATCGCGGCCGGACGCGTAGCATCGGCGCCAAGCCTGGTCGATGATCCCGTTCATGGACACCGATGACTGGCCCGAAGGCACCGTCCTGACCCTGGTCGAAGACCCCGAGCCCACCTTCCGGGCCGAGCTCGCCCGGCAGATCCATGCCTTCCACGGGCAGACCGTCCCCTATGACGCGCGCCGCTTCGGCCTCGCGCTGCGCGATGCCGACGGGCGGCTGCTGGCCGGCATCTCGGCGGTGACGAGCTGGGGTTGGCTGTTCATCGATGCCGCCTGGGTGGATGCCGCGTTGCGTGGTCAGGGCACCGGGCGGCGGCTGATGGAACGCGCCGAGGCGCAGGCCCGCGCCTGGGGCTGCCACGCCGCCTGGCTCGAAACCTTCCAGGCGGAGGGCTTCTATCTCGCCCTCGGCTACGAACGCTTCGGGGTGCTGGAGGGCTACCCAGGGGCGCAGCAGCGCGCCTTCCTGCGCAAGCGCTTGGCCTGACGCCTATGCCTCCTCGCGCGCCGGCAGGCGCATCCAGGCGGGAATGCGTGGCGTCAACGTGGCCTCACCGGCACGGAAGGGCGCGCGATCCAGCGCATCAAGGCGCAGGAGTGCCATCCCCTGCCCGTCCCGGCCGGATCGCATCTCGCCGACCTCCGCACCGGCCGCATCGGTCAGCGCCGCGCCGCGGGCGGGCAGCGGCCCTTCCACATCGACCGGCACCAGCCGCCGCTTCAGCAGGCCGCGATAGCGCGTCCGCGCCGTCAGCTCCTGCCCCATGTAGCAGCCCTTGGACCAGGAGACGCCGTTCAGCTCGTCGAAGCCGCCCTCGAGCAGGACGGACTTCTCCCCCTCCATGTCCCGCGACCCGTCCGGCAGGCCAAGGGTGAGGCGGTGGCGGTCGAAGTCGGCTTCCGTCGCATCGGTGGCGAGCGGCGCCGGGGACAACACCCGCCACCCTGCCCCGTCCAGCCTTGGATCGCGCGCCACCACGCCAACCGCGACCGGCGGCGCGCCCCAGGCCGCATGGACGCGCCATTCGTCCGAGGCGTCCCGCAGCGTCACCTTGGACCGCAATCGGAACCGCGACAGGCGCTGCGCCAGGCTGGCCGCCTGGGCACGCTCGACATCCAGCAGCAGCACCTCGCCCGCGGGGATGACGAAGAAGTCCGCCAGCCACTTGCCCTGTGGCGTCAGCAGCGCGGTCCAGGCCGCTTCCCCGGCAGGGATCGCGGCCACGTCGTTGGATACCAGGCCCTGGAGGAAGGCCACCCGGTCGGGTCCGGCCACTTCCAGCACGCCTCGGTCGGGGAGCAGGGCGATTGACATGCATCAACAGTTGAGGCGGATCGGCCCGCGCTGCAACCTCCCCCCCGGCGCCGTGGCGTGGTAAGGCGCCGCCCGTGCGCATCCTGTTCATCACCTCGACCCGGATCGGCGATGCGGTGCTGTCCACCGGGGTCATCGACCATCTCATGGGCGCGCATCCCGACGCGCGCTTCACCATCGCCGTCGGCCGCGTGGCCGAAGGCGTGTTCCGCCGCATGCCCGCGCTGGACCGGCTGATCCCGATCGAGAAGAAGCGCTTCGGGCTGCATTGGCTCGGCCTGTGGTCGAAGGTGGCCTTCCGGCGCTGGGACCTAGTGGTGGACCTGCGTGGTTCGGCCATCGCCTGGCTGCTGCTGGCGAAGCGGCGCGCCGTGATGCGCGGCGGCCGGCGGCCGGGGCATCGGCTGCTGCACATCGCGCAGACCCTTCGCATCAGCCCGGCCCCGCGCCCGGTCGCCTGGTTCGGGCCGGAAGAAGCCGCCAAGGCCGAGGCACGGTTGCCCGCTGGCGGCCCCGTGCTGGCGCTGGGGCCGACGGCGAACTGGGTACGCAAGGTCTGGCCACCGGACCGCTTCCTGACGCTGGCGCGGCTGCTGACCGGCCCCGGCGGGGCGCTGGAGGGTGCGCGCATCGCCGTGCTCGGCGGCCCGGGCGCGCAGGAACGGGACATGGCGGCCCCGGTGCTTGCCGGGCTGCCGGGCGCGATCGACCTGGTCGGCACGTTGGACCTGCCGGAGGCCGCCGCCGTGCTGGCCCGCTGTGCCCTGTTCGTCGGCAATGATTCGGGGCTGATGCACCTGTCGGCAGCGACCGGCACGCCGACCATCGGGCTGTTCGGGCCGACCCCGGCATCGGAATACGCCCCGGTTGGCGCGCGGGCGCTCGCCGTGCTGGCGAAGGGGCCGCCGGGGGCGGCGCCGATGGGCGCGCTGCCGGCGACCCGCGTCGCGGAACAGGCATCGGCCCTGCTGGCGCGGGCAGAACGGGAAGCCGCCGCATGACGCCGCCTCGCCTGTCCGCCCTGATCGTTGCCCGCAACGAGGAAGCGCGCCTGCCCGATTGCCTCGCCTCCGTCGCCTTCGCGGACGAGGTGGTGGTGGTGCTCGACCGCAGCACCGATACCAGCGCGTCGATCGCCGCCTTCGCCGGGGCAAAGATCATCGAAGGATCCTGGGAACTGGAAGGTGATCGCCGCAATGCCGGCCTCGATGCCTGCTCCGGCGACTGGATCCTGGAAGTCGATGCGGATGAGCGGGTGAACGCCGAACTGGCCGAGGCGATCCGCACCACCATCGCCACCAGCACCCATGCCTGGCACCAGGTGCCGGTCGACAACTACGTCGGGGACCGGCTGATCCGCTTCGGCTGGGCAGGGTCCTTCGGCACGACCTCGGTGCCGCGCCTGTCGCGCAAGGGTGCGAAGCGCTGGCGCGCGCAGCGCGTGCATCCGGGGCTCGACTGGACTGGCCAGGAAGGGGCGAAGATCGAACGGGGCGCGCTGGTGCATCTGGTCGATCGCGACGTCTCCGACATGCTGCGCCGGCTCGACAAGTATTCGAGTGCCAAGGCCGCCGACCTGCTGGCGAGCGGGAACATCGGCACGCTGCGCGCCAATGTGCGGCGCTTCTTCTCGCGCGGGTTCAAGTCCTACGTCTCGCGCAGGGGCTATCGCGAAGGGGGCTGGGGCGTGCTGCTGGCGCTCTGCACCGGGGCCTTTCCGTTGCTGTCCTATCTGAAGGCGGCGCTAGAGCCGGAACGCTATCGATGAGGGTGGCGCAGGTGATGGCCGGCGCGCCGCAGGGCGGGGCGGAAGCCTTCTATGAACGGCTCTGCATCGCGCTGCATGCCGCGGGCGAGGAGGTTCTGCCGATCATCCGCCGTGATGCCGGGCGCGCCGAACGGCTGCGCGCGGGCGGGCTGGCGCCGGTCGAACTCGGCTTCGGCGGCGCGCTCGACCTGCTGACGGGACCGCGTCTGCGCGGCGTGCTGAACGGCTTCGCGCCGTCCGTCACGGTCGCCTGGATGAACCGCGCGGCGCGCTTCGCGCCAAAGGGGCCCTGGACGCTGGTGGGGCGGCTCGGCGGCTACTACGACCTGAAATACTATCGCCGCTGCGACCATCTGGTCGGCAACACGCGTGACATCGCGCGCTGGATCGCTGCGCAGGGCTGGCCGGCGGCACGCGCCCACTATGTGCCGAATTTCGCCGCCGACCTGGCCGGCGCGGCGCCGGCGGTGCTGCCTGGCGAAACGCGGCTGCTGGCGATGGGGCGGCTGCACCGCAACAAGGGCTTCGATGTCGCGCTGCGCGCACTGGCGCTGCTGCCGCCCGGCGCGCATCTGTCGATCGCCGGCGAAGGCCCGGAACGCGGCGCGCTGGAGGGCCTCGCGCGCGACCTCGGCGTCGTGGACCGCGTCACCTTCCTCGGCTGGCGGTCCGATATCGGTGCGTTGCTCGCGGGCTGCGACATCTTCGTCTGTTCCTCGCGCCACGAGCCGCTCGGCAACATCGTGCTGGAATCCTGGTCCGCGGTTCGTCCCGTGGTCGCCGCCGCCGCGCAGGGGCCATCCGAATTGATCACTGATGGCGAGAGCGGCCTGCTGGTGCCGGTCGAGGATGCCGAGGCGCTGGCCCGCGGCATCGGCGCGCTGGTCGCCGATCCGCAGCGTGCCGCGCGGATCGCCCAGACCGGCCGCACAGCCTACGAACGCGACTTCACCGAGGCCGCCGTGGTGGCGCGCTGGCGCGAATTCCTCGCCGCGGTCGCGCCGCGGCGGCAGGCGGCGTAGCGCCATGTGCGGCATCGCAGGCCTCGCGCTGAAACCCGGGGCGCGCCCCGACCCGACCGTGCTGGACGCGCTGACACGCGCGCTTGCCCATCGCGGCCCGGACGGCCACGGCCATCACGTCCAGGGCAATGTCGCGCTGTCGCATACGCGGCTCGCCATCATCGACCTCGTGACCGGCGACCAGCCGCTGCATGCCGGCCCGGCGAGCCTGGTCGGCAATGGCGAGGTCTATAACTACCGCGAACTCCGCACCGACAACGCGCTGCTCTGCGCGACGGGATCGGATTGCGAGCCGCCGCTGCATCTGTTCCGCCGCGACGGTGCCGCCTTCGCCGAGACGCTGCGCGGCATGTATGCGATCGCCATCCATGACCGCGCCTCGCGCCAGGTCGTGCTGGCGCGCGACCCCTTCGGCATCAAGCCGCTCTACCTGGCCGAGACGCCGCACGGCATCGCCTTCGCGTCGGAAGCACAGGCGCTGATCGCCGCCGGCCTCGTCACCCCGCGCCTGCGCGAACCCGCGCTGCACGAATTGCTGCAGCTGCAATTCACCACCGGCGCCGAGACGATCTTCGAGGGCATCACCCGCCTGCTGCCCGGCGAGACGGTGGTGATCGCCGATGGCTGCATCGTCGAGCGCCGCCGCCGCACAGCACTCCCCGAAGGCGGGCCGGAGACCATCACCGAGGAGGCCGCGCTCGCGCGGCTCGACGCCGCGCTGGAGCGGTCGGTGGACCTGCATCAGCGCAGCGACGTGCCCTACGGGATGTTCCTCTCGGGCGGGACGGATTCGGCGGCCGTGCTCGCGATGATGGCGCGGCTGAACGACCGGCCGGTGCTGGCCTTCACCGCCGGCTTCGACGTGCCGGGTGCGGCCGATGAACGGGAAGCCGCCGCGCGCGCCGCGGCGGCGGCCGGCGCGCGCCACGTCACGCTGAACGTGACGCAGCAGGACGTCTTCCGCCACCTGCCCGAGATCGTCGCCTGCATGGACGATCCGGCGGCCGACTACGCCATCATCCCGACCTGGTTCCTTGCCCGCCGCGCGGTGCAGGATGTGAAGGTCGTGCTGTCCGGGGAGGGCGGCGACGAGATCTTCGGCGGCTATGGCCGGTATCGTTCCGCGATGCGCCCCTGGTGGCTGGGCGGCAAGGCGATGCGCGCCCATGGCGCCTTCGACCGGCTGGATGTGCTGCGCAGCCCGCCGCGCTTCTGGCGCGACGGGATCGAGGCCGCCGCGGCCGCGGCAGCGACGCCCGGCCGCACACGGCTGCAGGCGGCGCAGGCGTTGGATGTGGCCGACTGGCTGCCGAACGACCTGCTGACGAAGCTCGATCGCTGCCTGATGGCGCATGCGGTGGAAGGGCGCACGCCGTTCCTCGACACCGGCATCGCACAGGCGGCCTTCCGCCTGCCGGATGCGATGAAGGTGCGCGACGGGCAGGGCAAGTGGATCCTGCGGCAATGGCTCGCGAAGCACTTCCCGGCGAGCGAGCCCTTCCGCAAGAAGCAGGGCTTCACCGTGCCGGTCGGCGCCTGGATCGCCGAAGCGGCCGATCGGCTGGCACCGCTGGTCGCGGCCCAGCCCGGCGTGGCGGCGATTGCCAAGCCCGACCGCATCCTGCCGCTGTTCCGCGCCGCCGCCGGCAAGCGCGAGGGCTTCGCCGCCTGGCACCTGCTGTTCCACGCGCTGTGGCACCGCCGGCATGTCGAAGGGCGCCCCGCCGAGGGGGACGTGTTCGAGTCATTGCGCGGCTGAAATCGACACTGCCGATTTCTGTGGCAGGCTTTTCATCGCGGATCGTAACGTTTTCTCCGTCAGATCGGAGGGAACGGCATGCTGGCTGATCGATATGGGCTGGCCCTCGCCACGGCATCCCCGGCGGCGCGGGACGCCTATGTGGAAGGGTGCGACCTGCTGCTCTCCGCGAATGTGGGGCCGGACCGCGCCTTCCGCGACGCCATCGCGGCCGACCCCGGCTTCGCCCTGGCCCATGCCGCCCTCGCCCGCACCCTTCAACTGAGAGGCGAAATCCCGGCCGCGCGGCAGGCCATGGAAGCGGGCGTGGCAGTGTCCTCCGGCCTGCCGGCGCGCGAGGCGAGCCATATGCACTTCTACGGGCTGGTGCTCGCGGGCCAGGGTGATGCCGCCGTTGCCGCCGCGAAGCAGCATCTCGCGACCTGGCCGCGCGATGCCATGGTACTCAGCCCCTGCACCTCGGTCTTCGGCCTGATTGGCTTCTCCGGCCGCGCCGGGCGGGAACGCGAACAGGTCGAACTGCTCGACGGCCTGGCGACGCATTATGGCGACGATTGGTGGTTCAATACGCAGCACGCCTTCGCGCTGCTGGAAACCGGCCAGCTCGCCGCGGCGCATCCGAAGATCGAAAGCGCGATGGCGCAGGTTCCGCGCAACGCCCATGGCGCCCATATCCGCGCCCATCTGTACTACGAGGAAGGCGACCAGGCGGCATCGCTCGCCTTCCTGCGGTCCTGGATGGAATCCTATTCGCGGGAAGGCCAGCTGCATTGCCACATCAGCTGGCACGTCGCGCTGTGCGAACTGGAGGCCGGCGACGCCACTCGGGCCTTCGACACCTATGCCCGGAGCATCGCGCCGGGCGGGTCCTGGGGACCGGCCCTGAACACGCTGACCGACGCCGTCTCCTTCCTGTGGCGCGCCGAACTCGCCGGCCATCCGCGGGACCCCGCACGCTGGCAGGCCCTGCATGACTTCACGCACCGGATGTTTCCGCGTGGCGGCATCGCCTTCGCGGATACCCATGCGGCGTTGGCCGATGCCGTCAACGGTGACGGCGATGCGCTCGAAGCGCGGCTGCGGGACATGGAGGAGATGCAGCGGCAGGGGCGCCTGCCCTCCGGCCCGGTCGTCCCGGCCTTGTCGCGCGGCTTCGCCGCCTTCCTGCGCCGTGATTTCGATGCCGCCATCGCCGAGATCGAGCCAGTCCTCGCCGAGCATGAGAGGATCGGCGGAAGCCGCGCGCAGCGCGACCTGGTCGAGTTCACGCTGCTGAAGGCCTATCTGGCCGCGGGCCGTCTCGACGCCATGCGACAGATGCTCGTCGCGCGGCGGCGCGGCCCGGAGGCAATCCCGATTGCCGGCCTCCCGACGGCGCACTGAACGCGCCGGCAGGTTCCTGGCCCGCCACGGCCGCTTCAGATTTCACGAGCGCGATCGCGGCGCTCGGCTTCCGGCTTCAAGGCTGTTCCAGCCAGCGAGGGGATGATGATGCAACGCAGGATGCTGCTGCTGGCGGGTGCTTCGGTCGGCGTGTCGAAGGGGGTTCGGGCGCAAGCCGCTCCGCCGCGCCTGGGCGTGCTGTTCAACGGCCCTCCCGGCCCGGTCTTCGATGCCATCCGCGCGAAGATGATCGAGGATTTCGCCGGCCTCGGACGCGTGGAGGGCCGCGACATCGCGATCGAGCCGCGCTTCGCGGAGGGGCAGTTGGGCCGCCTTCCGGCACTCGCCGCCGATCTGGTCGCCCAGGGCGTGAATGTCATCGCAACGCTCGGCGGTCCCGCCTCGGTCGCGGCGGCCCGGGCCACGACGACCATTCCGGTCGTGTTCTCCATCGTCACGGACCCGAAGGCGCTCGGCCTCGTCGCGGCGATCGAGGCGCCGGGGCGCAACGTCACCGGCGTCACCAGCCTCGATCCCGGCCAGCCGGCGGCGCAGCTCGCGCTGCTCAACACGATCCTGCCCAGCCTGGAGCGTATGGCGATCCTTTCCGACCGTGTGATCCCCGGGGCGGATGCCGCAGGCCTCGCGCCGATCGACCGGGCCAATGTCGCCGCGGCACAGGCGCTTGGGCTGCAGCCGCAGGTGGTGAAGGTGGCGACGCCCACCGCCGCGGCCCCTACCCCGGATTTCGAGGCCGCCTTCGCCGAGATGGAGCAGGGCCGCGCCCAGGCGGTGCTGGTCCTCGAACTGCCCTTCGTCTTCCCGAACCGCGCGCGGATCGCGGGGCTGGCGGTGGCACGCAAGCTGCCCGCCATGTTCCCCGGCGGCATGGGCGAGGCCGGCGGCCTGGTCGCCTTCGGCACCACCGTCACCGATACATGGCGCCGCATCCCGGCGATGGTGGACCGCATCCTGAAGGGCACGAGCCCGGCCGGCATGCCGGTGGAATTCGTCACACGGCGCGAACTGGTGCTGAACCTGCAGGTCGCGCAACGGATCGGCGTCGCCATTCCGGATGCGCTGGTGGCGCAGGCGGATCAGGTGATCCGCTGACCGACCGCACGGCGGCGCGTGCCGCGGGCGGGGAAATCGTCTAGCCCTGGGGCCTCGCCACACGCTGGACCCGAGTCGCCCATGGCCAAGGACAAGACCCAGTTCGTCTGCCAGGCCTGCGGCGCGGCCTATCCGAAATGGCAGGGCCGCTGCGACGCCTGCGGCGAGTGGAACACGCTGGCCGAGGAAGCCCCCACCCCGCGCGGCCCGGGTCCGGCAGCCAAGGCGGGCGGCGGGCGGCGCGTGGAATTCGTCGGGCTGAAGGGCCATTCCGCGCCGCCGCCGCGCATCCCGACCGGCATCGCGGAACTGGATCGCGTGCTCGGCGGCGGGCTGGTCGCGGCCTCGGCCGTGCTTGTCGGCGGCGATCCGGGGATCGGCAAATCCACCATCCTGCTCCAGGCCGCCGCCCGCGTGGCCACCGCCGGGCGGCGCGTGCTGTACGTGTCCGGCGAGGAAGCGGTCGAGCAGGTGCGGCTGCGCGCCGCCCGGCTTGGCCTGACCGAGAGCCCCATGGCGCTGGCGGCGGCGACAGCGCTGCGCGACATCGTCGCCTCGCTGGAACAGGAAGCGGACGCCGCGCTGGTGGTGATCGACTCCATCCAGACGGTGTGGCTCGACGCGCTCGATTCGGCGCCGGGCACCGTCGCCCAGGTGCGCGCCTGCGCGGCGGAACTGATCCGGCTGGCCAAGGCACGCGGCTTTGCCATCGTGCTGGTCGGGCATGTGACCAAGGAAGGCACGCTCGCCGGCCCCCGCGTGCTGGAGCACATGGTCGATGCGACGCTGTATTTCGAAGGCGATCGCGGCCACCAGTTCCGCATCCTGCGCGCGGTGAAGAACCGCTTCGGCGCCACCGACGAGATCGGCGTCTTCGAGATGACCGGCACCGGCCTGGTCGAGGTCGCCAACCCCTCCGCCCTGTTCCTCGCCGAGCGGCGCGGCAATGTGTCCGGTTCCGCGGTCTTCGCGGGGATCGAGGGCACGCGGCCCGTGCTGGTCGAGGTGCAGGCGCTGCTGTCGCCATCTTCGGGCGGGTCCCCGCGCCGGCAGGTGGTGGGCTGGGATTCCGGGCGGCTGTCGATGCTGCTCGCCGTGCTCGAATCCCGCTGCGGCATGAGCCTCGGGCAGAACGACGTCTATCTGAACATCGCCGGTGGGTTGCGCATCGCCGAGCCGGCCGCCGATCTCGCGGTGGCCGCCGCCCTGGTTTCGGCCGCGACCGACCGCCCGACCGACCCCGACCGCGTCTATTTCGGCGAGGTCGGGCTGTCCGGGGAGGTCCGCCAGGTCTCCCAGGCCGAGGCCCGGCTGCGGGAGGCGGCGAAGCTCGGCTTCGGCCGCGCCACCCTGCCCCGGCGGGTCGCTCGCGGCGGCAAGGCGCCCGCCGCACCCGATGGCATCGCCCTGACCGAGACCGGGCACATGGCCGATCTGGTCGCGGTTTTCGCAGAGCAGACCATCAAGCCGCGCAGGGCCGGCGGGTGACGCGGGCGTGGCTCGCCGCTATAGGGGGGCGCCATGACATGGGTTGACGCTGCATTCATCGCGGTGGTCGTGATCTCGGCCGCCTGCGCCTATTTCCGCGGCCTGGTGCGGGAGGTGCTGAGCCTCTGCGCCTGGATCGGCGCGGCCGGCGCGGCTTTCCTGGCGCGCGAGCCGCTGCGCCCGCATGTGTCGCAATGGCTGGAACCGCCGATCCTCGCCGATGCGGTCGGCACCGGCACGGTGTTCCTGGTGGTGCTCGTGATCCTCAAGATCATCACCAACATGATCGCCGACCGCGTGCAGGATTCCATGCTCGGCGGCATCGACCGCGTGCTCGGCCTGGTGTTCGGTGCGGTGCGGGGTGCTTTCCTGCTGGTGCTTGCCTATATCCTCGCCGGGATG
Source organism: Roseomonas sp. SRI_022 (assembly GCF_057586215.1). NCBI lineage: Bacteria > Pseudomonadati > Pseudomonadota > Alphaproteobacteria > Acetobacterales > Roseomonadaceae > Roseomonas > Roseomonas sp. SRI_022. Next base: position 46,694 of record NZ_JBYCZL010000020.1, read on the forward strand.
TTCGCACCGGAGACGGAGAAGTGGCCCACCGCCGTGAAGGATGCGCGCGGGCTTCCCATCGTTGCCGACGCCGCGCGCCGCGTGGTGGAAAGAATGCCCGAAGCCTACCGGCCGCGGCTGGTGGAACCCCCCGGGCCCGGTGGCCCGACCGTTGATGACCTGCTGCGTCCCCCCGCGCGCAGCCGATAACCGAGGACCCGCGATGCTCGTCACCATCGACCAGGACGACGACAAGCCGCATGAGGAATGCGGCGTCTTCGGCGTGTGGAACGGCGGCGACGCGGCCGCGCTCACCGCGCTCGGCCTGCATGCGCTGCAGCACCGCGGGCAGGAAGCGGCGGGCATCGTCACGCTCGACGAGAAAGGGCTGTTCCACGCCCATAAGGGCCTCGGCCTGGTCGGCGACAATTTCGGCGAGGCGAAGGTCATCGCATCGCTGCGCGGCGGTGCCGCGGTGGGGCACAACCGGTATGCGACGACAGGCGAGACGGCGCTGCGCAACGTGCAGCCGCTCTATGCCGATTTCGAGTTCGGCGGCTTCGCGGTCGGCCACAACGGCAACCTGACCAATGCCGCGGCGCTGAAGCGCGCGCTGGTGCGGCGCGGCTGCCTGTTCCAGTCCACCACGGATTCCGAGGTGTTCATCCACCTCATCGCGATCAGCCTGTATTCCACCGTGCTCGATCGGCTGATCGACGCGCTGAAGCAGGTGCAGGGTGCCTATTCGCTGGTGGCGCTGCACAACGGCGCGCTGATCGGCGCGCGGGACCCGCTCGGCGTCCGCCCGCTGGTGCTCGGACGGCTGGCCAATGGCGGCTATGTCCTGGCGTCGGAGACCTGCGCGCTCGACATCGTGTCCGCCGAATTCGTGCGCGACATCGAAGCGGGCGAGATCGTCATCATCAATGACGACGGCGTGCGCAGCGTGAAGCCCTTTGGCCGCCACGAAAGCCGCTTCTGCATCTTCGAATACATCTATTTCGCGCGCCCGGATTCCGTCATGGAGGGCACGCCGGTCTATGAGACGCGCAAGCGCATCGGCGCGGAACTCGCCCGCGAATCCGGCGTGCCTGCGGATGTCGTGGTGCCGGTGCCCGATTCCGGCGTGCCCTCGGCCATGGGCTATGCGGTGGAGGCGGGCATCCCCTTCGAGCTCGGCATCATCCGCAACCACTATGTCGGGCGCACCTTCATCGAGCCGACCGACCAGATCCGCAATCTCGGCGTGAAGCTGAAGCATTCGGCCAACAAGCCGATGCTGGAAGGCAAGCGCGTCATCCTGGTCGATGATTCGATCGTGCGCGGCACGACCTCGCGCAAGATCGTCGAAATGGTGCGCGCCGCCGGGGCGAAGGAAGTGCACATGCGCATCTCCTCCCCGCCCACCACGCACTCCTGCTACTATGGCATCGACACGCCCGAGCGCTCGCAGCTCATGGCCGCGAAGCACGACGTCGAGGAGATGGCGCGCATCATCGGCGCGGACAGCCTGGCCTTCATCTCGCTGGATGGGTTGTACCGCGCGCTCGGCCGCCCGGCGCGCGACCCGAAGAAGCCGGATTTCTGCGATGCCTGCTTCACCGGGGATTATGCGATCCCGCTGACCGACTGGCAGGACAATTCGGAGAAGCAGCTGTCGCTGCTGCAGCCGGCGGGGCAGTGAAGGCCGGAGGACGGCTCCGCCCTCCCCGAATTGCCACCGATCCCGGAAGCCTCCTTCAGACACCCGCCGCGCCCGGCGCCCGGTAACGGCGTTCCAAGGGGCACTGCCCCTTGGCGGGGTGGCTTGGAGGGGCGGCGCCCCTCCAAATCCCCCTTTTCCCACCATCGAGGACCGCATGACGACTTCCCCTGCCCGCGTCGCCCTGATCACCGGCGCCACCCGCGGCATCGGCGCCGCCGTCGCCATCGAGCTTGGCCGCCGTGGCGTGCAATGCGTCCTGGTCGGGCGCACCCAGGGCGGGCTCGAGGAGGTGGATGACGCGATCCGCGCCGCCGGCGGCCTGCCGGCCACGCTGCTGCCGCTCGACCTGCAGAAGCGCGCGCAGGATGTGGACATGCTGGGGCCGTCCATCGTCGCCCGCTTCGGCCGGCTCGACATCCTGGTCCATGCCGCGGGCGTGCTGTCGAAGCTGACCCCGGTCGCGCATATCCAGCCGCGCGACATGGAGGAATCGCTCGCCGTCAACCTGTCGGCCTGCTGGCGGCTGATCCGCACCTGCGATCCGCCGCTGCGCGCTGCCGAAGCGGGCCGCGCCGTCGTGCTGACCGACGCGATCGCCGCCACCCCCACCCCCTATTGGGGCCTCTACGGCGCCGCCAAGGCGGGGATGGAGCATCTGGTCCGCGGTTGGGCGGCGGAAACCGCCGGGGGCGCGCTGCGCGTCAACCTGGTCGATCCCGGCCCGGTCGCGACGCAGCTGCGCGCCAATGCCTTCCCCGGCCAGGACCCGTCGTTGATCGCCGCACCCGCGGATGTCGCCCCGGCCATCGCCGCGCTGTGCGAGCCGGCGGAGACGCGGCACGGCGCCCTAATCCTGGCGCAGGCCAGCACCCATTGACGGCCCCGGATCGGGGATGAGGGAGCGCGCCGCCGCCTCGGCGGCGGCCGCCCCGGCCTGGGGCGCGACGGGATGGCCCGGCCCCGGCACCACCACCGGCACCGCGCCCTGGGGCGGTTCGGGCGGGGGCGCTGGGGCGGGTTCCAGTGCGCGGACCACCCGCCGCGCCCAGCCGATGCGGTTGTTCTCCTGCGCCTCAGACAGGGTGGACGGCCCGTTGGCGACGCCGCGATAAGCCGGCCAGGCCGCCGGCGGCACCGTCCAGCAATCCACCGCGCCCAGGCTGCGGGTGCACATCGGCGGCGGCGCCGGTGCGTCATCCCGGCCGCAATAGGCCTCCCCGCGCCCGATCCGGGCGATCGAGCAATCCTCCCCGGTCACCAGGGAGACGATCGAATCGCCGGTGGTCCGCCCGAAGGCGCGCAGGGATACGGCTTCCACCGCCGCGGGAATGGCCAGCAGCGGCGCGCCGGGCGCACCGATCGCCTGGCAGCCGGCCAGCGCGAGGAGGACGACAGGCGACAGGATTCGGTGCATGAGGAGCAGGAAAACCCGGACGGGCTTAACGCCCCGCCAACGGGCGGCTATGTTCCGCCCCCTTTTCCAGGCCGGCCGCGCCGGCCGGCAGCCAGAGGTGCCGCATTTTGCCCGACATCTTCGACGAGGTGGAGGAGGATCTCCGCGCCGAACGCGCCCAGAAACTCTGGCAGCGCTTCAGCACGCCGTTCCTCGCCGCGCTGCTGCTGGTGGTGGCCGGCGTCGGCGGCTGGCAGGGCTGGCGCTGGTACGAGACCCGCCGCGAGACCGCCGCCGCCACCGCCTTCATGGCCGCCCACCGCGCCGCCGAGGCCGAGGGCGCCGACCTGCCGGCCATGGCGACACGCTTCGAGGGCCTGACCGCCGATGCGCCGGGCGGCTACCGCATCATCGCGCTGCTGCGTGCCGCGGCGCTGAAGGCCGAGGTCGGCGACCGCGACGCCGCGCTCGCCCTGTATGACCGCGTCGCCCGCGACACGACGGCGGACCCGCTCTACCGCGACCTCGCCTCGCTAATGTGGGTGCTGCGCTCGATGGACACCGCCGAACCGGCCGCGCTCAATGCCCGCCTTGCGCCGCTGATGCGCCCGGGGGCGCCGTACAGCGCCTCGGCGCGCGAACTGGCCGCCCTGGTGCAGTTGAAGGCCGGGCAGCGCGACGAAGCCCGCCGCGCGCTCGAGGCCCTAGCCCAGGACACGACGGCGCCGCAGGCCATTCGCGACCGCGCCGGGCGCGTCGCCTCGGGGCTCGCTTCCTGATGCGCGGGACGATGACGCGCCGCGGGGCGCTGCTCGGGGCCGCCGCGCTGCTCGGCGGCTGCGAGACCTTCGACAGCATCTTCGGTGAGCGCCGCGAGCGCTTCCCCGGCGAACGCCGCTCCGTCATGGACATCCCGGAACGAAGCCTTCAGGTCGATCCGGCGGCGCAGGGCGCTGCGGTGGCGGTCCCGCCGCCCGCGCCGCGCCAGGACTGGCCGGTCGCCGGCGGCGATGTCGCGCATTCGGGCGGGCACATCGCGTTCGGCCCGGGCCTCGCCCGCGCGTGGAGCAGCGGCTTCGGCAGCGGCACCGCCTATCGCCGGCGACTTCTCGCTGGCCCGGTGGCAGCGAGCGGCACTGTCTATGTCTCGGACGCGCTGGGCTCGGTCTCGGCCTTCGACGTCACTGGCGGTGGCCGGCGTTGGCGGCGCGATACCGACCGCACCAACGACGATGACGGGACGATGGGCAGCGGCATCGCCGTCAGCGGCGAGACGCTGTTCGTCGCCACCGGCCTGTCTGAACTGCTGGCGCTCAACGCCGCGGACGGCGCGGTACGCTGGCGCGTGGATTTGCCAGCCCCGGCGCGCGGCGCGCCGACCGTCGCCGGCAACATCGTCTTCGTGCCGACCGTCTCCAGCCACCTCGTGGCACTCGCCACCGATGACGGGCGCCGGCTGTGGATGCACCGTGCCTCGGCGATCCCGACCATCCCGCTCGGCCTCGGCACCCCGGCGGTGGAGGGCGACATCGTCGTGGCGGGCTTCCCCTCCGGCGAGTTGATCGCGATGCGCGCCAGCGACGGGCGCGTGCTGTGGAGCGAGAGCCTCGCGGCCGCGGGCACCGGCGCGCTGTCGGATATCGCGGGGGTGCGCGCGCGCCCGGCGATCGCCAGCGGCCGGGTGGTCGCGGTCGGCATGGGCGGGCTGACCATCTGCGTGGACCTGCGATCCGGCCGGCGCCTATGGGAACAGGAATCGGGCGGCACCGAAGGGGCCTGGATGGCCGGCGACTGGGTGTTCCTGGCCAATGATGCCGGCCAGGTGGCGGCGCTGGAACGCGAGACCGGGCAGGTCCGCTGGGCGACATCCCTGCGCCCGGCCCCGCGCGGCAACCGGCCGCCGGATCGGATCGGGCTGTCGAGCCCCGTCCTCGCGGGCGGGCGGCTGCTGGTCGGCACTTCCGCCTCGGAACTGGTCTCGCTGGATCCGGCGAGCGGTGCCGTGTCGGCGCGGATGTCGCTGCCGGCGGGGCTGTCGCTGCAGCCGGCCGTCGTGGGCGGGGTGATGCTCGCCGCGACCGACGACGCGACGCTGCTCGCGCTGTCGGGCGGCTGAGCGGCACCGGCGCCATGCAACCCATCGTCGTCATCCTGGGCCGGCCCAATGTCGGTAAATCCACGCTGTTCAACCGCCTGGCGCAGCGGAAGATCGCGATCGTGGACGACACGCCGGGCGTCACGCGCGACCGCAAGGAGACGCAGGCACGCATCGCCGGGCGCGACGTCACGCTGGTCGATACCGCCGGGCTGGAGGAAGCGCCGCCCGACACCGTCGCGGGGCGCATGCGCAGCAGTTCCGAGGCCGCGCTGCGCGCCGCGGACCTGGTGCTGTTCGTCATCGACGTGCGCAGCGGATTGACGCCGTCGGACCGCGCCTTCGCCGCCTGGCTGCGCCGCGCCTCGCTGCCGGTGCTGCTGATCGCGAACAAGGCCGAGGGGCGCGGCGGCATCGCCGCGGCGATGGAAGCCTATGAACTCGGCCTCGGCGATCCGATCGCGGTCAGCGCCGAGCACAATGAGGGCCTTGGCGCCCTGCATGAGGCAGTGGCCGAGGCGCTCGGCGAGCCGCCCGAGGAGGATGAGGAGGAGGATGCCGGCGACGACCCCGAGCGTCCGCTGCGCCTCGCCATCGTCGGCCGTCCGAATGCGGGCAAATCCACCCTGCTCAATGCCCTGATCGGGCAGGAACGGATGATCACCGGCCCCGAGCCCGGCCTGACGCGCGATGCTGTCGCGGTGCAGTGGCGCGACGAGACCGGTGGGCGCGTGCGCCTGGTGGACACCGCCGGCATGCGCAAGAAGGCGCGCATCGAGGAACGGCTGGAGCAGATGTCCGTCGCCTCGACCCTCGGCGCGCTGAAGGAGGCGGAGGTCGTCATCCTCGTCGTCGACGCGCTGCTCGGCATGGACGAGCAGGACCTGCGCATCGCGCGGCTGGCGGAACGCGAGGGCCGCGGTGTCGTCATCGCCTTCAACAAATGGGACGCGGTCGAGGAGCGCACGGCGACGCGCCAGAAGCTCGACGACGTGCTGACCGCCTCGCTTGCGCAGTTGAAGGGTATCGCGGTGGTGCCGCTGTCGGCGCAGACCGGCCGCGGGCTCGACCGGCTGATGCCGGCGGTGCGCGCCACCTATGCGCTGTGGAACCGGCGCATCGCGACCGGGGAGCTGAACCGCTGGTTCGAATCGGCGCTGACGCGGCATCCGCCGCCGGCGGTGAATGGCCGGCGCGTGAAGCTGCGCTACGCCACCATGACCAAGGCGCGCCCGCCGACCATCACCGTGTTCGGCACGCGGGCCGAGGAAATCCCCGAGGAATATCGCCGCTATCTCGTGAATTCCTTCCGCGAGGCCTTCGCGATGCCGGGCGTGCCGATCCGGCTGCAGTTGCGCGGCACGCGGAATCCCTACGCCGAGGAATCCTGACCGGCAGTGTGCCCCGCCGTGTGACCTGCGGGGCATGGCATGCTGCAACCGCACATTGTATGGTCCGGTTGTAACGCATGGGGATTGTGATTTCCGTCTCATGAGCGATCCATCCGGCCATCTCATCGATTCCCTCACTGGCCGGCAGCGGCTTCTTGATCGCTTCGATCGCATCGAACGGCTCCTGACCGAGCGGGCCGAACGCGCCGAGGAGCGGCTCGCGCATATCGAGCGCCGGCTCGAGGAAGCGATCGCCTATTTCGCCGTGCGGTCGAACCGGCTGGTGGACAGCCAATCCGCCTATCTCGGCGACCACACCGCGATCACCTTCCTCGAGAACGGCATCCGGATCCTCGTCGACACGCGCAGCATCGACATCGGCATCCACCTGCTGACGCTCGGCCGGTGGGAGACCGCCTATACGGAATTGTTCACCCGGCTGGTGAAGCCCGGCGACACGGTGCTCGACCTCGGCGCCAACCATGGCGTCTATGCGCTGCTGGCCTCGCAGATCGTCGGCCCGTCGGGCAGCGTCGATGCCTTCGAGCCGAATCCGCGCCTCGCGAAACTCGTCGATCTCTCGCTGCGACTGAACGGCTTCGGCGGCTGGGCACGGGTGCATGCGGTCGGCGCGTCTGAGGAAGCGGGCACGGCGCGGCTGGTGTTCAACGACAATTTCTCGGGCGGCGGCGCGGTCGCGCTGGCGGGCAGCGCGGATGGCGGGCGCCCCGGCGTCGATTGCCGCCTGGTCGTGCTGGATGAGATGTTCGCCGACCCCGCCTATCGCCCCGACGTCATCAAGATGGATGTGGAAGGCCATGAGGGCCGGGCGTTGCGCGGCATGCGCCGGATGCTCGAACGCGCGCCCGGCGTGCGCATCATGATGGAGTTCGTGCCGGAGATGATGGCGCGCTCCGGCGTGCAGGCGTCGGAGGTCGCTGCCATGCTCGGCGGGATCGGGCTGCGGCCCTGGATGATCGGCCAGGACGGCGCGCTGGCCGATACCAGCTGGGACCGGCTGCTCGCCGAGGCGTCGGGCATCCAGAACATCCTCGTCGCGCGGGACGAGCCAGGCTGAGTCGCGATCCCGCCATGACCGATTCCGTGCCCGAGACCGAGACCGAAACCGAGGCGGCCAACCGCCCGGTCTTCTTCATCCACATCCCCAAGACCGGCGGCAACACCGTCGTGTCCCACTTCCTCGCCTTCCTGCCGGCGGAGCAGGTCTTCCCGCCGCCGCCGCAGCTCACGCTGCTCGGGCCGGATTATCCGATCGCGCGTGAACGTCTGCCGGGGCTGCGCTTCCTGCACGGGCATGTGCATGCGTCGATGCCCAACCAGTTGCCGCTCGGGCGGCTGCGGCTCGCCACGTTCGCCCGCCATCCCGTGCGGCTCGTCGCCTCGCACTACCTGTATTTCCGCCACATGCCGGACCTTCCGATGCACGGACCGGCCAGCGCGCTCGGCATCCTCGACTTCCTGCGCGCCTATCCGACCTTCGGCACCAACCCGCAGACGCGCTACCTGACCATGGCGCTTGGCATGCGCCGCGCCGGGGACCCGCACGAGGCTTCCGAACAGGCGACAGCAGCGCTCGCGCGGTTCGACTTCGTGGGTGTGACCGAGCGGATGCAGGAATCGCTCGACGCGATGTCGGAGCACTACGCGATCCCGAGCTTCCCCGCGCAGCGGCTGAACGAGGGCCGCGCCTCGCGCGACGAGATCGAGGCTTGCGAGGAGGTGCTGCGGCGCGACGAATGGCTGCTGCGGCTCGGCGCCGATTTCGTGCTGCGGCGCACGGCGGAGGAACGGCTCGACCGATGGCTCTCGGAGCGCGCGGCATCGCGCGCGGCGGCGGCGCTGCTGGCCGGGCTGCGCGGTACCGGGCCGATGCCCTGGGTACTGGCACGGCAGGAGGACGCCGCGCTCGCCTTCCTCGATGGCTGGCACGCGCAGGGCTGGGTTGGCGATCCCGTCTCGGACCACCGGTATTGGTGGACCACTGAGGCACCCCGCGTGCTGATCGCCTCCGCCGCTGGCCGGCCGTTGCGCGTGCGCGTGCATGTATTGGAGACCATGGGGTTCGACGCGGCACGCATCCGGGTCAACTTCGACGGCCGCCAGCAGAAGACCGAGGCGGTGCTGACCGACCCGGGCGTCGAGTTCAGCTTCCGCATCGATGCCGAGACGCTGAAGCGGCACGGCAATGCGGTGGTGGTGCGCTTCACCGGGTCGCGCTCCTCGACCTTCGCGGAGATCGACGCGACGACGGGTGACCACCGGCGCCGCAGCTTCGCGGTGCGGAGCATGTCGATCGCCTTCGAGGAAGAGTGATCCGCCAAGGGTTGCTTGTCACGACCCTTGGCGTCCTTGTTTGCCTCAAACGCCGGCGCATGCATCCGCGTGCCTGGCTTGCCCGCGGTGCACCCGCGGTCCGATGCCGTGCATCAGGCCGAAGGTCGCTTTGGTGGCCCGCGCTCTCGGCGCCTCACCCCGGCGGATGCCGGCGCGCCTGGATGTCCACGCTGGTCAACAGCACCTCGCCCTCCAGCACGCGACCAACCAGGCCATAGACTTGTCCGGCACGCGTCGGGGCCTCGAAGCGATGCACGACAGGCTGGCCGGAAGGCTCGTTGATGGCGAGCCGCGCCTCGCCGGCAAGCACTGCACCGTCGAAGCCGGGACGCGATTCGAAGACGCGCAGCAGCACGGTGCCCCGCCCGGTCATGGCCGGTGAGGGCACCAGCACCATCTGGAAGGCCGCCCGCGCCCTGCCGAACTCGATATTGCGCGTGGCGAAGAGCGGCTGGCCCGTGGCGACCGGCGTGCCGGCCCAGAGATCGAGCGACAGCCGTGCCTGGGCCGGGCGCTGCCCGAAGGGATTGATCCGCACCCAGTCACCATAGCGGCGGTTGCGCTGCTCCACGCGTGCGCGTTCCATCGCGGCGGTGCTTTCGGCCAGGCCGTGCACCGTGACGGGCCGCGTCACGCCATCTGCCGTCGGGCGCAGCAGGAAGACCACGGGGCCTGAGATGAAGCCCGCAAGGTCACGCATGGTCAGGCCCTGCAGCAAGGGCTCGGCCGGATCCTCATGCAGCATGGATTGCAACGGGCGCGGCGCGTTCTCGTCGAAGTCGGACAAGCGCATGTCCACCACGGGCGCGGCCTGCAGCCCGGCCTCGGCGAACAGACGCAGCAGATGGTCCACGGTGAAGGCGTAGTTTCCGCGCGTCCGCCGCGTCTCGGGCCCGAGCAGCACTTCCGTCGTCAGCGCGTAGATGCCGCCGGGCTTCAGCACGCGGCGCACCTCGCGCAGATGTTGCACGAAGTCGGGATCGTCGCCGATATGCTCGAAGGCCGAGATCGAATAGCAAAAGTCGAAGGCGTGGTTCGGATAGCGGATCTCGCGCATGTCCATGTGGTGGACCGCGAGCCGTTCCGCCGGGAAGCCGCGCGGCGCCGCGCCCAGCACGAAGCCGAGAGGGTCCGATGTGCGCGCCACGTCCCAGGCGGTGCCGGCCTCATACAGATCCGTCGCGGTCAGCCGTGCGACGCGGGAGGTGACGGCATAGGTCAGGGGCTCGCGGCCCGAGCCGAAGGCGATGCCCTGCGCATCCGGGCGCAGCACGCCGGCCTCGGCCAGGGCGAGGAAGGCCGCCGCCTGTTCCCATTGGCGCGGATGGATGCGCGGGTGCCGGCCGAGCGCGTGGCGCACCACCAGGCGGAAGCGCGGATCGGCCCAGTCCTCCGCGTCGCAGAGCTTCTGCAGCGCATCGCCGAAGCGGCCGAGGGCCGCGAGTTGCGGCAGGACATCGTCGTGATCCATGGCGATCGGCGCTCTCCGTGTCGTCGTCGGGGTGGAGTATCGGACGACACGGGCCGGAAGGCGAATGGCGCCCCGCACCATGCGCGTGCGCGCAGCGAGTGTGCTATGGCCGCCATTGACCTGAAGATGGACGGCATGGCGTCGTGAACGACCTTCTTTTCGCGCTGTCGAAGATCCTGTGGTTCCCCGCGCGCCCTGGGCATTTCGCGATCATCCTCGGCTTCATCGGCCTGTTCCTGGTCTGGCGCGGCCGGCGCGGCGGGCGCTGGCTGATCCTGCTCTCCCTTGGCTTCTTCGCCATGCTGGTGGTCACGCCGGTGAACCAGTGGCTGCTGCTGCCGCTGGAGGACCGCTTCGCCCGGCCCGCCCAACCACCCGCCCATGTGGATGGCATCATCGTGCTCGGCGGCGCGGTCGAGCAGAACATCACGGAAGCGCGCGGCATCCCGTCATTGAACGGCGCGGCGGAACGCATGACGGAAGGCGTGATCCTCGCCAACCGCTATCCCAATGCACGAATCGTCTTCACCGGCGGCCAGGGATCCTTCGTGCATGGCGGCCTGACCGAGGCCGATGTCGCGCGCCAGCTCTGGACCGCGATGGGCGTGCCGCCGGATCGCGTGATCTACGAGGACCAGGCGCGCAACACGCATGAGAACGCGGTCTTCACCTATCGCCTCCTGCAACCCAAGCCGGGCGAGGTCTGGCTGCTCGTCACCTCGGCGTCGCACATGCCGCGATCAGTCGCGGTGTTCCGTGCGGCAGGCTGGCGCGGCATCGTCCCCTGGCCGGTGAATTTCCGCACCGGGCACAGTTGGGCCGCCTGGTACGACGCCCCCTTCCCCGAGCGGCTCGGCCAGTTGGAATGGGCGATCCGCGAATGGATGGGGCTTATCGCCTACCGCCTGATGGGACGGACGGAGAGCGTGCTGCCGGCGCGGGAGCAGCCGGCGCGGTAGCGCCGCCGCGCTCGATCTCCCGCCAGCGGGCGACGTTGCGGTTGTGCTCGTCCAGCGTGCGGGCAAAGGCGTGCCCGCCGGAGCCATCGGCGACGAAGTACAGGAAGTCGTTCGCCTCGGGGCGCAGCGTCGCGGCGAGCGCCGCCTTGCCGGGGCTTGCGATCGGCCCCGGCGGCAGGCTGCGGATGCGATAGGTGTTGAAGGGGTGGTCGCGGTCGAGATCGGCGCGGCTGATCGGCCGGTCCATCGGCACGCCCCCGGTCGTGGCATAGGCGACGGTGGGGTCCGATTGCAGCGGCATGCCGCGGCGCAGCCGGTTGACGAAGACACCGGCGACCCTCGCCCGTTCTTCCGCCCTGCCCGTCTCGCGCTCGACGATCGAGGCCAGGATCAGCGCCTCCCGCGGATTGGCGAGCGGCAGGTCGGGGGCGCGGCTGGCCCAGGCTTCGGCCAGGGCGCGGTCCATCGCGGCATCGGCCCGGCGCACGATGGCGGCACGCGTCTCGCCCCATTCGAAGGCGTAGGTCTCGGGCAGCAGGTCGCCCTCGTTGAAGGCGGGAACCTCCCCGGTCAGGGCCTCGGTGCGTTCCAGCAGGGCGCGGATCTGGTGCGCGCTCAAGCCCTCGGGGATGGTCAGGCGGCGCTGGACCGGGCGCTCCTCGCGCAGGATACGCAGCACCTCGGATAGCGGCGCGGCGGCCGGGAAGGCGAATTCGGCGGCGCGCAGCGGGCCGGCGCCGCGCGTCAGCCAGGCGGCGGCGGCGAAGGTCCGCCCATCGCGGATCACGCCGCGTTCGAGCAGCGCCTCGGCAATGCGCTCGGTGCCACCGCGCGGGACAACGATCTGCGCGGGCTCGGCGAGCGGGCCGGGGCGCGTATAGGCACGCCAGGCGGCGGACACGCCGAGGCCACCGGCGATCAGCAGGACGACGAGGAACGTCAGGAGGAGAAGGCGGAGACGCATGTCGAAGCCTCGATACCGGAGGGGCGCCGCCCCTCCAGACCACCCCGCCAGGGGGCAACGCCCCCCTGGACCGCGGGAACTTGGTGCCGGGCATGGCAGTCGGGAAGCCCTGCGTCGGGCCAGGGCCATGCGCCGCTCATGCCCGATCCTGCTGCCAGCATCCCAGCGGCCTTCATCCCCAACTCACCGGACCGATGCGTGGCACCGATCCGCGAGCGCGAAGCGCGACCGCGCCCAGACCAGCATCAGCCCTCGGAACGGCAGCGCAAGGCGCGAAGGCAAGCCGCATGGATGTGCGGTGCCCGCCGTCCGAGGGATCAAGAAAGCCCGTTGGCCGCCAGCGGCGGCCATCGAAACTCAGGGCGCGGCCCGGAACACGATGCTGGCGTTGGTGCCGCCGAAGCCGAAGGAATTGGACAGCGCGACCTCGATCGGGCGCGGCTGCGCCTGCAAGGCAACGCGGTCGATCACGCTCTCGCGCGACGGCTTTTCAAGATTCAGCGTCGGCGGCGCGACCTTGTCGCGGATGGCGAGGATCGAGAAGATCCCCTCCACCGCGCCCGCCGCGCCAAGCAGATGCCCGATCGCCGACTTGGTGGAGGACATCGCCACGCCGCGCGCGTCGTCGCCGAACAGCCGTTCCACCGCTTCCAGTTCCAGGTCATCGCCGAGCGGCGTCGAAGTGCCATGCGCGTTGACGTACTGGATGTCGGCCGCGGTGATGTTGGCCGAAGCCAGCGCCGCCTTCATCGCGCGGAAGGCGCCTTCATGGCCCTCGGCCGGGGCGGTGATGTGATAGGCATCGCCCGACATGCCGTAGCCGATCACCTCGGCATAGATCTTCGCGCCGCGCGCCTTGGCATGCTCGTATTCCTCGAGCACCACCACGCCCGCGCCTTCACCCATCACGAAGCCGTCGCGGCCCTCGTCCCAGGGGCGGGAGGCAGCGGCCGGCGTGTCGTTGAAGCCGGTGGACAGCGCGCGCGCCGCGCAGAAGCCGGCCACGCCCAGTTCGCACACCGCGGCCTCGGCACCGCCCGCGACCATCACATCGGCGTCACCGAGCGCGATCAGTCGCGCCGCGTCGCCGAGCGCATGCACGCCGGTCGCGCAGGCCGTCACCACCGAATGGTTCGGCCCCTTGAAGCCGTACTTGATCGAGACCTGCCCGGAAGCGAGGTTGATCAGCGCCGAAGGGATGAAGAAGGGCGAGATGCGCCGCGCCTTGCCCTGGGCGGCCAGCCGCGCCGATTCGTCGATGGTCTCGAGCCCGCCGATGCCCGAGCCGATCATCACGCCTGTGCGGCAGCGCGCTTCCTCGCCGTCGGGGCGCCAGCCGGAATCCTCGACCGCTTCCTCAGCCGCGACGAGCGCGAACTGGATGAAGCGGTCCATCTTCTTCTGGTCCTTGATCGGGATCCATTCGGACAGGTCGAGGCGACCATCCGCCTTGGTGCCGGCCGGGATCTGCCCGGCGATCTTCGCGGGCAGCGAGGAGACGTCGAAGGACTGGATGCTGCCGATGCCGGATTCGCCGGCCAGCATCCGTTTCCACACATGCTCGACACCCAGGCCGAGCGGGCAGGCGATGCCCATGCCGGTCACGACAACACGTCGCGGCGAGAAACCGTTCTGGAACACGCGCTCTACCCCCCGGGCCAGTCTAAGGCGTTACTCGCCCTTGTGCTTCTCGATGTAGTCGATCGCGTCCTTCACGGTCGTGATCTTCTCGGCGGCGTCGTCCGGGATCTCGACCCCGAAGGCTTCCTCGAAGGCCATGACCAGTTCGACCGTGTCGAGGCTGTCGGCGCCCAGGTCGTCGATGAAGGACGCCTCGGGGGTGACCTTCGCCTCCTCGACGCCGAGGTGCTCGACGACGATCTTCTTCACCTTCTCGGCGGTGTCGCTCATCGCGTTTACTCTCTCCGTTCTGCCGGGCGTGACCCGTGCGAAAATGCCTACTGCGTTCCGCCCGGCCGGGCCGGACTCGCGCCCCGGGCCCTCGCGGAGCCCGGCGCTTATCATGGAAGCGTCGCGCGGCCTAGGCGGTCCCGCCGGTTCCGGTCAAGGCCCGGCTGCGCGGCACCCGGTTGCCGGCCCGGCGGCGGCAGCGCCTGTAGCCGAAGCGCCACACCCCGCGAGGCAGACCGCCCCGGCGGCCGGCGCGCTCCGATCGGTTCAGTCCACCGTGATGTTGGCCTGGCGAATCACCGTCGCCCAACGCTCGCGCTCCCAGCGGATCAGGCGGGCGAAGCCCTCGCCATCCATGTCGGACGGCTCCGCACCCTCGTCGCGCAGGCGGCGGATCACTTCCTCATTGGTCAGCGCCTGGCGCATCGCGGCGAACAGCCGCGCCTTGACCTCGGCCGGGGTGCCCTTGGGCACCAGCAGCCCGTACCAGGCGGTCGCCTTGTAGCCGGGGATGGTGTCGGCGACGGTCGGTACGTTCGGCAGCACGGCCATGCGGGTCTCGCCGGTCACGGCGAGCGGGCGCACCTGGCCGCCATTGATCAGCCCGACCACCGAAGGCAGCGTCGTGATCATGAAGTCGAGGTGGCCGGCGACCACGTCGGTCAGCGCCGGGGCGGCGCCGCGGAAGGGCACGTGCTCGGCGCGCAGCCCGGCCATCTGCAGCATCAGCGCGGCAGCGAGGTGGCTCGCCGACCCGTTGGAGGCCGACCCATAGGTGGACTGGCCATTGGCGGCGCGGATCTCGGCCAGCAGCTCCTGCAGGTTCTGCGCGCGGGACTTCGGCCCGACCACAACGACCAACGGCGCGTCGGCCACGAGGCCGATCGGTTCCAGCGCCTGTTCCGGGTCGATCCGCATGTTGCGGAACAGCGAGACGTTCACGCTCATCGGGCCATGATTGCCCATCAGGATGGTGTAGCCGTCGGGGCGCGAGGTCGCGGCGGCCTCGGTCGCGATGTTGCCGCCGGCACCCGGCCGGTTTTCCACGACCACCGGTTGGCCCAGCACGCCCTGCATCGCCGAGGCGACGGTGCGCGCAATCAGGTCCGTGCCGCCGCCGGGGGCGAAGGCGAGCAGGATGCGCACCGGGCGGTTCGGGAAGGCGGCGTCCTGTGCGACGGCAGGCAGCGCCATCAGGGCAGGGGCGGCGCCGAGGGCACCGATCAGGGTCCGGCGGGTGGTCATGCTTTTCATGCCTTCACATGTTGGGCCGGGCACTGCCGGCGACTGGCGGCGCCCCTGTAGTCCCATCCCGGGCCGAAGGTGAAGCGCTGGCGAATCATGACGGGCCTCCGGGAATGAAGCGTTGGCAAGGAACGGCCCGGGGGGATTGATCCGGCGGGGCCGGCGCTGTCCCCTGACAGAGCATGACCGATGATCCCCCGCCCCGCCCCGTCCCGAGCCTTCTCGACCTGTTCCTCACCTATGGGCGGATCGGGCTGATTGGCTTCGGCGGCATCAATGCCTGGGCTCGGCGCGTCCTGGTCGAGGAAAAGCGCTGGCTGACCGACCAGGAATATGCCGAGACGCTCGGCCTGGGGCAGGTGCTGCCCGGCCCCAATGCCCTGAATGCGGCGATCATGGTGGGGGACCGCTTCCATGGCACGGCCGGTGCGATCGCCGGACCGGCGGCGATGTTCGGCGGTCCGCTGGTGCTGCTGGCGGGCCTCGCGATGTTCTACGACGCCTATGGGGACGTGCCGGTCGTGAAGTCGGTGCTGGCCGGCGTGGCGGCCGCGGCGGCGGGCATGGTGATCGGCACCGCGGCCAAGATGACACAGAAGATCCGCCCGCCGCCGGCGCTGCTGGCGGTCGGGCTGTGCGCGCTGGTCGCGGCCGGGGTGTTCCGGGTGCCGCTGCCCTACGTCGTGCTGGGCCTGGCGCCCTTCGGCATCCTCGGCGCCTGGCAGGCGCTGCGCGCGAAATGACGGCGACGGTCTTCTGGCAGCTCGTGCTGGGCTTCGGGGCGATCTCCCTTGTGTCGGTGGGCGGAGGCATCGCCGTGCTGCCGGAGATGCACCGCCTGGTGGTCGATGTGCATGGCTGGATGTCGGATGCCGACTTCGCCCGACGCTTCGCCCTGGCGCAGGCGGCACCCGGGCCGAACGTGCTGGTGGTCGGGCTGTTCGGCTGGCATGTCGGCGGCGTGCTGGGGATGTTGACGGCGGTGCTGGCGATGACGCTGCCGACCTCGCTGCTGGCCTTCGGGTTCTCGCGGCTGCGGGCGCGGCTGGCCGGGCGGTTCTGGCTGCGGGTGACCGAGCGCGGGCTGGTGCCGATCGCGGTCGGCCTCATCGGCGCCTCCGGGCTGATCCTGGCGCAGGGGACCGCGACGGGGTGGATGCCGGCGGCGCTGACGGCCTGCTCGGCGTTGTTCGTCTGGCGGACGGATTATTCGCCGCTGTGGGTGCTGGGCGCGGGGGCGGTGTTCGGCGCGGTCCTGGCCTGATATCGAGTCGCAATGACTTTGCCATAGCGGTATCCTTCGGGCGGCTCGACGCGGCGCGGACCTTCCTGGGACGCCAAGCACTGCGCCATCGAGTAACGGCGTCCTTCCGGATCCGCAGCCCGCGCGCGAGCGTGGGAGGTTCGCCCAGGTGCTTGCCTGTCGCCGCTTGCACCGGCTGCCCGACCGGGCGGTGCCGCAGCCGGGGCATGATCCCATCCACCGTCCCGAAGGGCCGGGCAGGTGATGGCGCGCCAGCTGTCCGGCACGGCCACGACCGCCGGCGGCCCGGCCCGTGCGCGGCGGCTGCCCGGTCTGCGCGTCCTGATTGCTTTCTGGGGCGTGGTGCTGTTGGCGGCCGCGGGCGGGGTGGCGGTGCTGCAGTATCTCGGGCCGCCGGAACCGGCCGGACCCGCGCCGGCCGCGATGGCAGGGGTGGCCGGCGGCACCGGGCAGGCGCGCGGGTTTACGACGGCGTCATTGGCGCCGGCACTGGCCGGAAACGCCGCGCCGGAACGGTTGACCGACCTGCACCCGCACGCGGAGGCCGCCGGGAATGCGTCCATGGCGACCATCGCGTCCGAGGTTCCGGCGCAGGTGCCGGCGCCGGCCCTCCCCGCGGACGACCCATCGACGGTGGCTGCCGGGCCACGTCCCTCCGTCATGCCGGCGATGGCCGAGGACGCCGCCGAATACCGGGACATGCCAGGGGTGGACGTCGCCGTCCCGGATGCGGCGGCACTCGCTTGGACGCCGCCCGCTGACAGCGGCCCGCTGCCCGCCCGGTTGCCAACCGAGATGTCTCCAGCGCCGTTGCCGGACGAGCAATCGGAGCCGGCACGCCGAGCAACCCAGGCGCCTCCCTCCAACCCGGCCACCGCGGTGGTCGCTCTGGCCATACGGGAGCCCGTCCCTGCCCTCACAGCGCCACCAATGGCGGAGGTGCCGCCTTCGATCGTCACGGACTATCGGCCTGACGTGCCCATCGCACCGGCACCGATGATGTCAGCGGAACCGGCCGCGCCGATCGCCACCCCTGCTGCGCCAGATCCACCCTTGGCCGTGGACGAGGCTCCCGTTCCCGAACCGCCCCTGATCGTGGCTGAACTGTCCTCCGATCCTGCGCCGGGCACGACCTTGCCGCCTCAGGCCGCCGCCGCCGTGACAGAGCCGACCGCCGCAGAAGCGGGGCGCATGCCGCCGCCCACGCTCCATACCGAACCAACCGCGCCGATCGCCCAGGAGCCCGTCGCGATCCTCCCAGCACCGGCGCCGGGCCCCGAGGCACCTACCCCCGCCACGCCCGACCAACCGTCGCCAGCAACGGCTGCTGTCACGGCGGATAGCTCCAGCGCCATGCCAACGACGCTCGCGGCCCCGCCGCCCGCCATCACGGTGCCCGCCCCCGACACCATGGCGCCTGCCTCGGTACCACCAACTGCATCGGAGGCCGCCGCTCCGCCGACCACCGAGGGTGCGACGCAAGCCGAGACGCCCGCCGACATCGCGCCGCCCGCCGGCGCGGCGCCAGCCACCTCGGAGGCCCCTACCCCACCAGCCGTCGAGGCCGCGACGCCGACCCCACCAGGCGCCGACATCGCGCCACCAACCGCCATGGCGCCGGCCGCCTCTGAAACGCCCGCCGGGCCGCGCCCCGACGCACCCGCCGCCGTGGCACCGGCCGCGACTGAGGCCCCCGTCCCGCCAGCCGCCGCCGCTGCGGCGCCAAGCCCCGACATCGCACCGCCTGTCGCCACGGCACCGACCATATCTGACACTCCCACCCCACCCGCCACAGAAGCCACGGCGCAAGCCGCACCAAGCCCCAGCATCGCGCCGCCGACCGCCGCCGCGCCGGTCGCGGCTGCCCCGCCGCGCGCGGAGACACCGTCGCCGCCCACGCCGGGCCCCGATCGGGCGGCCGCGACGCCAAGCATGGCCGCTCCACCACCCTCTACCCCCGCCGCCAATGCCACTGCGTTGCCGCGGCCGTCCGTCGCGCCGATCGACGCACCGCCCGCATCCGCCGCCGCGCCGCAATCCCCACCGCGCCGCCCGCCCCTGTCGCCCGCCATGATCACGGCGCTGATGCAGCGTGGGCAGGAGATGCTCACGGTCGGGGACATCTCCGCCGCGCGGCTGCTGTTCGAACGGGCAGCAAATGGCGGCAGCGGCGCGGCCGCCGTCGCGCTCGGGCGGACCTATGATCCGCGCTTCCTCACCGCCCTCGGCGTGCGCGGCATCCGGCCGGACGCACCCACCGCGGCCGAGTGGTACCGGCGCGGCGCGGCACTCGGCGAGCCCGACGCCACCAGGCTTCTGCAGGCCCTGCCCGCGGCGCGGCCGCCATGACGAAGGACGAGACGATGGATCGCTTCACGCTGCCCCGCCGCCTGCTGCTGCTGTCGGGTGGGCTGTCGCTCGCCGCGCCCAGCCTCGCCCACGCGCAGGACGGGCTCGCCGGCATCAACGCCCTGACCGCGCGCGCCAATGCCGGCACGGTCGGCGTCATCGCCGGCGGCGTGGACGGGACCTACATCCGCATCGCGACCGACCTCGCGGCGGTGCTCGATGACGGGTTCCGGCTGCGGGTGATCCCGATCATCGGCAAGGGATCGCTGCAGAACCTGTCCGACATCATGTTCCTGCGCGGCATCGACATCGGCATCGTGCAGTCGGACGCGCTGGCCTTCGCGCGGCGCCAGCGGATGTTCCCTGGCCTCGACCAGCGGGTGCACTACATCTCGAAGCTCTACGATGAGGAGATCCATCTGCTCGCGAGCGGCGACATCCGCCGGGTCGAGGATCTCGCCAACCGCCCGGTCAATGTGGATGTGCGCGGCAGCGGTACGGCCATGACCTCCGCGGTGCTGTTCGAAAGCCTCGGCATCCCGGTGCAGATCGTCAACGACGTGCAGGACACGGCGCTCGAGAAGCTCCGCCGCGGGGAGATCGCGGCGATGGTCTACGTCGCCGGCAAGCCGGCGCGGCTGTTCTCCAACATCCCGCGCGACGCCAACCTGCATTTCGTGCCGCTGCCGATGGCGCCCGCCCTGCTCGACACCTACCTGCCGGCCGAACTCGCCGCCGCGCAGTATCCTGCGCTGGTGCCGGACGGCGCGCCGGTGGAGACCATCGCGGTCGGCGCGGTGATGGCGGCCTATGCCTGGCAGCCGGGCAGCGACCGCCACCGCAAGGTGGCGACCTTCGTCGATGCCTTCTTCGAGAATTTCGAGGCCTTCTTGCGCCCGCCGCGCCATCCGAAATGGCGCGAGGTGAACCTTGCCGCGCGGGTGCCAGGCTGGACACGGCTGCGCGCGGCGGAGGAGGCGGAAGGCCGGCTGCGGCCGTCTCGCTGAAGAGACGGTTCAGGCCACGAAGGTCATGGCGACGCGGCGCGACCGCCGCACATAGACCACCCAGCCGATGGCCGCGGCGAGGCCGCCCGCCCATTGCGGAATGTCGTTGCGCAGCGCGGCGAAGAGCTCCCCCAGCGCGACCTCCACCCCATAGACCGAGCCGAGGACCTGCCACGCCACAAGGATCGAGAGCGGAAAGCTCAGCACGACCCAGCCCGCTGCGATCGGGAACACCGTGCGGAACGCCGCCGCGCGCCGCAGCATCAGCACCAGGCAGAAGCCCGACAGCAGCACCGTGATGCCGGAGATCACGAGATCGGCCCGGATCAGCCAAGGGAAATGCGCCGCAGCGCCGGATCCTTCGGCGGACATCCGCGCCATCTCCGACAACCCGCGCAGCGGCGTCAGCCAGACCGAGGCGGCAAGCAGGAACAGCCAGCCCTTGAAGCCCGGCGTCATCACCCCGCCCTCGGCCTGCGCGCCGCAGATCGCGACGACGATCAGGATGGCCGGCAGCGCCAGCGCGAGCAGGACCAGCAGCCACTGCCAGATCGTTCCCGAACCCATGGTCCCCCGCGATTCCCCGAAAAGGCGCGCCCAGCGCCATGACCGCATGGATCGGCCGCACCTTCCAGGCCGTTTCGTCACACGGCGCCGCGGACGTTGCCGCCGCCGTCCCGCCGGCCCATAGGGTGCGGGCAAACGCGAAGGACGCCCGTGATGGACAAGGATGCGCTGACCACCTGGGCGCTCGCCAATGGCTGGACGATGATCGGCGGCAACCCGAGCCTGACCAAGCCTTCCGCCCCCAAGGAGGCGATCGTGCGGATGCTGCTGAAGGCGACGGTGGTGACGATCGAGGTCAAGAAGCCGGCCGGGAAATGGGAGAAGGTCGCCTCCGAGCCCTACGCCAAGGTCGAGGCCGACCCCGAGGGCGGGCCGCCGCAGGGTCTCGGCCTAGGCAAGATCCCGAGCCTGACCATGCTGATGCAGGAAAACCGGGACCGGCAGGTGTTTGCGCGGATGACCGGCAAGGGGTGAGGTTGACCCTCGCCCGGCTTCGCCGGAGTTTGCGCCCGCCATGACCGACACCGCCCTGCCCGCCGCCCTCGCCACCCTGCTCGGCCCCGCCGGGTTGATCACCGACCCGGCCGACATCGCGCCCGCGCTGTCGGATTGGCGTGGCCTCTATCGGGGCGCGGCCATGGCCGTCCTGCGCCCGGCCTCGACCGAACAGGTCGCCGCCTGCGTGAAGATCTGCGCCGAGGCCGGCATCGCCATCGTGCCGCAGGGCGGCAATACGTCCATGGTCGGCGGCGCGACGCCCGAAGGGAACGGCCGGTCGGTCGTGCTGTCGCTGGCACGCATGAACCGCATCCGCGACCTCGACCCGCTGGACATGACCATGACCGCCGAGGCCGGCGTCATCGTGAAATCCGCCCAGGACGCGGCGGCGGATGCGAACTGCCTGTTCCCGCTATCCTTCGGCGGCGAGGGCACGGCGACGATCGGCGGCGTCCTGTCCACCAACGCCGGCGGCAACACGACGGTGCGCTACGGCAATGCGCGGGAACTGATGCTCGGCCTCGAAGTCGTGCTGCCCGACGGGCAGATCTGGAACGGGCTGCGCCGGCTGCGCAAGGACAACACCGGCTACGCGCTGCGGCATCTGTTCGTCGGCGCGGAAGGCACGCTCGGCATCGTCACCGCGGCGACGCTGCGCCTGTTCGCCCGCCCCCGCGCAAACGAAGTGCTGTTCTGCTCCGTGACGGATGAGGACGCCGCGCTATCCGTCTTCCGCCGCTTCCGCGAGGCCGACGAGACCGCGATCCGCGCCTTCGAATACATGTCCGGCCTCGGCGTCGATTTCGCCGTGAAGCACATCCCCGGCGTCACCCTGCCGCTGGCGGAACGGGCCGACCACTACATCCTGGTCGACCTCGCCTCGACCCGCGCCGATGCCGACCTGCAGGGCCTCGCCGAGCAGGTGCTGGGTGCCGCGATGGAGGACGGCGCGGTGATCGATGCCGTGATCGGCGGCAGCGAGGCGCGCCGCCAGGCGATCTGGCGCATTCGTGAGGAGCACCCCGAGGCGCAGCGCAAGGAAGGTGCGTCGGTGAAGAACGATGTCTCCGTGCCGGTGTCCAAGGTGCCGGAACTGATCCGCCGCGCCTCGGCCGCCTGCGTCGCGCTGATCCCCGGCACGCGGCCGGTGCCCTTCGGCCACATGGGCGACGGCAATATCCACATGAACCTGGAACAGCCGGTGGGCATGGACCCCGACGCCTTCCTCGCGCGCAGCCACGACATCATGGATACGGTGAATGACGTGGTGCGCGATCTCGACGGGTCGTTTTCCGCCGAACACGGGATCGGTCGGCTCAAGACCGACATGATGGAGGCTTGGCGCGGCGGGGCGGAACTCGCGACCATGCAGCGCATCAAGGCCGCGCTCGACCCCGCAGGGGTGATGAATCCGGGCAAGGTCCTGCCCTGAAGTCGCCGCCGGCCGCGATCTGGCCACATCGGCGCACTACCCCAAATGACCCCTGCCGCGCCGCCCGGCGCGCGTAACAGTGTAACATCTCCCTTGCCACAAGACTTCCGGCGCGGGGGACAAACCTCTAGTTTGCCTCGGCTTCATGACCCGCATCGATCGCTATCTCCTGCGCCAACTGACCATCGCCCTCATCGCCGTCACGGTGGGGCTGGCGGCGCTTGTCTGGCTGACGCAGTCGCTGCGCTTCATCGAACTCGTGCTCGACCGCGGCCTGTCGATGGTGGTGTTCATCGAGCTCACCTCGCTGATGCTGCCCTCCTTCTTCGCGGTGATCCTGCCGATCACGACCTTCATCGTGGTGCTGTTCACCTATGTGCGCCTGGCGAGCGACCGCGAACTGGTGGTGATGCGCGCGGCGGGGCTGTCGCAATGGACGCTCGCACGCCCGGCGGTGCTGCTGGCGATGGTCGCGACCGGCGCGTGCATGGTGCTGAACCTGTGGCTGGTGCCGCTGTCGCACACCGCCTTCCGGCAATGGCAGTTCGAGATCCGCAACCAGCTGGTCGGCGTGCTGCTGCAGGAAGGTGTCTTCTCGCAGGTTGGCAACGACCTGACCGTCTATGCCCGCTACCGCGACCCCGACGGCACGCTGCGCGGCATCCTGGTGCATGACCAGCGCGACGACGGCGCGCCGGTGACGATCCTCGCCGAGCAGGGACGCATCACGACGTCGCCGACCGGCCCGCGCGTGACGCTGCTGAACGGCGTGCGCCAGCAAGTCGAGAAGGCGCCGGCCAATGCCGCGCCGGGCACGCCGCCGTTGCGGCTCAACCTGCTGTCGTTCTCCGAAAACAGCATCGATCTCGCCCGCGCGACGCGCGGGGAGGAAGCCCGGACGCGCGATTCGCGCGAGCGCTCGGTCGCCGAGCTGCTCAATCCCGACCCTGCGGAAGGCCTGCGCGACCGAGAACTCCGCCGCTACTACGCCGAGGCACACCAGCGCCTGTCCGGCCCCTTCACGACGCTGTCCTTCGCCCTGGTCGGGCTTGCCGTCGCGCTGACCGGGGAATTTCGCCGCCATGGCGGGGGTGCGCGAATCGCGGTCGGCATCGCGCTGGTGGTCGGCCTGCTCGCCTTCGGGCTGACCGGCGGCAATCTCGCGGCGCGCAACAATGCCTGGGTGCCGCTGATCTGGATCCAGGCGCTGCTGCCCGGCGTCATCGCGCTGTGGTGGATGACCGGCGCGCCCGGCTGGCCGAAGCCCGCCCGCCCGCCCATGCCGGCCGAGGCATGACCTTCACCCGGACCCTGACCCTGTACGTGTCGCGGCGCTTCGCGGCGATGACGGTCGCCATGCTCGCCGCGCTCGCCGCGCTGGTGGCGCTGTTCGACCTGATCGAGCTGCTGCGCCGCGCGGCGACGCGCCAGGACGCGACCTTCGGCCTGGTCACGCAGATCGCAGCACTTCGGCTGCCCTTCGTCGCCATGCAGATCCTGCCCTTCGCCATCCTGCTGGGCGGCATCACCGCCTTCTGGCGCCTGACGCGGTCCTCGGAACTGGTGGTGGCACGCGCAGCCGGCGTCTCGGCCTGGGGCTTCCTGACCGGGCCGGTCGTCGTCGCGGTGCTGCTCGGCACCTTCGCGACGACGATGATCTCGCCGCTCTCCTCGGCGATGCTGGCGCGGGCCGAACGGCTCGACGCGCAGTATCTGCGCAACACCTCGGGCATCACCGCCCTGGCCGGCGGGCGACTGTGGCTGCGGCAATCCGATGCCGGGCTGGAACCGCAGGGCGTGGCCATCCTGTCCGGCCGGCCGGTGCCGATCGCCAACCTCCGCCCGGGCGAGGCCTTCCGCCTGGATGACGTGACCGTCTGGCGCCTGTCGGCCGAGGACCGCCCGCTGGCGCGGGTCGAGGCATCCTCCGCCGTGCTCGAACCCGGGCGCTGGGTGATCGGCAGCGCCGTGACCTTCGGGTCGGACCGCATGCCCTCGCCCGTCCGGCGGCTCGAACTGCCGACGGAGCTGACCCCGTCCCGCATCCAGGATTCCTTCGCGAGCCCCGACACGCTGTCCTTCTGGGCGCTGCCGGACTTCATCCAGGTGCTGGAGAATGCGGGCTTCTCGGCGGTGCGCCACCGGCTGCAGTTCCAGTCGCTACTCGCCCTGCCGCTGCTCGCCGCCGCCATGGCGCTGCTGTCGGCCGGGTTCTCCATGCGCTCCTCCCGCCGTGGCGGCGTGGGGCAGATGATCGGCGGCGGTGTCGCCGCCGGCTTCGCGCTGTTCGTGATCGACAAGGTGACCGGGGAATTCGGGGAGGCCGGGACGCTGCCGGTGATCTTCGCCGCCTGGGCACCGGCCGGGGCGGGCTTCCTGCTCGCCACCGCCTTGCTCCTGCACCTCGAGGACGGATGAGGCCCATGGCCGGACTGCCGAAATGCCTCGGTCTCGGTGCGCTGCTGTCGCTGGGGGCCGGCCCGGCGCTCGCGCAGACCAGCGCGCTGCCGCCGATCTCCGCGCCGGAGAACGTTGCCCCGGTGCTGCCAGGCCAGCATCGGGGCGCACCAGCCGCCGCCCCGGCTGCCGCCGCGCCCGGTGCGCCGCCGGCGCAGGACCAGCCCGTCACCTTCACCGCCGAGGAGGTGGAGTATGACCAGAACCGCGCCCTGGTCGTCGCCCGCGGCCGGGTCGAGGCCTGGCAGGGCAACCGCGTGCTGCGCGCGGATGAATTCACCTATGACCGCAACACCGGCGTCGCCACTGCGCGCGGCAATGTCCAACTGATCGAGGCCGACGGCCAGGTCATCTTCGCCGACAGCGTGGAACTGCGGAACGAGTTCAAGGACGGCGTTCTCGAAGGGCTGCGCGGACTGCTGGCGCAGAACGGGCGCGTCGCCGCGGCCGGCGCGCGGCGCACCGGCGGGAATTTCTTCGACCTCTCCCGCGTCGTCTATTCGGCCTGCGATCCCTGCCAGACCGACCCGCTGGCACCGCCCATCTGGCAGCTCCGCGCGCGCACCGCGACGCTCGACCAGACGGCGCGGCAGGTGCGCTATCGCGATGCCACCGTCGAATTCGGCGGCATCCCGCTGTTCTGGACGCCGTATCTGCAGCATCCCTCGGCCTCTGCGCCGCGGCAGTCGGGCTTCCTCAGCCCGACCTTCGGCATCACCTCCTACCTCGGCGGCTTTGTCGAGACGCCCTACTACTGGGCGATCGACGAGACGCAGGACCTGCTGCTGCGGCCGCTGATCGCGACCAACAACCTGCCCAACCTCGGGATGGAGTATCGTCGCCGCTTCAACTTCGGCGAGATCGCAGCGGAAGGCTCGCTCGGCTACCTGAACGGGCGCGAGAACACGCCCGAGGGCGCGGCGGGGCACATCTTCTCCCGCGGGCGCTTCAGTCTCGACGAGAACTGGCGCGCCGGCTTCAACTACAATTGGGCGACCAGCGAGGATTACCTCCGCATCTATCGCTACGGCGCGCGGCGGCTGCTCGACCAGAACGCCTATACCGAGGGCTTCTGGGGCACCAGCGCCTATGCGCGCATCGACGCGCGCGCCTATCAGGGCCTGCGCCCGACTGACAACAACAGCCTGATCCCCTACGTCCTGCCGAACATCTACGCGGATTGGCAGTCGCAGCCGGATCCGCTGGGCGGCACCTTCACGCTCGATACCTGGAACTTCGCGGTGTTCCGCGACAAGGGCACCAGCACCCAGCGGGGATCGACCCGCATCGGCTACAACCTGCCGATGACGGACAATGCGGGCGGGCTGTGGACGGTCCGCGCGCAGGCCGATCTTTCGGCTTATGCCTATACCGACCTTGCCGCCGCGCCGAACTTCTCGACCAGCGCCGACAACGGGTCGATCGGCACGGCCAATATCCGCGCCGCGCTCGACTGGCGGATGCCGTTCGTGCGTTCTGCCGGCGAATACGGCCAGCAGGTGATCGAACCGCGCATCCAGTTCGTCGGCGGGCCGCTGACCGGCAACCAGTCCTCGGTGCCGAACGAGGACAGCATCGACCTCGAATTCACCGACGCGAATCTGTTCAACCTGAACCGCTTCGCCGGGCGCGACCGGCAGGAAGGCGGCACCCGCGTGGACTACGCGCTGCGCGGCGCCTGGTACTTCCCCAATGGCGGCATGCTCGAAGGCCTCGCCGGCGCGTCCTATCGCGTGCAGAACGATGGCGGGCCGTTCTACACCAACAGCGGGCTTGAGAACCGGGCCTCGGATTACGTCGGCCGCGCGCGGCTGATGCCGGTCAGCTGGCTGGAGTTCCTCGGCCGCGGGCGCTTCGCGCAGGACAATGGCGCGGTGCAGTTCCTCGACCTCTCGACCACTGTCAGCATCGGCTCTGGCACCTCGCTGACGGGCGGCTACCTCTTCACGCCTGCGATGCCCTACCTGACCCCCGTGCAGGACCGCAACGAGGTCGCGGTGGGCTTCAACCAGCGTTTCGGCAATTGGCGCTTCGGCGCCTTCGCCCGCTACGACATCGAGCTGAACCGGCCGGTGGTGATCACCGCCTCGGCGGCCTACGAGGATGAGTGCTTCCTGCTCGAAGCCCGCTTCCTCAAGCGCTTCGCCGAGGATCCTTCGACCAACAATCTCTATCCGGCCAATACGGTCCTGCTGTTCCGCATCGGGCTGAAAACGGTCGGCGATGTCGGGTTCAGAGCGATCTGATCCACAGGCCGCCCGTGGCGGCCTGTGGATGGGTCTTTGTTTGATCCCTCGAACGGCGGGCGCCGGCCATCCGGCCGGCTTGCCTTCGCGCCCCGCACCGTCGCGCCGGGCGCAACGGGCGGTCTGGGCGCGGTCGCGCTGTGCGCTCGCGGATCGCGGCATGGGGTGCGCTCGCCGGGCTGGCCCCTGCCCGCCCCACCCACTATGAAGGCGCTGCCATGACAGACGCGACGCACACCCCACGGGGCCGCCTGCCCACCCTTGCCGCCGCGGCGCTGGCCGCGCTGCTCGCCCTGGCGGGCCCGGCCGCGGCGCAGTCCAATCGCGTTGCCGCCGTGGTGAATGGCGACGTCATCACCCTGAACGAGGTCGAAAGCCGCCGCCGCCTGCTCGCACTGTCGGCCGGCATGACGGGCGAAGTGGCCGGCCGCGCCAACGACCAGATCCTGCGCCTGCTGATCAACGAACGCCTGCGCACGCAGGAAGTCACGCGCCGCCGTATCCCGGTGACCGACCAGGACATCGCCAATGCGGTCGGCGACATCGAGACGCGCAACGGCCTGCCACCGGGTGGCCTGCGGGAGAATCTGCGCCGCGGCGGCATCGACCCGCGCGTGCTCTATGACCAGATCCGCGCCCAGATCGGCTGGAACCGCCTGCTGCGCGGCCTGCTCGGCGACCAGGCGACCATCAGCCAGCCAGTGATCGACGAATACCTCGCCGCCGCCCAGGCGCGCAGCGGCCAGCCCGAATACATGGTCTCGGAGATCTTCATCCCCGTCTCCGCCCCCGGCCAGGAGGCCGAGGTCCAGCGCTTCACCTCCGACATCATCTCCCGCCTGCGGGCGGGCGCGCCCTTCACCATGGTCGCGACCCAGTTCAGCCAGTCGCAGTCGGCGATGCTCGGCGGCGACCTTGGCTGGACCCAGGCCGAACGGCTCGACCCCGAAGTCGCGGCCGTGGTGCGGCAGATGCCCGAGGGCGCCGTCTCCAACCCGATCCGCGTTCCCGGCGGCTACGTCATCGCGATGCTGCGGCAGAAGCGCACCGCGGGCCGCGACATGGCGACGATGATGACGGTGCGCCAAGCGGTCTTCCCCTTCGAAGGCCAGGTCAACCCGGTCGCCCCGACCGCGCAGCAGATGCGCCAGGTCGAAAGCGCCCAGCGGCTGTCGGAAACGGCGCGGTCCTGCGAGGCGCTGGACGCCGCGGGGCGCGCCGGGGCGCGGGTGAACGACCCAGGGCAGGTGCGGCTCGACACCGTCACGCCGCCGGAATTGCGCGACCTGCTCGCCAACCTGCCGCTCGGCCGGCCGTCGCAGCCCATCATCGCCCCGGATGGCGCGATGGTTCTCGTGGTCTGCGCGCGGGAGACGCGCAACCTCGCCGAGGTCACGGCCGACCAGGCGCGCGACCGGATCGTGCGCGAAAGGGTGGAGCTGATCTCGCGGCAGGTGCTGCGCGACCTGCAGCGGCGCGCGCAGATCGACATCCGTTCGGGGACCCCGGCGCCGGCACAGGCGCCCGCCGCAGCCCAGCAGCCGGCGCGGCGTGGTTGAGGGGAAAGGTTGGAGGGGCGCCGCCCCTCCAAGCCACCCCGCCAAAGGCCTAAGGGCCTTTGGAAACCTTCACCTGGTGGCGAGCACAGCAGTCATTCGGAACCCTCGCAGCGCCCGTCTTGCACCGAAGCGGCTCCGCCCTGCAGCGGCGCCCGGCACCAAAAGACGGCAGTCCAAAGGGCACTGCCCTTTGGCGGGGTGGTCCGGAGGGGCAGCGCCCCTCCGGCTTCCTTCCCCGCAATGACCCCCCCCGACCAGCCTAGCCTGCGCGAGGCCATCGCCCGCCATGGCCTCGATGCGCGCAAGTCGCTCGGCCAGCACTTCCTGCTCGACCCCTCCGTCTGCGCGCGCATCGCCGCGCTGGCCGGCGACCTCGCGGGGCGGCATGTGCTGGAGGTCGGCCCCGGCCCCGGTGGCCTGACGCGCGCCCTGCTGGCGACGCCGGCGGCCGAGGTGGTCGCCGTGGAGCTCGACCGCCGGGCCGTGGCACTTCTGGCCGAACTCGCCGCCGCGCATCCCGGCCGGCTCACGGTGATCGAAGGCGACGCCCAGAAGGCCGACGCCACGGCGCTGGTGCCCGCGCCGCGGCGGATCATCGCCAACCTGCCCTACAACGTCGCCTCCCCGCTGCTGGTCGGCTGGCTGCGCCAGGCCGCGGCGATCGAGGGCATGACCCTGATGTTCCAGCAGGAGGTGGCCGAGCGCATCACTGCGGCACCGGACACGCCGGCCTATGGTCGGCTCGCGGTGCTGGCGCAGTGGCGCTGCCGGTGCGACCTGCTGCTGCGGCTGCCGCCCGGTGCCTTCACGCCGCCGCCCAAGGTGTGGTCCGCCGTGGTCGGCTTCACGCCCCATGCCGAGGATCCCGGCCCTGCCCTGTTCGCCGCGATGGAACGGACCACCGCGGCCGCCTTCGGGCAGCGGCGCAAGATGCTGCGGGGGTCGCTGAAGTCGCTGGGCGATGCCGAGGGGTTGCTGGCCGCGGCCGGAATCGACGGATCGCGGCGCGCGGAGACGCTGACCGTGGCGGAGTTCGACCGCCTCGCGCGGGGGTTGCGCGACCGCACGGCTTGACGCCTGCCATGCGTGGCGGGGAGGCTGCCAGCCGATTCGGATCGGGAACGTCAACCATGCTGCTTGGCAAGATCTTCGGGCGCGGCGCCTGCCGCTGCGGCTCCGCGTCGGATGCCCAATCCCTGAGCGCGGTTCCGGTCGCGCCGCCGCCCGGCGGCGACCCCAAGCTCGGCCCGGCCTTCGGCCCGCTGACGGCACCACTGGATGCCTGGCGGCGCTTCACCGATGGCGCCATCGAGATCGTCTACACCCTGGATGCAGCGGCGCATCCGCACCACGCCCTGCCACCCGAACGCGCCGCCCCGCCGGCCGGCCCGACGGATTGCACGGTCGCTGGCGTCCCGCTCGGGCCCATCGCGGACCCGGCGCATCCGGCCCATGTCCAGGCCGTCGCGCGGATGGCGGTTCATTCGCTGAAGGTCTTCGGCGACCTCGGCTTCAAGGTGCCGAAGCGGCTGACCATCCGCCTCTGCACCTTCGGTGCCGAATCGGGGGCGAACTACCGCGGCGGCACCGAGGTCTGGCTGCCGCATGTCTGGGTCTCGACCCGCCTCGACGGGGCGGATGCGCTGCTGACCGTGGCGCACGAGATTTTCCACCGCGTGCAGTACGAATACAACGCGACCACGGCGAAGACGTCCCCGCTCTATGCCGCGCTGCGCGAGGGCGGCGCGCGGCTGGCCGAGGACTGGGTGCTCGATTCCGGCGATCGCTACCTCAAGGACGGCATCGAGTTCCTCGACGACCCGGGCCGCCCGCTGCTGCACCACGCCGCACCGGGCGGCGAGATCGCGCCGCATTCCTACGCCGCCGCGCTGTTCTGGCGCTGGCTGTGCGAACAGCATGGCGAGATCCGCGGCACCTCAGATTTCGGCCACGACGTCATGCTCGCCATCCTCGAACGCATGGTGGACAAGACCGGCTACATCCTGGCCGATCTGCGGGAAGCGCGCGGCGAGGTGGTCGGCGAAGGCCATCTCGACCGCTTCGAACATCTCGACGTCGCGGGCGGCGAGATCCTGTCCACCGAGACGGATTGGGGCAATTTCCTCGTCGCCAACTGGCTGCACGGCACCGGCCGGCCGGTGCCCGACCAGCGCTTCGACTATGTCGAGGATGACGAGGGCGGTGGCCGGTTCAGCCGCAAGCGCCCCTTCGTCTGGCCCGGCGAGACGATCCGCGCCGAGACGCTGGCCGCCAAGCCTTATGTCTTCGAGATCCCGAAGGGCGCCGTCCGCGCCGGCTTCGCCGCGCGCTACACGGTGATCGACCTGGCCGGCGCCACCCCGCCCCTGCTCCAACTCGACTTCGCGGTGGACCAAGGCATGGAGGATCCGATCGTCCAGCTGCTGCTGATCCGCCGCGACGCGGCCGGGCAGGAACAGCTTGCCGACCTGATCCGCAGCGACAGACCGCGCTGGACGCGCTTCGTGCCGACCGCCGGCCTTATCCAAGTCGTGGTGATCGTCGCGGCGCGGGAGAAGGCGGGGCGCTACCGGCTCTCCGTCAGCGCCGCGGCCGGCCGGGCGGTGCTGCATGCCACGCCCTGGAACGCCGCGCCCGGCACCAGCTACGAAACGGACCCGCGCGCCGGGGCCTGGCCCTGGACTTCCCCGGACCTGGCGCTGGACGGCAAGGAACTCCGCCTGCGCGTGACCAATCGCGGCGATGCGCCGAGCGGGTCGCTGCATGTCGCCATCGCCGCCCAGGGCACCACAGCCGATGCCCCGCTGCGCGCCGGCGCCTGGCGGCCGGTCGGCGAGGCCACGCTGCCGCCGATCGCCCCCGGCGCCACGGGCGAGGTCCGCATCCCCTGGCAAGCGCCGAAGATCCCCCTCGCGGCGAACGGCTGGGGTCTATGCGCGACGCTGAAAGGCGGGCCGGACGGGAAGCTGGTGGTGCTCTCCTCGATCGGCAACATGACGCGGCCCAAGCGTTTCGACGCGGTGCTGTGACGGAGATCGCAGCCGGAAACCCACCCTGACCGCAGTGTGAGGTGGTTCAGAGAGGGGGCAGGCCGAGCATGCCGCGGATTCGGCTCGCCAGCGGGCGCAGGGACAGTTCCTCGGCGATGGTGAGCGCCCTGGCGAGCTGTGCTTGCGCGGCGGCCTCCTCGCCGGCGCCCTGGGCCAGCCGCCCCTCGATCATCAGCGCATGAGCCAGCGCGGCCCGCGCCCCCTGGCGTTCGGCAAGGCTGCGCGCCGCCCGGGCCTGGGTCGCCGCCGCTTCCACCTCCCCGGCGGCCAAGTGCGCCTCGGCCAGCAGGGCGAGGCGCAGAGGCTGCTGGAACAGGAAGCCCATCTCGTCGGCCTCCTTCACCGCGGCTTCGAGGTGGCGCACCCCGTCCCTCCAGCGCCCGGCCGCCGTGCAGGCGGCGCCGAAGAAGCCCTCGGCGACTGGGATCATGAGCTGCGTCTCGGCCTTGCGCGCGAAGTCGAGCGCGGCCTCCAGCGAGGCCATCGCCGGGGTCGGCTCACCGGTCATCAGTCGCAGATGGCCCTCCGCGATGGAGGCGAAGATCGAGGTGAAGGGCCGCTTCACGGTTGCCGCCAGCGCCCGGCACGCATCCACCGCCTCCGAAGCGCGCTGGAATTCACCGAGTTCGGCCAGCGCCCGGGCGCGGTAGCCGAGGGCGACAACCGTCAGGGGTCGTTCCAACCCGAACCGGTCGATATAGCCGGGCTGCTCCCCGAGTTCGGCCACCGTCGCCATCGACGCCGCCGCGGCCGCGAACTGGCTCAGCCCGACCTGGCCGAGCCCGGCCTGGAAGCCCGCCCGCACCACCAATGCGTTGTCACCCGCGCTGCGCCCGATCGCCGCGGCGCGTTCCGCGGCGCCGATCGCGCCCGCATTGTCGCCGGCAAGCCAGCGTTGATGGCTCATGAACAAAGCGAGCTGGCCCAGCCGCTCATAGTCGCCGAGCCGCTCGGCCAGCGCCTCGGCCTCCCGCAGCCGGTCGGACAGCCCGGCGACCTGGCCGAGTCGGAACAGCGGGGTGCGCAGGTCGAAGCGCAGATCGACCGCCTCGCGCAGCACTTCCTCGGTCTCGGGCAGGCGGGACAGGGCGTCCATCGCCTGTTCGATGAACTGCACGGCTTCCCGGTTGGCCGAGCGCGCCGCCGCCTTGGCACCGGCCTGCCGGCCGTAGCGCGCCGCCTTGTCCCAGGTCTCGCCGCGCGCCGCGTGCAGCGCCAGCGCCTCGACCCGGTTGGTCAGGCGGTCGCCGAGCGGTCCTTCCAGCACCTCCGTCAGCCGGGCATGCCGGGTGCGGCGATGCGACTTCAGCATGCCGGCATAGGTGGTTTCCTGGATCAGCGCGTGGCGGAACTCGAAGCTGGCCTCGGTCTCCCCCAGCGCGCCCTGCATCAGGTTCGCACCTTCAAGGCGCGCGAGGGCGGGCAGCACGTCGCCTTCGGCACGTTCCAGCATGGCGGCGAGGATGCGTGGCTCGACCTCCCGCGCCATGATGGCGGCGGCCTGCAGCACCTGCTTGTCCGCCGGCATCAGGCGATCGATGCGCGAACCGATCAGGCTGCGCACCGTGTCCGGCAGGTCGAGCGTGTCGAGTTCCGCGACCAGGCGATAGGCGCCGCGCTCGCCGACCAGTGCCCCTTGTTCGAGCAACGAGGAGACGCATTCCTCGAGGAAGAAGGGATTGCCCCCGGTGCGTTCGGCCAGCAACCGGGCAAGGCGGTGATTGCCGATCGCATCGCCCAGCATGCGGCGGATCAGTTCCAGCGTGTGGTCGCGCGACAGCGGTTCCACCCGTACGGCGCTGATGCTGGACGGCCAGGCGTGGGTGAATTCCGGCCGGTGGTCGAGCAGCAGCATCTGCCGCGAAGTCGGCAGCGCCTCGGCCACGCGGTCGAGCACGGCGAGCGTCTCGCCATCGGCCCAATGCAGGTCCTCGACCGTCAGCACCAGGGGCTGTTCCTCGGCGAGGTGGTGGAACAGACCGGTGAAGGCGGCGTGCAGCCGGCGCTGGCGCTGATCCGGCGCCAGCGCGCGCCAGGCAGGTTCCTCGGCACCGCGGCTCAGCGTCGCGACCAGGGCCGGCACGGCGTCGGCCATGGCAGGACCGGCGTCGCGCAAGCCGTGTTCGACGCGTTCATGAACGCGTTCGGTGTCGTCCTCGGACGTGATGCCGAAATGCGTGCGGGCGAGTGTCGCCAGCGGCGCGAGCGGCGTCGTCGCGTCGTAGCGCTGGCAGAAGGCGTGCAGGATGCGCGGATTGTCCTGCGGCTGCCGGGCGAGGAATTCATGCACCAGGCGCGACTTGCCGCAGCCGGCATCGCCCACCAGCACGACGCCCCCGCCATGGCCGGTGACGCTGCGGTTCAGCGTCGCGTCCAGCACCGACATCTCGCTGCTGCGGCTGACGAAGGGGGCCTGGCCGCGCCGGGCGCCGATCTGCAGCCGCGGGCGGCGCGGATCGACGGCGACCAGCCGGAACACCTCCACCGGTTCGGTCGCGCCGCGCAGGTCCAGCATGCGCGGCGTGTCGGCGGTGACGTAGCCTTCGACCAGCCGGTGCGTGGCGGCGGAGATCCACGCTTCCCCCGGTTCGGTCGCCTGTTCGATTCGCGCGGCGATGTGCACCACGGCGCCCGCGGCATCGAGGCCGGCCGAGAGGTCGTTCGCGACGTCGTGAACGACGACCTCGCCCGAATGCACGCCGATTCGCGTGGCGAAGTCGATGCCGTGGCGCGTGCGCTGCTCGATGCCGATGTGGCGCAGCGCGTCGCGCATGTGCAGGGCGGCGCAGCAGGCGCCGAGCGCATGCTGTTCCATCGCCACCGGCGCGCCGAACATCGCCATGATGCCGTCGCCGACCACGCGGTTGACCGTGCCGCCGAAGCGGCGGACCGCATCGACCATGGCGTCCATGGCGGGCTTGAACAGTTCCCGGGCGCGTTCCGGGTCCTCGTTGTAGATCAGTCGCGTCGACCCGCGGATATCAGCGAAAAGCACCGACAGCGCCTTGCGCTCCTCGGTGCGGCTCGTCTGCGGGGCAGCGAGGAAATGGCCGCAGCCATGGCAGAAGCGCGCGCCCGCGAGAACGGGCGTCGAGCATCTGGGACACCGAGAAGCATCTTCCGCGGCCGACATGAGGATGCGATACCACACGCTACAGAAATGAAGGATCGTCAATCGTATGCCCGAAGATCCCTTTGAGAAAATGCCCCTGGCGAAGGCCCGCGAGGCGGCCTTCGACGCCGATGCCGATGTGGCGACCTATGAGATCCTCTGGCCCCCCGGATCGGTGACGCGGGCGGTGTTCCACCCCGGCCCGTTCAGCGTGACCTACAAGCAATCCGGCCGGATCCAGCGCTACCTGATGAAGGACGGCGTCTGGGAGGCGCAGGAGCCCGAGGATGTGGTGGCCGACCAGCCCATCCGCCGCGAGGAGACGGGCACCATCCAGCGCGTGGTGAACCTCGGCGCGGGCGCGCTCGAAGCCGACAAGGACCAGGAAGGCGGCCGGTCGAAGGTCTGGCCGTAAGGCGGACGCAAGGACTGCGCCTCGCGTGATCGGATGGCGCGTGGGGCGGGATCGTTCAGTGGCGAGGCCATCGGCCTCGCCACCGCCTGAGACGCATGGTTTCTACGGGGCGAGGCGCGTCAGTTGCGCCCGAGGAAGGTGCGGATGGCCGCGACCGTCGCCTCGGGCTGTTCCTCCATCAGCCAGTGACCGGAGGCAGGGATGATCACCTCCTCCACATTCGTCGCCGCGCCGCGTGCGACCGCGCCCATCACCGGACCCAGCGAGGCGGCACCACCGACCGCCAGCACCGGCATGGTCAGCGGCCCACGGGCGAGAAAGGCGCGGTTGTCCACGGCGTCCTGATCAAAGGCCGCGAACTGCGCGAAGCCCGCGCGCATCGCCCCGGGCTGCGCATAGAGCCGCGCATAATGCTCGCGGGATGCCTCGTCGAAGCGGCGCGGATCCGCTGAGAAGTCGTTCCAGAATCGGTCGAGATAGATGCGCTCGCGGCCCGCGACCAGCCGCTCCATGTCCGGTCCGCCGAAGCGGAAATGCCACAGCAGCGGGCTCTTCAGGATCTCATCCCACGGACCCACACCGGGAATGGGCGCATCCATCAGCACGAGGCGCGTCACACGCGCGGGATACTGCGCGGCGAAGGCGTATCCGACCATGTTGCCGATGTCGTGGGTCACCAAGTCGGCGCGCTGGATGCCGAGCGCATCGAGAACCCGCGCCATGTCCCCCGCCTGGGTGCGCTTGTCGTAGCCACCCTCGGGCTTGGAGGACAAGCCCATGCCGCGCAGGTCGGGCGCGATGACGGTATGGTCGCGCGCCAGCGCGGCGGCGAGCGGCGCCCACATGTCTCCAGTCTCGCCATAGCCGTGTATCATCAGTACCGCTGGCCCCTGCCCGCCGATGCGGACATGGATGGTGGCGCCCTCCGCCTGCACCTGCTGGATGCGGAAGCCATCGGGATAGGGTGGAACCTCGGCGGCCAGCGGCAACGCGAAGGCCAGCGCGGCAGCCGCGCCGATCACGGAACGAAGCATGATTGTGTCTCCTGCGGCGGTCGGGCGGCGTTTCCTTGCCCCAACCGCTCGTGTTGCCGCGACAATGGCATCGTCCATGCGTTCGGAGCAGACTGCAAATATCGAAACTGTAATCCGGATTCACCGAACGATGCTCAAACTCGACGGCATCGCGGCCTTCGTTCAGGTCGCCGAGGCGGGATCGATCAGCGAGGCCGCGCGGCGCCTGCGGCTGGCCAAATCGGTCGTCAGCGAGCGGCTGGTCGAGCTCGAACGCAGCCTTGGTGCGGTGCTGCTACATCGCACGACGCGCCGGCTGTCACTGACGGAGGACGGGAGCGCCTTCCTCGCGCACGCCACCCGCATCACGCGGGAGGTCGAGGAGGCTGCGGCCGAGATCGCCGAACGTCGTGGCAGCCTCACCGGGCCGCTGCGCCTGTCGGCGCCGGTCACCTTCGGGCGGATGCATCTCGGCCCGGCACTGTATCCCTTCCTCGCGGCAAATCCCGGCATCGCCCTGGCGCTCGACCTCGACGACCGGCGTGTGGATGTCGCCGCCGAGGGCTATGACGCCGTCATCCGCCACGGGCCGATCGAAGACAGCCGGCTGGTCGCCATGCGCCTCGCTTCGAGCCGGCGCTGCCTGGTCGCGTCGCCCAACTACCTTGCGCGCCACGGCACGCCGCGCTCGATCGCCGACCTCGAACAGCATGGCGGCATCTTCTACGCAAATCGCGGCGTGGCGGATTGGCGCCTGGTCGGGCGGGAGGGCGTGGCGCTGGTGCGCGCGCGCGTCGCGCTGCGCGTGAACAATGGCGACGTGATGCGCGACGCGGCCATCGCGGGCCTCGGCATCGCGCTGCTGCCATCCTTCATCGCG
This sequence comes from Roseomonas sp. SRI_022, assembly GCF_057586215.1. Classification (NCBI taxonomy): domain Bacteria; kingdom Pseudomonadati; phylum Pseudomonadota; class Alphaproteobacteria; order Acetobacterales; family Roseomonadaceae; genus Roseomonas; species Roseomonas sp. SRI_022. Next base: position 84,011 of record NZ_JBYCZL010000020.1, read on the forward strand.
GGCGCGGCGTTGCGCGCCGGCGTGTTGTCGTCCATCGATGTCGGCGCGGAGGCCGAGCCGGAATTCATCGTCCTGGCCCATGCCGAGGGGCGACGGAGTTCCGCGAAGATTCGCGCCCTCACGGCCCATCTGCGCTGCGCCTTCGGCGATCCGCCAAGCTGGGATCAGCCCATCAGCCCGCCCGGATCCAGCCCAGCACCAAGGCGAGCGTGAACACCGAGATCACGGTGGACACCAGCACTGTCGCCCCCGACCGGTCAGCCCCGGTCGCGTAGCGCCGCGCCAGCAGGAAGGCGTTGGCCCCGGTCGGCAAGGCCGCGGTCATCACGGCCACGCCGGTCTCCAGCGGTGAGAGTGCCAGGAGCAGACAACCGCCCCAGACCAGCAGCGGCAGCGCGGCGAGCTTCAGCACCGTCGCCCAGGCGACCTCCCCCCAGGCCTGCCCGGCCCGGAAGGCAGCGAGTGAACCGCCCAGGCAGAACAGTGCGACGGGCGGCGTCGCCGCACCCAGCATTTCCAGCGTCCGGCGCATCACCCCCGGCACCGGCAGGCCGAGCGTGCTCCAGGCGAGCGCGACGAAGACCGTCGCGACCACCGGGTTGCGCAGTACGCCCGAGACGGTGGCGACCACGATGCGCCGCCAGGGCGCGTGGCGGTGCAGCCCGACCTCCGCCACCACGGTCGCGAGCGTCAGCAGCACCATGGAATGCAAGGCGATGATGGTGATCAGGATGGGCAGCCCCGCCTGGCCGAAGGTGGCCGCGATCAGCGGAATGCCCATCATCACCGTGTTGCCGAAGGTGCAGTTCAGAGCGAACAGCCCGGCCTCGCCCAGCGGCATCGCCATGCGCCGCGTCCCGAGCCACAGCGCGGCGGCATAGATGAGCAGAGCAGCCCCGAAGAAGGCGAGCGCGGCCGGCCCGCCGCCCATATTGCCCGAAGTGCCGCCGATGAAGAGCAGCGCCGGTGCCGCGAGGTTGAAGGTGAAGTCGTTGAGGCCACGGAAGCCGGCTTCCGTGATGAAGCCCCGCACCGCCGCCAGGTAGCCGAGCCCGATGATGATGAAGACGGGTGCGACGATATCGAGGATGACGCCCAAGCGTCAGCCCGCCAGCAGCCGCGCGATGAAGCCGGCCATGCCGGGTTGGCGGCGCCGTTCGCTGCGCGCGGCATGCAGGATGGACCGCACCTGCGCGACCGTCGCCGTGAAGTCGCGGTTGACCACGATGTGGTCGAACTCGTCCCAGTGGGTGATCTCCTCGCGCGCCGCTGCCATGCGGCGGGCGATCTCGTCCTCGCTGTCCTGGCCGCGGCCGCGCAGCCGGGCCTCGAGGTCGGGCAGCGAGGGCGGCAGCAGGAAGATGCCTACGACATCCTCGGGCAGCGTCGCCTTCATCTGGCGATGGCCCTGCCATTCGATGTCGAACAGCACGTCGCGGCCGGCCGCGAGCGCGGCCTCCACCGGCCCGCGCGGCGTGCCATAGGCGCGGCCGAGGAAGCGGGCGTGTTCCAGGAACTCGCCGCGTTCGGCCATGGCGTCGAATTCGGCATCGGTCTTGAAGAAGTAGTGGACGCCTTCCTGCTCGGCCGGGCGCGGCGCGCGGGTCGTGGCGCTGATCGACAGCGAAAGCTCCGGCTCGGTCTCCAGCAGCGCACGGGAGACGGAGGTCTTCCCCGCGCCCGGTGCCGCCGCCAGCACCAGGCAGAGGCCGCGCCGCGCGATCACGTCATTCGACATTCGCCGACTGCTCCTTGAGCCGCTCGATCGCCGCCTTCAGTTCCAACCCGATGCGCGTCAGCGGGATCGAGGAGGACTTGCTGCACAGCGTATTGGCTTCGCGCACGAATTCCTGCGTCAGGAAGTCGAGCTTGCGGCCGACCGCATCCCCGGAGGTCAGCAGGCGGCGCGCCTCCGCGATGTGGGCGGAGAGCCGGTCCAGCTCTTCCCGCACATCGGATTTGGTCGCGAGCATCGCGACTTCCTGGACGAGGCGCTCCTCAGGCACGCGGCGTTCGCCCTCCAGCAGCGCGGCGAGGCTTTCGCGCAGGCGGGCGAGGTGCAGCGCGGGCTGGTCGGCAGCCTCGGTGGTGGCGAGACCGTGCAGGGCCGCGACCTCATCCAGCAGCACGGTCAGGATGGCGGCGAGCTTCTCGCCCTCCGCGCGACGGGATGCGATCAGCCCGTCCAGCGCCTTGGCATAGGCGGTGGCGATGGTGCTGCGCTTCGCCTCCTCCTCCGCCTCGTCCGGCTCGACGATCTCAGAGCGCAGCACGCCGGGCAGGGTCAGCAGCGCCTCGGCGCGCGGGGGCGCCGCGCCGGGAATGCGGGCGGCGAGATCGAGGGCAATCTTCAGCGCCTGGTCGAGCGCGGCCGGATCGGGCGTCAGGCGCGGGGCGGCGCGCTCCTCGCGCTTGACCGTTAGCGTCGCGGAAACATTGCCGCGCTTGAGCAGCTTCGCCGTCGCTTCCTTCAATGGGGCCTCGATCGTGTCGAGGCCGTTCGGCAGCCGCAGGCGGACATCGAGGCCCCGGCCGTTGACGCTGCGCAATTCCCACAGGAAGGAGGAACCGTCGGCCAGCGTGCCGCCCTCGCGGGCGAAGCCGGTCATGGAGGATAGGGGATGTGCGGCCATGGCGCCGCTTCTCCCCCGTGGAGGGGCATGATGCAAGCCGGCTGGGACAATGTGCTGATCACCGGGGCGTCCTCCGGCCTGGGGCGCGCCTTGGCGGAGGCCTGTGCCCGGCCGGGCGCCGTGCTGCACCTGTCCGGGCGCGACGCCGCACGGCTAGAGGACGCCGCCACCGCCTGCCGCGCCCGAGGGGCGGAGGTGCGCGCGCAGGTCCTCGACGTGCGCGACGCGGCGGCGATGGCGGGTTGGATCGCGGCGGCCGGTCGGCTGGACCTGGTGATCGCCAATGCCGGAGTCTCGGCCGGGACGGGTGGCGCGACGGAACCCGCCGACCAGACCCGGCGCATCTTCGACATCAACGTGACCGGCGTTCTGAACACCGCCCTACCGGCAATCGACGCCATGGCGGCGCAGGCGCCGGGTCAGGACGGGCTGCGTGGCCGGGTGGCGGTGATCGCGTCGCTCGCCGCCTTCGTCGCAGCACCCGGCGCGCCCACCTATTGCGCGACCAAGGCGGCGGTGCAGCGCTGGGCGGAGGCGCTGGACGCCACCGAGCGACGACGCGGCATCCGGCTGCATGCGATCTGCCCGGGCTACGTCCGCACGCCGATGACGGCACGCAACGCCTTTTCCATGCCCTTCCTGATGGATGCCGACGAGGCTGCCCGGCGGACGCTGGCGGGCATCGCGCGGGGGAAGGTGCGCGTGGCCTATCCCTGGCCGACCTATGCCGGCGCACGCATCCTCGGCATGCTGCCCATCGCGGCGCGCGCCTGGTTCTTCAGCCGCATGCCCGCCAAGGCAGCGGACGGAAACATCTGAGATGCGGGATTTGACGACGGACGGATTGCTCGATGCCGTCCGTGCCTGGGTGGAGATCGAAAGCCCGACCAACGACGCGGCAGGCGTGAACCGCGTCGCCGACCATGCGGAAGGGCTGCTGCGCGGCATCGGCGCGACGATCGAGCGCACGCCGGGGCGCGACGGATACGGCGACATCCTGATCGGGCGCGTGGCGGGCGAGGTGAACGGGCCAGGGCTGCTGCTGCTCGGCCACATGGACACGGTGCATCAGCGCGGCACCTTCGCGTATCGCGTCGAGGGCGAGCGCGCCTATGGCCCCGGCATCTACGACATGAAGGGCGGCAATGCGATGGCGGTGGCCGCGCTGCAGCACCTGCACGCGACCGGTCGCCGCCCACGCCTGCCGGTCAGCCTGATGATGATCCCGGATGAGGAAGTCGGCAGCCCGTCATCCCGCGCCGCCATCGAGGCCGAGGCGTTGCGGCACCGAGCCGCTCTGGTGGTGGAACCTTCCGGCGAGGGCGGCAAGTTCACCATCGCGCGGCACGGCATCGCGCGGTGGCATCTGCGCACCATCGGCCGGCCCGCACATGCCGGGGCCTATCACGCCGAGGGCCGGTCCGCGGTGCGCGAGATGGCGCATCATATCCTGGCGCTGGAGGCGCTGACCGACCACCCGCGCAACTTCTACGTCAACATCGGCATCATCCAGGGCGGCACGCATGAGAACATGGTGCCCGCCGAATGCCGGGCGATCTGCTATGCGCTGGTGCCGACGGCGGCGGAGGAAGCGGAGTTGCGCGAGGCGGTGCACGCCCTGCCGCAGCACGACCCCGATGTGCGGACCGAGGTGACCGCGGGGCTTGGCCGGCCGCCCTTCGGTAAGACGCCAGCGATCCAGGCGCTGTATGACCACGCCGCCGCGCTGGCGGTCGAATGCGGGCTGCCTTCGGCCGGGGAGCGGGTCGCAGGCGGCGGGTCGGACGGGAATTTCACCGGGGCGCTGGGCGTGCCGACACTGGATGGCCTCGGCGTGATCGGCGGCGGGCCGCATACGCTGGAGGAATTCGTCGAGTTGCGCTGCCTGGTACCGCGCACGAGGGTGCTGGCGCGGCTGTTCGAGACGCTGGGTCCGGGAGTGGCAGGGCTATAGGCCGAGCCGCGCCCAGGCGGCGCGCTCCTCCATCGCCGCCGCGATCGCTTCGACCCCCTCCCGCGCGCCGGGGATCAGCCGCCAGGGGAAAGGCCGCTTGCGCTGGCCGAGGCGGATGATCTTCACCTTCTCCCCGAAGCGACGCTTCGCCTCGCCCTCCGCATCGCCGAGCGCATCCGCGAGGCCAAGCTCCAGCGCCTGGCGGCCGGTCCAGAAGCGGCCGGTGAACAGCGCGTCCTCCGGCGCCTTCAGTCGGGCGCCGCGACGTGCGCGAACCCAGGCCTTGAATTCCTCATGCAGCGCGGCGAGCAGTTCCTCCAGCCGCGCGGCATCCGGCTCGCGCTCAGGCTTGAAGGGATCAAGGAAGGACTTTTCCGACCCCGCGGTGCGCAGGCGCCGCTCCACGCCGAGCCGCGCGATCGCCTTGTCGAAACCGAAGCCGGCACTGATCACCCCGATCGACCCCAGGATCGAAGCCGGATCGGCGACGATCTCATCCGCCGCGCAGGCGATCCAATAGCCACCCGAGGCCGCCGCATCCTCGACCACGGCGATGGCCGGGACCTTCTTCTCCTCGGCCAGGCGGCGGATGCGGGCGGCGATCAGCGAGGACTGCACCGGCGACCCGCCCGGCGAATTCACCACCAGCATCACCGCCGCCAGCCGCTTGATGGCGAAGGCGCGGTCGAGCAACGGACCGATGCCGGCCGCATTCAGCCCACCCGCGAAGGGGTCGGGCCGCGCGGCAATCAGCCCGGCCAGCCGGACCAGCGCCACGCGCGGGGCGCGATCGAAGAGGGAGAACACCATGCCGCAATAGACGCCCACGCCGGTGGTCGCATCAAGGCGCCTTGCCGCCGGCCGTCCCTCGCGCTGCTATGCACCCATGACCGATGACCGTGTCCTGATTGCCGGTGCCGGGCCTGCTGGGCTCGTCGCCGCCGCGTTGCTCGCCGATGCAGGCATTCCCATCACCATCGTCGAACAGGCGCGCGACCTGCCCGATGATCTGCGTGCATCCACCTTCCATCCGCCGACGCTCGACATGCTCGACCGCTTCGGCGTGACGGGCGCGATGATCGAACAGGGGCTGATCTGCCCGACCTGGCAGTTCCGCGACCGGCATGCGGGGGTGATCGCCACCTTCGATCTCGGCCATCTGAAGGACGACACGGCGCATCCCTATCGCCTGCAATGCGAGCAATGGCGGCTGACGCGGATGCTGCGCGACCGGCTGCCGGCGGAGGCGTTCCTGTATGACGCCAAGGCGGTGGATGTCGCGCAGGACGGCGATGGCGTGACGCTCACGGTCGAGCGCCCGGACGGGTCGCGCGAGCCGATCCGCGGGCGCTACCTGATCGGTGCGGATGGCGCGTCCTCGGCGGTGCGCAAGTCGCTCGGCATCGGCTTCGACGGGATGACGATCCCCGAGATCTTCCTGACGCTGTCAACGACCTTCGCATTTCACGATCACATCGGCGACCTCGCCAACATCGCCTATATCTCCGATCCGGAGGAATGGTTCGTGCTGCTGCGCACGGCGTCCCTGTGGCGAGTACTGTTCCCCACCGATGCCGCAGAGACGGAGGAGCGGATGCTGGACCCCGCCCGCATCCAGGACCGGCTGCAGGCGGTGCTACCGAACCCCGCCGGCTACGAATTGCGCCATCGCACCGCGTACCGCGTACATGAACGCGTCGCCGACACCTATGTGCAGGGGCGCTGCTTCATCGCCGGCGATGCGGCACATATCAACAACCCGCTGGGCGGCATGGGGATGAATGGCGGCGTGCACGACGCCTTCAACCTGGCCGGCAAGCTGATCGAGGTCTGGCGTGGCGCCGATGTGGCGCTGATGGAGCGCTACTCCCGCCAGCGCCGCAAGGTGGCGCTGGAGACGGTGCAGGCGACCGCACTGCGCAACCGCCAGATCCTGAACCAGCGCGACCCCGAGGTGCGGCGCGCCCATCACGACGACCTGCGCGCGACGGCAGGCGATGCGGCGAAGCATCGCGCCTTCCTGCTGCGCACCTCGATGATCCAATCGCTGCGGGACCTGGAGAACGTCGCATGAGCGGACATCCGGAAGCCGACATCTATCACCGCCAGGGCATGGGCAACCGCGCGGGGCTGGGCCAGGCGCCGGCGCTGGTCATCATCGATTTCGTGGTCGGCTTCTCCGACCCCGAGCATTTCGGCGGCGGCAACATCGCGCCTGCCATCGAGCAGACGGTGCAATTGCTCGCCTTCGCGCGGAAGCAGGGCTGGCCGGTCGCGCATACGCGCGTCGTCTATGCCGATGACGGGTCGGATGCCGGTGTCTTCACGCTGAAGGCACCGTCGCTGAAGAAACTGACGGAAGACAGCCCGCTGTCGCAGATCGTGCCGGAACTGACGCCGCTGCCGGGCGAGTTGGTGGTGCGCAAGCAGGGAGCATCGGGCTTCTTCGACACGAACCTCGCCGGATGGCTGGCCTTCCGGCGGGTGGATACGGTGGCGGTGGCAGGCTGCACCACATCGGGCTGCGTGCGCGCGACGGTGGTCGATGCCATGCAGCACAATTTCCGCACCGTCTGCGTCATCGATTGCGTCGGCGATCGCGCCATCGCGCCGCATGAGGCGAACCTGTTCGACATGGGCCAGAAATACGCGGACCTGATGACGCGGGCGGAACTCGAGACCGCCTGGACCGCGCCGCGGTGAGCCTGGCCGAGATCCGCGAGGCAGAGGCGCCGCCCGCGGTCGCGGCGGTCTATGCCGGGCTGCGGCAGGGCGTGGGCGTCGCGCAGGTCAATTTGATCTGGCGTCATGCTGCGGCAATGCCGGGCGTGCTCGACTGGCTGTGGGTGCAGGCGCGCCCGGCGCTGGACAGTGGCGCGGCGGCCGGGGCGCGCGACCGGATCGCGGCGCGCGTCGCAGTGCCGGTGCTGCCACGCACGGCCGCGCCGGCCGGCGTCGCGGAACTGATCGAGACCTACAATCGCGGTAACCTCACGAACCTTGCGGTGCTGACGGCGATCCGGCTGCGACTTGCCGGCATGGGGCCCGGCAGTCCGGCCGCCTTTGGTGCGATCGGATCGATGCCGCCCCCGCCCCCTGCCCTGCCACGGCTCGCGGAGTTGCCGCCGGATGCCGCCGCCGAGGTGCGCGCGCTCGCCGCGCGGCACGGGCTGTCCGATGCTTCCGTGGTGCCCAGCCTCTATCTGCATCTCGCGCATTGGCCGGCGATATTGGCGACGCTGCCCGCCATGCTGGCCCAGCTGCTCGCAGCCGGCCGGCTCGGCGCCGCACGCGAAGCGGCCGTCGCTGCGGCGGAGGCTGAGGCGCCCGGCCTGATCGCGGCACTTGGTCCGGCGCCTCCAACACCGGCGGCGCTGGCCAGCTTCGCCCCGACCCTCACGCTGTTCACGCGGGAGGTGATCCCCGGAATGGTACCGATCGGCCTGGCCCTGCGCGGCGCCTTTGCCGCGCCGGGCTGACCGCACGCTGCAACGCCCGAAGCGGCGGGTTTCGGCCAAGCGCAGGACCGCCGGCGCGAGTCTTGCGCCAGCGGTCCTGGGTGCGTAGCGGAAGAGGGGCTTCTTCCTCCGCATGCGCACTTCGACGGTGACGGAAATCGATCCGCACCCTCACCACGTCACAATTGAAAGTCTGCGATCTCACCGCCCCTCTATCCGCTTCGGCGGATGAGAAACTTGATCAGGCGCAAGATTCCCTGAGTCGCGCAGGTGAATCCCAAATGGTGAGGTCAACTGTTCCGCACCGGCCCGAACGGAACGGAACATTCAACTGTGCGTGACGGCCTCGACTCATGCTCAATGCTGACAGCATCGAGCCTGCCGCACGCAGTTGCAGGCGCTCTTCTGGCGCAATCATGTCCGGGCAAGGCCCGGCCGCCGCCCAATGGGATGCGGCCGCCTGCACCGTCCGGCTAGGCTACTGCAGCCGCGCCCCTGTCGCGCGGATGATCGCCCCCATCTCCTCGCTCTGCTCCGCCATGAAGCGCGCGAACTCCGCGCGGCGGATGATGGTCGGCACCGATCCGCCGGTGATGATCCGCTGGCGCAGCTCGGGTTCTTCGAGCGATGCCGTCAGCGCCTCATCCAGACGCGCGAGGATCGGTTCCGGCACGCCGGCCGGTGTGGCAAGGCCGAACCAGCCCGTGGTGGTCACGTCCACGCCTTGTTCGCGCATCGTCGGCAGGTCGGGGAAGGCGGGCACGCGATCGGGGCCCGAGACGGCGATGGGACGCATCCGCCCCGCCTGCGCCATGGACGCGACCGCCGAGATCGACTGGAACAGCACGTCCAGCCGCGCCTCGATCAGGTCGGTGTTCATCTGCCCTGCCTGGTTGTAGGGCGCGTGGATGATCTCGATGCCCGTGATCTGGCCGAACTGCGCGGCGGCGAGGTGCTGCGACGACCCGATCCCGACCGAGCCGAAATTCAGCGGCCGCCCCAGCCCCTTCGCCCAGGCGACGAATTCCGTGAGGTTGCGCGGCGGGATGGAGGGCGGGATGACGACGATGTTGGGCACCAGCGCAATCATGCCGATGGCCGCGAAATCCTTCTCCGGATCGAAGGGCATGTTCGGATAGAGCCAGCGATTCGCGGCATTGGATGCGATGGAGGTGAGGCCGAGCGTGTAGCCATCCGGCGCGCTGCGTGCGACCGCGGTCATGCCGATGTTCGTCCCGGCGCCGGGGCGGCTCTCCACCACCACGGGTTGGCCGAGACGGGCCGAGACGCGGTCGCCGACCAGGCGGGACAGCACGTCCCCCGCGCCACCGGCCGGGCCGGGGTTGATCCAGCGGATCGGCCGGTCGGGCCAGGGCGCCTGCGCGCGGGCCGCGGCTGGCAGCGCAAGGGCTGGTGCTGCGAGCAGCAAGGTGCGGCGGCTGGCCCCGGTCATCAATGTCGTTCTCCGGCGTGAAGCATCGGACAGTGGCCTTGCATGCCGCGTGCCGGCAAGGGCTGGCGCGGGCCGGCACCTGTGGCAGGCTGCACGCGGCTATTTATGCGGGAGACGGTGATGGGTCGCGATATCCTTGGCTGGCGGAAGCTGTTCGGCGTGATGGGGCCGTCCACCAACACCGTGGTGCAGCCGGATTTCGACATGATGCGCCCGGCCGGCGTGACCAACCATTACTCGCGCATCTTCACGCCGAATGCCGATGCGGTGTCGAATGAGACCTTCCGCGCCGGCGCGGAGCTGATCGGGGCGAATACCCTCGACGCGGTGCGGTCGGTGATGACCTGCAACCCGGACTACCTCGTGATGGGCATGTCGGCCGTCACCTTCTTCGACGGTGCCAAGGGTGCGGACCGCTTCATCGCGCAGGTGAAGGATGCCTCGGGCCTCGACATCTCGGTTGGCAGCCACTCCTGCACCGCGGCGCTGAACAGCTATGGCGGGGTGAAGCGCCTCGCGGTGCTGTCGCCCTACTGGCCGGCGATGAACACCGAGGTCGCGCGGTACTTCGGCGACATGGGCTTTTCCGTGGTGCGCGACATCGCGCTGCAATGCCGGTCCTGGACGGGCATTGCGCAGGTCACGCCGCAGCAATGCGTCGCCGCGCTCAAGCAGATCGACGGCGACGACGTGGATGCGATCATCCAGGTTGGCACCAACCTGTCGATGGTGAGGCTCGCGGCGATGGCGGAACTCTGGCTCGGCAAGCCGGTCATCGCGATCAACACCGCGACCTACTGGCACGCGCTGCGCGCCAACGGGATCATGGATCGCTTCGAGGGCTGCGGCCGCCTGCTCGAGGAATTCTGATGGCCATCCGCCCGGCCAACGAGGACGACCTGCCGGCGATCACCGCGATCTTCAACGAGGTGATCGCGACCACCGCGGCGATCTATGCCGACGATCCCTTCAGCCTCGAGGACCGCGCTGCCTGGTTCGCCGCGCGGCGCGTGCTGGGCTATCCGGTGCTGGTCGCAGATGAGGGCGACGGCGTGCTCGGCCTCGCCTCCTTCGGCGATTTCAGGCCCTGGCCGGGCTTCCGCCACACGGTCGAGCATTCTGTCCATATCCGCGCCGATGCGCGCGGCAGGGGGCTTGGCAGCGCGCTCGTCGCCGCGTTGTTCGAACCGGCGCGCGCGCTCGGCAAGCATGTGATGATCGCGGGCGTCGATGCGGCGAATGAAGGGTCGATCCGCCTGCATGAACGGCTCGGCTTCGAGCGCGGCGCGGTGTTGCGGGAGGTCGGGCGGAAGTTCGACCGCTGGCTGGACCTGGAACTGATGCAGAAATTCCTCGATGTGCCGGGGGCGCCGCGATGACCGACGGACAGATCCGCGACCTGCTGCTGAGGACGCGGCGCATCGCCGTGGTCGGCGCATCCGACCGGCCGAATCGCCCAAGCAACGGCGTCTTCGGCTTCCTGCGCGATCGCGGCTACGACGTGGTGCCGGTGAACCCGGCGCTGCAGGGACGCGCCGTGCATGGCGTCACCTCCGTCGCGACGCTGGCCGAGGCCGGCCCACTCGACATGGTCGACATCTTCCGTCGCTCGTCCGAGGCCGGCGGGGTGGTGGACGAGGCCATCGCGCTCGGCGCGCGGTCCGTGTGGATGCAACTGGGCGTGATCGATGAGGCGGCGGCGGCGCGGGCCCGCGCGGCGGGGCTGGCCGTGGTGATGGACCACTGCCCGGCGATCGAATGGCGGCGCTTGTCGATGCCGGACCGGGCGCCGCGCGACACGCCTTGAATCCCGACCCGCGCCGGGCCATTTCGCGCCGCGACGGAAGAATGCGCTGGTCCAGGCGCGTCGCCGCTCAGTCGGGAGAGGATGAGGTCTAATGACGGAAGAAGAACGGCGGATCATTTCCGCCTTCGTGGAACGGATCAGCGGCAATGCGGCCGTGCCGCAGGCACCGAGCGGTCCCTGGGGCGCCGCCCCGGCGCCGCAGCGCCCGAACCTGCCGCCGGTGGACCCGGAGGCGGATCGCTTCATCGCCGACCTCTTCACGCGCTATCCGGAGGCGCGGTACCGCATCACCCAGTCCGCCTTCGTGCAGGAAGCGGCGCTGGTCGAGGCGAACAACCGCATCCAGCGTCTGGAATGGGAAGTCGAGAACGCCCGCCGCGAGGGCCAGGCCCAGGTGGCCCAGGCCGGCAGTGGTGGCATGCTCGGCGGGCTGTTCGGCGGGCGGTCCAATGCACGCATGCCGCCGCCGATGCCGCCCCCGCCGCAGCCGCAATACCCGGCTGGCTACAACCCGCAGGCGATGCAGCAGCAGCAGGGCCGGGGCGGCATGGGCTTCCTCGGCACCGCGGTCGCCGCGGCCGCGGGTGTGGCTGGCGGGATGATGCTCGGCAACATGCTGTCGAGCGCCTTCGGCGGGCATGGCGGCGCGGCGCAGGCCGCGACCCCCTTCGCCACCGGCGGGGCGGATGCGTCGCCGGTCTCCTCGCCCTGGACCGATCCGGGCGGGGCCGGCGGGGATGGCGGTGCCAAGGCGCCGGCGGACAGCGGTTGGGGCCAGCAGGATGCCGCCCCGGTTGACGACAACCAGGACGCCTACGGCGCCCAGGATGACGGCGGCGACTGGGGCAGCGACGAGGAAATCTAGCCCCCGGAACCAGGCCGGGCCCTTCGGGGCCCGGCCTTTTCATTTGCGGATGTCATTGACGCCGCGATGCGCATGATGGTTCCTCATGCCATGCGTGTCCCCGACCTTGATCTCGACCTGCTGCGCGGCTTCGTCACGGTGGCCGAGCGTGGCGGCTTCACCGCCGCCGGCACCGCGCTCGGCCTGACGCAATCGGCGATCAGCCTGAAGGTGAAGCGGCTGGAGGATATCCTCGGCAAGCGAGTGCTCGACCGTGGCGGGCGTGGCGTGGCGCTGACGCGCGAAGGCGAGACGCTGCTCGCCTATGCCCGCCGCATCCTCGCGCTGAACGACGAAGCGGTGCGGCGGATGATCGCGCCGCCGGTCGAAGGGCGGCTGCGGCTCGGCGTCGCCGATCACTTCATCCCGCGCAACCTGGCCCCGGTGCTGGCGCGCTTCGCACAGACCTATCCGCAGGTGCGGCTGGAGGTGGAGGTCGGCCGCAGCCATGAGCTGCGCGGCGCGATGGCCGACGGCGCGCTCGACCTCGTGCTCGGCAAGCGGCGCGACGGGGAGACGGAAGGCCGCCCGATCTTTACCGAAACCATCGTCTGGGTCGCCGCCCCCGGCTGGGACCCGCCAGCCGACCGACCGCTGCCCATCGCGATGCTGCCGCAGGGCTGCATGTTCCGCGACCGGGCGCTGGCCGCGCTCGCCCGTGCCGGGATGGCCTTCGAGGTGGTGTTCACCTCCGCCTCCCTGCCCGGCGTCGCGGCGGCAGCGCAGGCGGGGTTCGCGACGACGGTGCTGGGCCGTGCCGGGCTGCCGCCGGGCCTCGTGGAGCTACCTGCCCTGCCCGGCTGCGGCACGGCGGAGATGTGCCTGTTCGGCGATGCGGAGGGCCGCTCCGCGCTCGTTGAACCGCTGATCGGCTTCATCCGCGACAGCGTGACGACGCCCGCCTGACTTGCCTCCGGCCATGCGGGCATCGTCTGATGTGCGCCTGCCATACAGGATGGGATCGCCGCCATGCCGAGTTTCTCGCAGGGACTGGTCCTGCTCAGCGAGCATGAATACGGATTCTCGGCGACGCGGCTGGGCTTCCCCAGCATCAGCGCCTGCCGGGCGATCATGTACCAGACCACGGCGGGGGTGTTCGGCTTCCACCAGGCGCTCGGCGCCAATCCGTCCCGCTTCGATGCCTTCGCTGCGAAGTTCGCGAACTTCGTCGCCGGACACCCCAGCGGGGGCAGCCAGGGGATCAACCTCTATGTCGCCGCCAAGATCGGCGATGGTTCCAGCTATCGCCCCGGCATGCCCGGCGTGCAGGAACATGTGGCCGAGATGCGCGCGATCGCCGAAGCACTGCATTTCGACGGGCCGGTGCTGAGCTACGACCTGTCCTACAACCGCGAGGGCCGCGTCGGGGTCTTCGTCGAGTGCATCATCCACGCCACGACCTGTGAGGTCTGGACGAATGATTGGGTCGAGCACCACGACAGGACCCATTCGGGCCCGCCGATCGGCGGGCCGGGCGACCATGTGAAAAGCCGCCCGCAGGATACCGGCTTCACCGTGCCGGCGAACGTCCTGCTGATGGCCGACAACACCGGCGCGAAGCAGGTGGAGCCGATCCCGATCCCGCTGCGCTGAGCGTCACCGCTGCGACCAGGGCGTGCGCTGCCACAGCGTGCGATAGCCCTCCTGCAACCCGCGCAGGCGCGTGAACCAAGCCTCGCCTTCCTCGTAGCGCGGTTCGGTGAAGCGGGCGCGGAAGGCGCTGACGAAGGCAGGGTCCTTCACCACGTCGGCCATCGCCTCGCGCAGCTTCGCGAGCACCGCGGGCGGCGTGCCGGCCGGCGCGACCAGACCGCGCTCGGACGCCATCTCGATATCGAAGCCGAGTTCCTTCAGCGTCGGCACGTCCGGGCGGAAGGAACTGCGCGCCGCACCCGCCATGGCAAGCGTGCGCAGCTTGTCGCGGTTCGCCGAGACCGGGCCGAGGTTCAGCCCCATCGCATCGACCTGCCGGCCGAGCACCGCGGCCATGAGCTGCGGATCGCCCTGGAACACCACATGGGTGAAGCTGGTTCCCGTCGCCGCCTGCAGCAGCACCAGTTGCAGATGGTCGTCCGTGCCGACGCCGGGCGAGGCATAGGTGATCGTCTCCGGCCGAGCGCGTGCCGCCGCGATCAGGTCCTGCATGGAACGATACGGGCTGTCCTCATGCACCGTGACCGCGGTGGGGTCGGTGACCATGTTGGCGATGCCGGCGAAGTCATCCAGCTTGAACTGCGCCGTCCGCTCGATCGGGATGGTCAGCAACCCCGGCATGTTGGTGGTGCCGAGCATGTGCCCATCCGGCCGCGCGCGCGCGACGGCCGCGAGCGCCACCTCACCGCCCGCACCGGGGCGGTTGACCACGACGACCGATCCGCCGATGCGCCTTTCCAGCATCGGCGCCACGGCGCGGGCATCGAGGTCGGTCGCGCCGCCGGCGACGAAGCCGACGACGATCTCGATGGGCTTGTCCGGCCAGCGATTGACCTGGGCGAGCGCGGGGGCGATGCCGGGCGCGGCGAGCCCGGCGCCAGCAGCCAGCAGCGTGCGGCGTGTCGTCGTCACGATGTCCTCCCCTCATTGCTCTCGATCCAGGCCATCAGGCGGCGGAGGCCTTCCTCCATCTCCACCTGCGGCTTCCAGCCGATGGCCTTGAAGGCTTGCTCATGCGCGATGCGGAAGGCACCGCCCGAGGTCAGCCGCACCTTGCCCGGCGTGTCGCCGACGAACTCCGGTTCGATGGACGATCCCGCGAGCTTCGTCACCATGCCGACAAGTTCGAGCGTGGTGACCGGCTTCGGCCCTGAGGTGTTCACCGCGACATCGGTGGCATCCGCCTCGAAGGCCATGCGGTTGGCCCGCGCCAGGTCGCCGACATAGACGAAGTGCTTGGTCTCGGAGCCATCACCATAGACCTGCGGACGCTCGCCCTTCTTCACCTTGTCCCAGGTCTCGATGATGTAGAGCGCATTGGCCGCGCGGTAGTGCTGTCGCTCGCCATAGACGGTGGAGTAGCGCAGCACGACGTAGTCCAATCCGAAGCGGCGCTTGGCATCGCGGCAGAGCTGCTCGCCGATGATCTTGGTCGCGCCATAGATGATCGCGGCCGGCGGCGCGCCGACGGAATGGAAGGGCGTGTCCTCCACGAGATCGCCCTTCACGCCAGGGCCGTAGCCATAGACGGCGTTGGAGGACGCGAAGACCACCTTCTTCACGCCGTTGGCGCGCGCCGCTTCCAGCGCGTTCTGCACGCCGCGGATGTTGACGTCCAACCCGCCCCAGGGGTCGCGATCCATGTTCAGCGTCATGTAGGCGGCGAGCAGCAGCGCGCCGTGGCAACCTTCCATGGCGCGCAGCAGGTCGGGCAGGCGCATCACATCGCCGCGCACGGTCTTCAAGCGCGGATTGTCCTTGATGTGCGCGATGGCCTGCTCGGAGCCCATCGAGAAATTGTCGAACAGCACGACTTCCGACGCGCCGGCATCGAGCAGTTCGGCGGCGGTGGCGGAGCCCACGAGGCTCGCGCCGCCCACGATGATGAATTTGTGGCCGGCAACCGGCACGGCGGCAGTCATGCGCGTTCCAATCCCTCTCGGTACGTTTCCCAAAGGGGATGATCGCGCGGGACGGGCGATCCGGCTACCCTCCCTCTCGTGGGGCGCGGAGTTGGCAAGGTGGGGGATCTCACGATGACCGGTCACGCACATCGTTTACTAGTGCTTCTGACCGCACTCAGTTCCTTCTCGATGGGCCGCGCAGAGGCTTCCACACCGCCGCCGCCAGGGTTCGCAGCCGACCTTTGTCCTGATGATCGGCGCGGAGCATCGGAACACTGCACCTTCGGCTTCGGCCCGGATCGACGCATGCAGGTGCCGTGGTCGGCTTTCACCGGTCCGCGCTGGACGCGCATCGATATGCTGGGGAACTCTGCGCACGGAATGCCCACACGGAATCAATCTTGGCCGGTCGGGTACTGTTCCCCACACAGCGATTGCCTGCCGGAGGCAAATGCCGATGGCAGGCGCGAAGCCCTTCCCGGGCGCCATCCGGAAATGTGGCAATATTGGTCCCTTCGCGGGGTCCTGCTCGACGATGGCCAAACCCAGCACGCGACATCAGGCAGCGTGCCCTCGGCGCTCGGCAGCGGGGGAGCCCTCCCTGGGCTCCCTTTCAGCGTGAACTTCAGTTCGCGCCTGCGCGACGCGACGCCCTCAGGACGGCCGCTGAACGCGATTGTCGTTATCAACAGCCGCGCCATTCGTATCGAGCGCCTCTGCTATGGAACGTCGCCGCGCGACATCAGCTGCGAAATCTCGGGGGCGGATGCCGGCGTCGTCTTCAGCATCCGCTGGGTAGGCCGGCTCGACCTCGAGTCCGAAACCATCGTCGCTGCCGCGGCCGACCTCTTCAATCGCTATGTCCTGGAAGGCGAGCGCCTCGGGCGCTAAGCGTCTTCGTCTACCGCGCGCGCGCCTGCAACGCCGCCAGTTCCTCCAGGAACCGCCCCGCCGCCACATCCGGCGCCCAGGGCCGCCAGGGCGGATCGCCGTAACGCACGGCGAGAGGGTCCTTTTCCATCGGCACGGCGCGGATGCCGAGCGTCTCGCGCACCTCCTGCGCCGTCCAGCCGACGACATGCACGGCCTCTGCGGCGGCGACGGCGACATCGACGGCCTTGTGGGCGCGCTTCTCCTCCACGCTCCAGGCCGGCAGCCGGTATCGCGCGGCGATCACCCCCAGCAGCCGCGCCTGCAACTCCGCGAAGCCCGGCCCGAGGAAGGGCTTCAGCGGCGAGATGCAGTCGAAGTTGATCAGCCCCTCATCCGCGTCATGCAGCAATTCGCGCAATTCCTGCGCCGGCGTCAGGCGGTGCCGCGTGCGCGTCCGGCGCAGCGCGAGCACCGTCAGCGAATGCTGCGCGACCGACAGCGGCTCCGGCCAGGCGGAATGCCCGCCCCAGCGGAAGGTGCGCGCAAGGCCGGTGGCAAGGTCCGCATCCGTCCAGTCGAAGGGCGTGGGCGCGAGGAGGTCGAGCCGTCGCCCCGAAGGCAGCCGCACCCAGGCGCGATCGGTCATCAGCCGGCGATCCCGCGCAGCCGCGCCAGCATGCCCACGATCAGCGGGCACGCCTCGCGCCGAACCCGTCCGTTACGACAGGAACGGTCAGTAGGTCGCGAAGATGCGCTCATGATCCGTCGCACCGGCCGCGAGCGAGAGCGACAACAGGATGCGCGCCTTCTGCGGCGTCAGGTTGTCGGCGGTGATGAAGCCCGACTTCCGTCCGCGCGTGGTCTTGCCGGCCCGGCCCGATCCGGCGCGGGACGACAGGACGACGGCCACGCCCGTCGCCACCGCCGCTTCCATCGCAGCGGCCATGGCCGGCGTCACGAAGCCGGGCGCGAAGCCCGCGGTGACGATGCCCTTCGCGCCGGCGGCGACGAAGGCGTCGATCGCCGCGCCATCCGCTCCGGCATAGGCATAGGCGATATCGACACGCGGCAGCGCGTCCAGCCCGCGCACATCGAATTCCGTATCGGGCGCCATGCGCCGCAGCGGCTTGCGGTACCAGCAGATCTCATCGGCATCGGCATGGCCCAGCACGCCGAAATCGGGCGTGCGGAAGGTCTGCAGGCGCAGGGTGGAGGTCTTGGTCACCTCCCGCGCCGCCTGGATCTCGTCGTTCAAAAGCACCAGCGCGCCGAGGCCCCGCGCACGCGGATCGGCGGCGACGCGCACCGCATTCACCAGGTTCATCGGCCCGTCGCCGGCAAGGGCCGAAGCCGGCCGCTGCGCGCCGACGAGGACGACCGGCACCGGGATCTTGAGTGTCAACGACAGGAAATAGGCCGTCTCCTCCAGCGAGGCAGTGCCATGCGTCACCGCGATGCCCGCGAGGTCGGGGTGCTCCGCCACCAGCCGGTCGCAGATCAGCAGCAATTCCTTCCATTCCGCCCAACCGATCGCGGTGGACGGAATGGCCCTGAACGGCACCGGGACGATGTCGGCGACCAGCGCCAGTTCTGGCACGCGGGCGATCACCCCGTTCACGTCCAGCACCTGGCCCGCGGCGGAATAGTCGATCAGGTCGAGCGGCCCGCGCCCGACCGAGGAAATGGTCCCGCCCGTGCCGATGACGGCGACCTTTGGCTTCGTGCTCATGCGATGGCCCTTCTTGCCGCGCCGATGCGCGGATTGTCGATCGCCCGGCGGACCGTCGCGATATCCCCGACAGCAGTGCGCGACAACCCGCGCGCGGCACTGTGCGCCACATCGCTGGACGCGGTGTCACCCGTGGTCAGCATGGGCGCGTGAAGGCTGGGCAAGGTGATCCAGCGCGCGTCACGTACGGATAGAATGGCAATGGGGTGCATGCGAACGGTCTCCTCGGTTCATTCGGAGGGCCGGCGATTGTCTGGGTTTCCGCAGCGCAGGCTATCGGCGGCACCCCGGCCCGGCAACCGCACGCGATCCGCGAGCGCGAATGCGCGGTGCCCGCCACCTGAGGGATCAAGAAAACCAGCGACTGAATGCCCCACGGGCATTCAGTCGCGCCGTTCCACCACCGCCGTGGTCAACCGCGACACGCAGGCGAGCTTGCCATCAGCGCGGTGGATCTCGGTCTGCCAGACCTGGGTGGTGCGGCCGAGATGCAGCGGCCGGCACATGGCGCTGACCACCTGCCCGACTGGCACGCCGGAGACGTGGTTCGCGTTCACCTCGAGCCCCACGGCCCGGCGACTCTCGGGCAGGGTCAGGCTGCTCGCGATGCTGCCGAGCGTCTCGGACAGCACGACGGAGGCGCCGCCATGCAGGATGCCGAAGGGCTGCGCATGGCGCTGATCGACCGGCATCTCGGCGCGGATGAAATCCGGCCCGATCTCGATGATGCGGATTCCGAACAGGCCGGGCAGGCTGTCGCGGAAGCGCGCCTCCATGTCGGCGGGGTCTGCCTTGCGGCGCCAGATGGTCATGGGAGTTCACACTTCCGAGGTAGATCCTTCGCGAGTCTGGCCCGGAACGGCCGATCCTGCCAGGGCCGGACCTTCGATGTTGACGCGGCAGACTACCGAGGGATTAAGGTTGTGATAGGTTGCATGGAGGGCGGGACGCAGTGCTGTCGCGAGCATCCCTGTTCAGAAGGGTGCCGTGGGGTTGCCGGGCCTGAAGCCTGGTCATGGCGGGGCGTAACGGGTGCCGGCGGGGTTGGCCGGCAGGGAATGGTGGTGCCTTGCACGTAGTGCTGGACGTGTCCCGGTTTCTTGCCTGTGGTCGTCGGCGGGCGCCGTCGGGGATCGACCGAGTCGAGGCTGCCTATGCGGCCCGATGGCTGGCGGCGCCGGCAGCCGATGTCACCTTCTGCGCGCGTGGCCCCTGGGGCGGCTATGCCGCCGTGCCACGATCCCTGGTCGCCGACTACGCTGCGGCGCTGTCGGTCGGCTGGTCCGATGCGCCAGGTGCCGCAGCGGCGCGCCGATCCGCCCAGCGCCTCGGCCGCCTTTCGTTGCTGCGCCTGGCAATCTCGCGTGGCCGGGCCCGGCTCGCCGAGGTCATGGCCCGCGAAAGGCGCAGCCTGTTCCTCCTCGTCTCGCATCGCCTGATGGAGAAGGCGGAGCCGATCGCGGAGCTGCGCGCCGCGGGGGCCGCCTTCATCCCGCTGGTGCACGACCTGATCCCGGCGACGCACCCCGAATATGCCCGGCCGGGCGTGGCCATGCAGCATCTGCGGCGGCTCGAAACCGTCGCCTCCCTGGCTACCGGCATCATCGTCAATTCGGCCGCGACGGGCGCGGTGCTGCAGCCGCATCTGGTGCGCCAGGCCGACCCGCCGGAGGTTGTCGTCGCCCCGCTCGGCATCCGCATGCCTGGCCCGGCCGCCAATGTCCCGGCGATGCCGGACGAACCCTATTTCGTCTCGATCGGCACGATCGAACCACGCAAGAACCACCTGCTGCTGCTGCACCTGTGGCGCGACTTCGCCGCCAAATGGGGCCCGGCCGCGCCACGGCTCGTCCTGGTCGGCCGGCGGGGGTGGGAGAATGAGAACGTCCTCGACCTGCTGGAACGCTGCACCTTGCTGCGCGGCCTGGTGACGGAAGCGGGGTCGCTGCCCGACACCGCCGTCGCGGCACTGCTGGCTGGCAGCCGGGCGCTGCTGTTCCCCTCCTTCGCCGAGGGCTACGGCCTGCCGCTGGCGGAGGCGCTGGCCTCCGGCGCGCCGGCCATCTGTTCCGACCTGCCGGCGCTGCGCGAGGTGGGCGGCGACGTGCCGGAATACCTCGACCCGCTGGACGGCGCGGGATGGCGGCGCATGGTGCTCGACTACGCCGCGCCGGACAGCCGTGCGCGCGCGGCGCAGCTCGCGCGGCTGCGCGGCTGGTCGGCACCCTGCTGGGACGAGCATTTCGAGGCGGTGGACGGCTTGCTGGCCCGCGTCGCGCTGCGCCACGCCGCCGTCCCCGGCACTGCGCCACGCCGTGCCGGCGCCGCCGCGCCGGCATCCGAACCCATCGACGCACAGCCGGCCATCCTGCGATGACCCGCCTTGCATCGCGTGCCAGGCCGGGCCGGCCGCGCGGATGACCGCCCACGACCGCACGCGCCGCACGACCCGGGGCCGCGCAGCCCGCCCGAATGGCGGGATCGCGATCGTCGGCGCTGCCTGCCGCCTGCCCGGCGCGCCCGACCTCGACGCCTTCTGGACGCTGCTCGCCGAAGGGCGCGACGCCGTCACGACCGTGCCGACCGACCGCTTCGACCAGCTGCGCTGGGGCCATCCGCGCAAGTCCGAACCGGGCCGGTCCTATACCTTCGCCGCCGGCACGATCGGCGATGCGGCCGGCTTCGATGCGCCTGCCTTCGGCCTGTCCCCGCGGGAGGCGGCCGAGATGGACCCGCAGCAGCGCCTGCTGCTGGAAGTCGCCGCCGAGGCTTTCGAGGATGCGGGCTGGCCAGCCGAACGCCTCGCCGGGCGCAACATCGCCGTCTTCGCCGGTGGCTCCTCGACCGACTATGCGGAGCTGAGGCTGGAAGATCCTTCGGCCGGCGACCGCTTCTTCATGACTGGCAATGCGCTGTCGATCCTGGCGAACAGGATCGGCAACGTCTTCGACCTGCGCGGGCCGGCGCAGACGGTGGACACCGCCTGCTCCTCCTCGCTCGTCGCGCTGCATTTCGCGACCCAGGCGCTGATCGACGATCCGGAACTGGAAGCGGCGGTGGTGGGTGGCGTGAACATGCTGCTCTCGCCCTATTCCTTCATCGGCTTCTCGCGCGCGGGGATGCTTTCGCCGACCGGGCGCTGCCGGGCCTTCGACGCCGCCGCCGATGGCTATGTCCGCGCCGAGGGCGCAGGCGTCGTCGTGCTGAAGCGGCTCGAGGACGCGATCGCCGCCGGCGATCCGATCCGCGCGGTGCTGCTCGGCAGCGGGGCAAATGCGGCGGGGCGCACCATTGGGCTGTCGCTGCCCAACCGCGCCGCGCAGGCGGTGCTGATGGGCCGTGTGCTGGCGCGCACCGGCATCGCGCCTGATCGCTTCCTGGCTTTCGAGGCGCATGGCACCGGCACCCGCGTCGGCGACCCGGCCGAGACCTGGGCGATCGGCACCACCATCGCGCAGCACCGCGGCGCGCCGCTGCCGGTCGGTTCGGTGAAGACCAATATCGGGCATCTCGAAGCGGGGTCCGGCATGGCCGGGCTGCTGAAGGCGATGCTGATGCTGGAGAAGGGCGCAGTCCCGCCCTCGCTCCATTTCAACGAACCGAATCCCGAGATCGATTTCGCCGCGCTGAACATCGCCGTTCCGACCGCGCTGACGCCCGTCGCGGCGCGCGAGGATGCCGTGGTCGGCGTCAATTCCTTCGGCTTCGGCGGTACCAACGCGACGGTGCTGCTCGGCCGCGCGCCGGCGCCGAAGCGCAGCCCGGCCGGACGCGCGCGCGGTACGCCGCCATTGGTGCTCTCCGCACGCTCCGAAGCCGCGCTCGGCCTTCTGGCCTCGCGCTGGCGCGACGCGCTCGACGACGTCGATGCGGATGGTGCCGCGGCACTTGCGCGTGGCATCGCGCGGCATCGCGACCTCGCGCCGCATCGGCTGGTCCTGCGCGGCGCGGATGGCGCGGCGATAGCCGATGCCATCACGGCCTCGACCGATGGCCAGCGCGACGCCGCCGAACAGGGCCAGGCGGTGCGCGGCAGCCTCGCCTTCGTCTTCTCCGGCAACGGCGCGCAGCATGAGGCGATGGCGCGCGAGGCGCTGCGCCACAACACGGCCTTCCGCGCCGCGATGAAGGATGCGGATGCGGCGCTCGCGCCGCTGCTCGGCTGGTCGCCGATGACGCTGCTGAAGCGCGGCGTGCCAGGGGCGATGCTGGCCGGGACGGATGTGGCGCAGCCGCTGTTGTTCGCGGTGCAGGTCGGCGTGGTCGGCGCACTCGCCGCGCAGGGCATCCGCCCGGCCCTGGCACTCGGCCATTCGGTGGGTGAAGTCGCGGCGGCCTGGTGCGCCGGCATCCTGCCGCTCGACCAGGCGGCTCGGCTGATCGTCGCGCGGTCCCGCCACCAGCATGCGACGCGCGGCGCCGGGCGCATGGCGGCGATCGGCACCTCGGCCGAGGCCGCCGCGCCGTTGCTCGAAACCTGCGGGCCAGGTCTTGAAGTCGCGGCCGTCAACGGCCCATCGGCCATCACCGTCGCCGGCCCGGCCGAGGCGATCGCGCGGCTCTGCGCGGCGGCCGAACAGGCGCGCTTCTCGGCCGTGCCGCTCGACCTCGACTATGCCTTCCACGCGGCGGCGATGGACCCGGTGCGGGACGGGTTGCTCGCCGACCTGGCGACGCTGGCGCCGTGCGACGCTGCGATCCCGATGGTGTCGTCGGTCACCGGCGCGGTGCTACCCGGGGCCGAGGCCGGCGCATCCTATTGGTGGCGCAACTTGCGCGAGCCCGTGCGCTTCCGCGACGCGGTGCGCGGCGCGGCGGCAACCGGCGCTCGGCTGTTCGTCGAAATCGGCCCGGCCGCGGTGCTGCAATCCTATCTGCGCGAAAGCCTGCGCGAGGACACCGATGGCGCGGCGGTGCTCGCCACGCTGACGCGGCGGGATGGGCCAGGTGACCCTTTTCCCGCCATCGCCGGCCGCGCCATCGCACGCGGTGCCGACCCGCGATCCGGCCCTGCCTTCGACGGCCCGGCGGAACGTGCCGCCCTGCCCCGCACCCCCTTCGCGCGCAGCCCCACCTGGTTCCCGCGCACCACCGAAACCGCCGCGCTGGCGCAGCCGCGCCGTGAGCATCCTCTGCTCGGCATCCGCCAGGGTGAGGACGCCTGTGCGTGGACCACCTGGCTCGACGCCGACCTGCATCCCTGGCTCGCTGACCACCGGCTGCTTGGGGAGGCTGTGCTGCCGGCCGCCGGCATGGCGGAGATGGCCCTCGCCGCCGCCGCCGCCCGCTTCCCGGAGGCCGAGGTGCTGGAGGTCTCCGACCTGGCTATCCTGCGCCCGCTGGCGCTGGAGCCGGACCGCACGCGCGAAGTACGAGCGATCACCGGAGAGGAAGGCGGCTTTGCCCTGGAAAGCCGGCGCCGCCTTGCCGAGGAACCCTGGAGCCTGTCGGCCCGCGCCCGCATCGCCACCCTGCCGCGCCTGCCCGGCGTCGACCAGCCCGCCGCCGCCGGGCGCCGCCGCGTCACGGGGGCGGAGGTGGTGGCGCTGGCCGCGCGCTGCGGGCTTGACTATGGCCCCGCCTTCCGCCCGGTGGTGGAGGTGCTGGCGGATGACGCTCAGGCCCGCGCCCGCGTCACGCTCCGCCTGCCCGACACCGCCCCGCCGGCCGAGGGCTTCATCCTGCATCCCGTCCTGCTGGACGGCGCGCTGCAGGGGCTGATCGCGCTGCTCTCGGCGCTGGTGCGGCCGGAAGGCCAGTCGCTGGTGCCGGTGCGCATCGGCCGCCTCGCTGCCCGGCGCGGCGCCGAGCCGCCAGCGGTCGCCGAGGTCGCGCTGACCCGGCGCGGCGAACGCTTCGTGGCCGCCGATCTCGTGCTGCGCGATGCGGCCGGCGCCGTGGTCGCGACCGGCCATGATGTCTGGCTGCAACGCATCCGCCTGCCTGGCCGCAGCACCCCGGCCGAACACGCCTTCCGGCTCGATCCACTGCCGGCCGCGCCCTTCCCCGCCGCGCCTGCCACCTTCGAGGCCGAGGCCGCCCTGGAGGCCGCGCGCCTGGCGGATGCAGCGGCCGACATGACCGAGGCCGCGCTGCTGCTGGAAGGCTTCGCCGCCTCGGCGGCCGTTGCCGCTCTGCCGGCCGCGCCGCTGCTCGCCACGCCCTATCGACGCGCGCTGTGGCAATCCCTGGCCGAGGCCGGCATCGCCGAGGAAAGCCCTGCCGGCTGGACCCTTGCGGAGGACCAGTCCCTGCCCCCGGCGCAGGAGATCTGGCGCGCGGTGCTGGCCGAGCAGCCGCGGCTCGCGCTCGACATGGCCTGGCTCGCCCGCGCGGCGGAAGCATTGCCTGGCGCGCTGGCTGGTCAGCCGCGCGCCGCTGCGCCGCCGCCCGCCGAGGCCGGCTCCTTCGCGCGGATCGCCGTGGTGATGGAAGCGGCCATCGCAAAGCTCGCCGCCGCCTGGCCGGCGGAA
>NZ_JBYCZL010000021.1:0-107764 GCF_057586215.1 Roseomonas sp. SRI_022
CCGCGGCGGCGCTGGTCGGGGTGACCGCCGACCAGGTCCGGCGCATGCTGGGCGAACCGACGATCCGCCGCCCGGAAGGCGCCGCCGAGGTCTGGCTCTATGAGGCGCCCGCATGCCGGCTCGATGTCATCCTCTATGCCGAAGGCGCACGCCTCGTGGTCGGGCATGCGGCGGCACGCGCCCTGGGCAGCGACGAGGGCGTGACCGAATCCGCCTGCCTGTCGGCCGTGGCCGCCGCGCCGACGATTGCCCCCTGGACCACGCGGGGGCCGCGCGCGTGACCGCAGCACCATTCGCATGAGCGCCTGGCTCGACGCCTTCGTCCCCGCCTTCGCCCTGCTTGCCCTCGGTGCCCTGCTGAAGCGGCGGCTGCTGCGCGACGACACGGTCTGGGCGGGGATGGAGCGGCTGATCTACTGGGTGCTGCTGCCCTCCCTGATCGTCGCGGCACTCGCGCCGCTGGACCTCGCCTCCCTGCCGCTGGGGCGCATCGCGATGGCGATCTGGAGCGCGCTCGGGCTCGGCACGGTGATCTCGGTGCTGCTGGCCCGCGCGCTGTCGCATGCGCACCCGGCCATGACGTCCGTCCTGCAGGGCGGCATCCGCTTCAACAACCTGATGGGCTTCGCCATCGCCGGCGCGCTGTTCGGCCCGGCCGGGACCGGCTTCGGCGCGGTCGCCACCGGCATCATCGTGCCCTTCGTGCAGACCGTGACGACGCTGGCCTTCGCCTTCGACGGCAAGCGCGGGCCGCCGCGCCCGGCGGCGGTGCTGCGTCAGCTCGCGCTGAATCCGCTGCTGCTGGCGGTGGGGATCGGCTTCGCCATCGCGGCCCTCGGCGGTCTGCCACCGGGCCTTGCGCCGACGGTGCAGGCGCTGGGTCGTGCATCGGTCGCGCTCGGGCTGCTGTGCGTCGGCGCGGCGCTGTCGCTCGACAGCTTCACCGACCGGGTGGGCACGCAGGCCGCGACCGGGGTGCTGAAGCTGATGGTGATGCCGGCGGTGACCTGGGGGCTCTGCACGGCCTTCGGCGTGCCGCCACTCGCCATGGCGGTCGCCGTGATCTTCATGGCGCTGCCGACGGCGGCGACCTCCTATGTCATGGCGCGCGCGATGGGCGGCGACGCGCCGCTGATGGCGGCGATCACGACCACCGAGCACATCGCGGCGATCGTGACGCTGCCCTTCTGGGTGTGGCTGGTCGCACCGTGACGGGCGGCGGCGCATAGGCGCGCAGCGGAGAGGGGCTTTGCCCCTCTCCGGACCTCACCCCACCAAAGGTCGAAGGGCCTTTGGAAACCGTTGCCTGGTACTAGGCAGGGCGACGGTCGTGACAACGAAGGGCGCCCAGTACGGCAGCAGCATCAGCTGGTCCGGCATCCCCGTGGCGATGACGAGCACCACCAGCATCGTGAGCGCCACCGGCCAGTGTGGTGCGGGGGCCGGCGCGCCGCCCGGGGGTGCCGCGGCCATGTCCTTCGACATGCGCATGAAGCCAGCCGAAAGAATCTGACGGAAGGAACCGTGGCATCCCGTTTCCGCAGCCGCTTTCCGGCCCACCCGGCAGACTGTTCCGCTTGATTTTCACCATTGGAAATTCAGTCCGTCGAAGATGTGCCGGTTGCAGTTGTTGTAGACCTCGGCCTGTCGCGAAGCTGGAACCAATTCGGCCAAGGGGATGGCCTGAGCAGACGACGACCGGGATCACTCCGATGGGTTACGAGGAGCGCAAATCATGTCCGGCTGCAATCTGGGAAGTGGAGGTGATTGGCAACCGGGGCCCGGCGGCCATACAGGCCGGAGCGGCGGTGGTGGCGGATACCCGTGCCACCTTGTCGTTCAGCGCTTCCTCCGCCGCACACCAACCCCGGTGATAACCGCGCTCCTCCGCCTCGTTCAGCAACTTGGCCAATGCCGCCCGTTCAGCCTCGCCACGGTTGTTGCCTGAGTTGAACCACCATAACGCGCCGCGCCACATGACGCGCGGCAGTGACCATGCGAGAAGCACCATCACCAGCGCGCCGCCGGTTTGCAGGGCCTGCGCGAGGACACCTGGCCAACTAATCCCGTCCAGCATCCCGCGCTCCATCCAAATCAAGCCCAACCCGCCGCGCAACAGCTACGGCCTCCTGGAGCGCGTTCAGCGGACGTCTCGGTCAATTCTGACAAGCCTCTCACGGGCGTCAATTGCTCACGGCGACTGTCAGGCACGATGAGCCTACCCCCTTGGGATGTCCCCGGTCTGAGCTGGTGGAAAGAACCTGACGGAAGGAACCGTGGCATCCTGTCTCCGCAGCCGCTTTGCGGCCCACCCGGCAGACTCTTCCGTCTGATTTTTACCACCAGGACGTCCGCCGCTCGCGTGGAACATTCAGGTGGCGCCGCATCCATAGCGTGGTTGCCGCAGCGATCGCCCACCGCTATCCCGCAGGCGACGCGAAACCGGAGCGCTGCGCATGACGACCCACGCCCTCGACATCCTTGGCATCGGCAACGCGATCGTGGACGTGCTGGCCCGCGCGGAGGACGCCTTCCTCGCCCGCCACGGCATGGCCAAGGGCGGCATGGCGCTGATCGGGCCGGAGGATGCCGAGCGCATCTACGCCGACATGGGCCCGGGCGTGGAAAACAGCGGCGGCTCGGCGGCCAATACCTGCGCCGCGGCAGCCGCGCTCGGTGCCAAGGTCGGCTATCTCGGCAAGGTCGCCGATGACGGGCTCGGCCAGGTGTTCCGCCACGACATCACCGCTGCCGGGGTGCAGTTCCCGACCGCGCCGCTGATCGGTGGCGCACCCACCGCGCGCTGCCTGATCCTGGTGACGCCGGACGGGCAGCGGACGATGAACACCTTCCTCGGCGCCTGCGTCACCTTCGGGGAGAAGGATCTCGATGCGGCGTCGATCGCGGGCGCGCAGGTGACCTACCTCGAAGGCTACCTGTTCGACCCCCCGGCCGCGCAGGCTGCCTTCCGCGCCGCCGCGCGCATCGCGCATGCCGCCGGGCGCCGCGTGGCGATCACCCTGTCCGACCCCTTCTGCGTGGAACGCCACCGCGACGCCTTCCGCGCCTTCGTGCGTGACGAGGCCGACATCCTCTTCGCCAATGAGGCGGAGATCTGCGCGCTGTACCAGACCGACAATTTCGAGGCGGCGGCGACCATCGCCCAGTCCGAGGTCGGACTCGCGGCGTTGACGCGCAGCGAGAAGGGCAGCCTGGTCCTGACCGCGACCACGGCGCATGAGGTCACGGCCGAGCCGACCAGAGTGGTGGACACGACCGGCGCGGGCGATGCCTACGCGGCCGGGTTCCTTGCCGCGCTGACGGCGGGGCGCGAGCTGGCTGAATGCGGGCGCTGGGCGTCGGTCGCGGCGGCCGAGGCGATCTCCCATTTCGGCGCGCGGCCGCAGGCGGATCTCAAGGCGCTGGTCGGCGGCGTCATCGCGCCGGGCTGACGGCGCGGCTGCTACCCACGTCGTAGGGATCACGGCTGGATTTCAGTCAATGTTCCTGATATGTTCGCATCATCAAAGGGACGTCATGCGTCCGTTGGATGCCGGCGCCTGCTGATGGCTTAAAGTTCTAAAAGGCTAAAAACTTAAAGTGGCTGGACGCGATGGTTGTGGGCGCTTGGGGCGTGGCGTCACGCCAGTCCCAGCGCGGCGAACAGCCGCCGGCTGGCCGGCCAAGCCGCCATCACCTCGGTGTGGAAGACCAGCAGCGACAGGATCACGGCGAGCACCAGGGCGATCGAGGCCACCCAGGCACGGACCAATGCCGGCGACGCCGGCTCCGGCTGCTCCGGCCGCAACGCGACGCGTGGTTCCGGACGCGGGGTCGGCGCGGGCGGCGGCGCGGGCGGCGGCGCTGCGGCGACGGGCGGTTCCGGCGTGACCGGGGGCGGTGCGGGCGGTGCGGGCGGGGCGTCCTCGGCCGGCGTCGGTGGCGCAGCGGGGGCGGCGGCGGCGGTCCGCGGCAACGCGAACTCCGCCTCGCAGCGCGAACAGCGCAGGGTCCGGGCGGTCCCGGCAAGCAGCCGGTCCGGCACCTCATAGGCAGCCGCACAGGCGGGGCAGGCGATGCGCATGCGTTCCATATCCCCTGCCGGCGCGCCCGCCGCAAGCAGCGGTTGAGGTGCGGGCCACGCACGGGCACAACATCACCATGGTGCGATTCAGCCGCGTGGCCCTCGCCTATCCCGATCAGCGCGGACGGCCGGGTGCCGAGGTGCTGCGCGACCTCTCCTTCACGCTCGGGGAAGGTTCCTTCACCTGGATCCTCGGGCCGTCGGGCGCGGGCAAGACCTCCGTGCTGCGGCTGATGCAGGCGGCGTTGCGGCCAAGCCAGGGCGAGGTCGAGTTGCTCGGCATCCCGCTGTCGCGCGCACGGCGGCGCGACCTGCCGCCGCTGCGCCGGCGAATCGGCACGGTGCACCAGGAATTCCGCCTGCTGTCGCATCTGTCGGCCTGGGACAATGTGGCGCTGCCGCTGCGCCTCGCCGCCGTCGCGGAATCGACCATCCGCGCCGATGTCGCCGACCTGCTCGACTGGATCGGCCTGACCGGAAAGGAGGAACGGCGGCCGGAGGAACTCTCGGGCGGCGAGCAGCAGCGCCTGGTGATCGCCCGCGCCGTCGTCACCCGCCCCGCCTTGCTGGTGGCGGATGAGCCGACCTCGGAGCTCGACGCCCGGCAGGCGCGGCGGACGCTCGCCTTGCTGTCGGAGATGAACCGCCAGGGCACGACGGTGGTGGTCGCGACCCATTCGGAGGACCTGCCGGGCCGGCATCCGGCGCGGATGCTGACGCTGGAAGGCGGGCGGCTGGTGGCCGATGGCTGAAGCGAAGCGCCGGCTGGCGCGCGACCCGCTCGGCCTGCGCCGGGCGATGGCCGACCGGCTGCTGATCGGGTTGGTCGCGGCGATGGCGCTGCTGGCTGCCCTTGCCCTGGCCGGGCGGTCCGGCGCCGACCGGCTGGCGGAACGCTGGCGGGAGGGCGCGCAGGCCGCCGTCACCGTGCAGGTGCCGCAGCCGACGCCGGAGAGGATGCAGCGCGCCATCGCCGCGCTGCGCGCCCTGCCGGAGGTTGCCGACGCGGAGGCGGTGGACCCTGCCCGCATGGCGGAATTGCTGCGCCCCTGGCTGGGCGGGGCCGAGGGCCTGCCGCTGCCGGGCGTGATCGAGCTCCGCCTCGCCGACCTGTCGGCCGATGCGGCGCTGATCGGTGATCGCGTGGCCGCCGAGGTGCCCGGCGCGGTGACCGAGGCGCATGGCGTCTGGGTGGCGCATCTGTCTGCGCTGTCGCGCGCCGTGCAGGGGCTGGCGCTGGCGGTGCTCGCGCTGGTCGCGGCGGTGGCGGCCGCGGTGGTGGGTGTCGCGGTGCGCGCCGGATTGTCGGCGCGGCGCGATGCGGTGCTGGTGCTGCACGGGCTGGGTGCGACCGATGCCGATGTGGCGGCACGCTTCGCGCGGCGCGCGGCCTGGCTCGCCGGCGTCGGCGCGGTGAGCGGGACGGCGCTGGCGCTGCCGGCGCTGGCGGGGCTGGTGGCGCTGGCCGGGCCGTTGGCAGGGGAGGCGACCTCCTGGCAGGGTCTGCCCTGGCTGGACCTGGCGTTGCTGCCAGTGATGGCGGCGGCGGTGGCCTGGGTCTCGACGCAGGCCACGGTGCGCCGATGGCTGCGGCGCCTGCCGTGACGCGCCGGGCTGGCCTGTGAGCGAGGACGAAGGCACCGCGCCCGGTTCTCGGCGGCGCCGATGGGTGCCGGCGGCGCTCGCCGTGCTGCTGCCGCCGGCGGCGTTCCTCGCCGGCTTCGTGGTCTTCCTGCTGCACGCCCTCGACGCGCCCGACCCGCCGGTGCGCGAGACGGATGGCATCGTCGTGCTGACCGGCGGTAGCGAGCGCGTCGCCACCGGGCTGCGCCTGCTGGTGGAAAGGCGGGCGCCGCGGCTGCTGATCTCCGGCGCGCATCCTGAAGCGGGTCTGGCCGATATCGCCCAGGCGGCGGGCATCGACCCCGCTCCGGTCATTGGGCAGGTCGTGATCGGACGCGCTGCGGCGACGACGCGCGGCAATGCGGTGGAGACCGCCGCCTGGGCGCGCACCGATACGGTGCGGTCGCTGCGCGTGGTGACGGCGAGCTACCACATGCCGCGCGCCCTGCTGGAACTGGGCCGGGCCTTGCCCGGTGTCGAACTGGTGCCGCATGCCGTCGTGCCGGTGACGCTGCGCACACCGGGTGCGTTGCGGCGACCAGCGGTCTGGGGGCTTCTGCTCGGGGAGTACGGGCGCTACCTGCTCGCACGCGCCGGGCTGTCGGCGCTGGCCAGCCCGAGGCGTGAGACGCGCGACCCATGACCATCCTGCGATCCCTGTTGTTCAACGCGTTCTTCCTGGGCGGTACGGCGGCGGTCGTCCTGCTCGGCGTGCCGCTGCTGGCCTTCCCGCCGCGCGTGCTGACCGGCTTCATCCGCTTCTGGGCGTGCATGATGATCGGCGCGCTGCGGGTGATCTGCGGCATCCGGCTGGAGGTCATGGGGATGGAGAACCTGCCGCCCGGCGGTTCGATCATCGCCGCGAAGCATCAATCGGCGTTCGACACGATGGTCTGGCTCAAGCTGGTGCCGAACAGCGTCTACGTCCTCAAGAAGGAACTGCTGGACATCCCGTTCTGGGGCCGGCTCGCGCGGCATTGCGGCCACCTGTCGGTGGACCGGCAGGCCGGCGCCGCGGCCCTGCGCACGCTGGTGCGGGAAACCAAGGCGAGGCTCGCGGAAGGCCGGCCGGTGGTGATCTTCCCGGAAGGCACGCGCACCGCGCCGGGCGAACGGCGCGCCTACCAGCCCGGCGTCGCGGCCATGGCGGCGGCCAGCGGCGCGCCCGTGGTGCCCGTCGCGACCGATAGCGGCCGGCATTGGGGCCGGCGTGCCTTCCGCAAGTCGCCGGGCATCATCCATGTCTCCGTGCTGCCGCCATTGCCAGCCGGACTGCAACGCGCCGCGCTGATGGCCGCGCTGGAGGAAGCGATCGAGACCGAGACGGATCGGTTGCTCGATCCCCAGGGGCATTGTGGATAAGTCTGGGGAGAGAGACCTTTCCGGACTTCATTCGGGGGGTCAGAGCAGCATATCAACCAATTGAAAAATCTATGTTTACTTGAGTCACCCAGCTTCTGTGGATGAAACGGTGCCGGGGGCGGTGATTGCCGGGGGTTCGGTGGATTGTCAGCGGACGGCCAAAGGCGTGCCGATTTGCGGCGGCGGAGAGCGCGGGCATGACGAAATGGCGCCGCGACGCGGCGCCAGGAAGCGTCTCACTCTCCTGCGTTCAGCCTGTCGGCAGCAGCCCGGCGATTCGATCCAGCCCGGCGTCGCGCACACCCATCTGCCGCAGATGCGACAGCGTGTTCATCAGGTAGTCGCGGTTCGCGCCCATCTGGCCGTGGCCCGCGGCGATCGCCGCGGCCGCGCGTTCCGGCGGCAGCCGCCCGCAATAGAGCCGGCAATCGCGGTTCGCGACATAGGCGACCGCGCGCACCATGCGGCCGGATTCCAGCAGCCGCAGCGGCAGCATGCGGCGGTGATAGACCTGCTCCGCCCCGTCCGGCAGTTCCCGGTCGTCGAGATAGGCGAGCACCTCCGCCGCATCGCGCGCCGCCACGCCATAGGCAAGGCCGCGACACGCCCCGCCGCGATCGAGCCCAAGCACCAGCCCCGGTCGTTCCGGTGTGCCGCGATAGCGATGCGACCACAGGCAGAAACGACGATGGAACCCGCGCAGCAGGGCCGGGTGCGCGGCGGCGTGGACGAAGCCCGGCCGCCAGATCAGCGAGCCATAAGCGAAGACATAGAGATGCCCATCGGCATCGAGGCAGTCGCGCGTCGCGTCGTCGTGGCGCATGCAGGATCCGTCGGCACCGCGCCGGGGTCGCATCACGATGGGTGCGTCGATCACGCCGCTCCCGTCGCGCCAGCTCTCGGCAACGTCACTAGGCCATTGTTTTTGCGGGCATCTTCACCCGATCAGGTGATTCCACCGGATCGGGATCTGCTCTATACCGCCCGCAATGACACGCGCCAAGACGCCGGGACGGCCTGGTCGCCGCCGCGCCCTGCGTGGGGTCGGGCTGACATTGCTCGGCGTCCTTCTGATCGCTGGCGCGGTGCACGGTCTGGCGTGGCTGTGGCTGACCGGCGTGATGACGGTCGCCTTCTCCGACTGGGTGACGCAGCAGCGCGCCAAGGGATGGGAGGTCGATCACGACCTGCCGGTGCGGGGCGGCTGGCCCTTCGCCGCACGCCTCAGCGTGCCCGAAATCCACATCGCCGGCTGGTCGCCCACCCTGCCCCAGGGCTTCGTGTGGGAGGCCGGGCGGCTCGACCTGACGATCGCGCCGCCGCGCATCGACCAGCTGGTGATCACGGCGGAAGGGCCGCAGCGGATCGCCTCCGGCGTGCTGTCCATCCCCTACACCGCGTCACGGCTGCGGGCGGTCCTGCCGCTCGACCAGGGCCCGGCGGCGCGGCCCGCGAAGCTGGTGGTGGAAGGGTTGCGCGCGGAGACGCCGGACGGCCCGCTGACCGCCGGTCGCGTCGATGTCCGCGCGGCACCGATCCACGGGGATGGCGAGCGGAGCCTCGGCCTGCGGATCGAGGCCCGGCAGCTCGGCCTGCCACCGATGCCGCAACTTGCCGCCTTCGGCCGGAACGTGGAGAGCGCCGCGCTGGACGCCGTGCTGACCGGCCCGCCGCCGCCGCCCCTGCCGATGACGCCGCGCGAAAGGGCGGAGGCCTGGCGCGCCGGCGGCGGGGCGCTGGACCTGCAGGCGGCAACGCTGCGCTGGGGGCCGCTGGTCGGTGAGATGAGCATGGTGCTGCGGCTCGACGCCGCGTTGCAGCCGGTGGGCAATGGGCGGGTCGCGCTGGAACGGCCGGCCGAGGTGATCGCGTCGCTGGCCGCGGCCGGCGCCGTCGATCCGCGCGCGGCGATGACGGCGCAGGCAGTGCTCGGCATGGTCGCGCGCCCGCCGGCCGGCGGTGGCGCGCCACGCGTCGAGGTGCCGGTCGGCATCGCCGATGGCGTCGTGTCCCTGGCGCGGATTCCGTTGCTGCGGCTGCAGCCCGTCATCTGGCCGGCGGACGCACCGCGCCTGCCGTGAAGCGGCGCCGCGCCGAAGACCCAGCCCATCCGCGCTCAGACACACAACTTTCACGATGGACAAGCGCTGCGCTGCGGTTTTCCGGCGCAGCGCGAGAGCGGCGTGAAAACGGCGTCAATCACCGCATCCGGAGCGTTAGGACCCTGTCGGCTACCGCCATTGCAGCGTTAAAGGACTCTTGCGCCCACCTCACAATCGCGATGGTGCCCAGTGGGCGGGGCGTCGAGAGATGATCATGGATGCCGTGATTCCCGGGACTGAACACGACGACGAGCGCACCGACAAGAGTGCCATCCTGATGATGCTCGCCTATGTCGAGGCCGAGTGCCGCAGGCTTGGCGTGACGGAGGCGGCGCAGCACGCGGCGCAGGCGGCGACGATCCTGTCACCGTCCGGGCCGGCGCCTGCGCCTCGCCGCTCATCGGCCTCCGTCGTCCTGCCGCTCGCCCCGCTGCACTGACAGCCGGGGCGAGGATGCGCCAGCCGTGCCGCGCGCCGCGGTAGCCGAGGCGGATCAGGCCGCGCGGCTGAGCTGGAACAGGGCCTGTTCGCCGAACAGGTTCGCCATTCTCACCGAACGCCGCCACGGCGCCTTGAGCCCCCGCTCATCCACGGCGAGCCATTTCTCCACCCGATAGCCGTCCATCGCGCAGAGCGCCATGAAGTCCAGGATGGTGCATGGGTGGATGTTGGGCGTCTCGTACCAGGGACGGTTCCAGGTGTCGGTGTCGGGCATGCGCCCGCGTGTCAGCAGCCGCCAGCGCAGCTGCCAATGGCCGAAATTCGGGAAGGACACGATGGCGTTGCGCCCGATGCGGAGCATCTGGCGCAGCACTTCCCGCGGCTTTTCCACGGCCTGGAGCGTGCGCGACAGCACGACGAAGTCGAAGCCGCCATCGGGATAGAAGGCGAGGTCGTTGTCGGCATCGCCATGGATGACCGCGAGGCCGGAGGAGACCGCCTTGGTGACCTCGGCCATGTCGATCTCGATGCCGCGGGCGTCCGCCTGCTTTTCCCGCGTCAGGTGCTCGATCAGCGCGCCATCGCCGCAGCCGATGTCGAGCACCTTGGCGCCATGGGGGATCATCTCCGCGATCAGGCGGAGGTCGAGGCGCATGTTCTTGGCGACGTAGCGGATGTCGGCGGGGGCTTCGGGCATGGTCCTGGACGCGCGACGAGGGTTCTGCGGGGCATAGGCCGGCGGTATCCCCCCGGCAAGCCTCGCATGAGCGGAGAATAGTGGCAGTTTCGCTGCGGCGGGATAATGATGCGCCCATGGCGGATGCTGTACCAGGCGTTGCCAGCCCTACCTTGCCGCTGGCGCCAGTGGCCTATGCCGCAGGCCTCGGTGGCGCCTGCGTGTTCGCCTGGATCGCGGCGGCCGCACTGATCGGCGCGCCGCCAGCCTATCGCGGGCCGCAGGATTATCTCGGACCGCTGCGCTGGACCGTGACGTGGCTGTGGCTGGCGCCGCTGCCCTACGCCTTCGCGTGGTTCGTCCTGTTCAGCCGGCATCCGAGCCGGGCCTTCCTCGCACTGGTCGTGCTCGGCGTGCTGACCGGAGTGATCGTGCCGGTGGCAGGGTTGGCGCTGTTCGCGCTGGGGCCGCTGGTGGTCATGGGCAGCGTGCCGGTGGCGATGCTGTTCGGCCTGGCGATGGTCTCGCTTCAGGAGGACATTCCGCCAGGGTTGGAGAGCGAATGGCGCAGCGCGCATGTGCAGGGCTGCTTCCTTGCGCTCGGGCCGTATTCCTTCGCCATGGCGACGTTCTACGCGATGACCCTGTCGCCGGGCGGCGCGCCGGGGCGGACGGCGCAGATGGTGGCGCCGCTGGCCATGCTGGCGGTCGGGTGGTGCTTCCATGCCGTCTGGTGCTGGCGGCTGTTGCCGGTGGAGCAGCGCGCAGTGGCGCCTTGGTGGCGGATAGTGATTCTCGTGCTGTGCCTGGGCGGCGTTGCGGCCGGAACGCTGGCCTGGGTGTGAGGGGGGCGCTTTCCCGGCGGGTGCTGGTTTGCACACGGATGGCGCGAAGGCGGCGGACGCGGGGTAGGCAAGCGCGCCGAAATGCAGTTCCGTCCCGGCGGGAAAGGCTGCCACTCTTCCCGGCAATGACAGAGCCAGAAGCCGGGGTACGGTGAGACCGCGTCAGAGCCGCTGGGCGTCCTTGGCAATTGGCGCCGCTGCAATCCTGCACGCTTGCGCGTGGGAGGTGACTGCGGGCTCTGCCGGCGCAGAGGATTCTAGCAGGTCCCGGCAGGTGAGCGAATGCAATTTCCGCATCGAGTTCGCAATCGGAAGCGCCGCGCTCGATGCCTCGGCGCGGCGCGCCATCCAGACCATAGCCGCAAGGGCCAGCGATTCCGGAAAGGCCGTGATCCATGGCGGGATCGCGCCCGGCGAGGACGCGATGCTCATCACCGCGCGATACGATGCCATTCGGGGAGCGCTGCTTCGCGTCGGTTTGCCGCAGGCCGTCGTCACGCAGATTGTGATGCATCATGTGGTGCCGTCGGCCCCGCCGAGCGCCAGTGTCCACGTTTGCGCGGCATGGGATAGCCCTCGCCGCGAGTGGCGAGCCGCACCCGGCGATCCGCAGCATCCTGCCGAATACCGTGTCGGCAATACGACCATGCGTATCCCTTTGGCCTTGCTCGGACCCTATGTGTGGAACGACGTGCCGCTGGAACCGCCGATCAACCCGCCCACGCTTTTCCTATCACGCGATGGCGGTACGGAGGCGGACATCCCAACGATCCGACGACGCAACGAGGGCCCGGACCGAGACGCTGCATGCCGGAACCTCATCCGCGCAACACTGCGATCCTGGCTATGGACACCGGAGCTTGACCCGCCGTCCTACCGTCTGCCGGCGAGCGGTAGCAGGGAGCCTTCCCCGCGCGCCCGGTTCAGTTTCACGGTGTCCCGATCACACAGCCGACCGGGGCCTGCGAACTATGTCGCGCGCTTTATCTGGCGGGATGGCGGTCGAACCGTGGCCGAGGGCGAATGCACGCGCTTCGACATTATCGCCCGCACGGATGCATCCGCCTTCATCAGTGATCGTCAGGCACACTGCGTATTCCGCATGTTGCGCTTGACGCCAACGGCCGGCGCGGGGCTGCTGTTCTGGATCGACAACCTTGAGGAGGTCCCGGCGATCGTCGAGCGCACGCTCGTGGCGATACGCCGATATGTCGCGCCGTCGCCTCCGCCCTAGACCCCCGCCTTCTCCGCCGCTCCGCGCAAGAACCCCCCCAGCGCCGCATGGAACTCCGGTTCCTCCAGCAGGAACGCGTCGTGCCCCTTGTCGCTCGCGATCTCGACGAAGGACACGCTCGCCCCCGCCGCGTTCAGCGCG
Organism: Roseomonas sp. SRI_022; assembly: GCF_057586215.1. Lineage (NCBI taxonomy): Bacteria > Pseudomonadati > Pseudomonadota > Alphaproteobacteria > Acetobacterales > Roseomonadaceae > Roseomonas > Roseomonas sp. SRI_022. Next base: position 12,509 of record NZ_JBYCZL010000021.1, read on the forward strand.
CGCACCGTCGCCCGGCTCTCGCTGGTCGGGAACAACCAGTCGCTGCTGAAACTCGCCAGGAAGAACCGCGTCGCCGTGCCCTTGAACGCCGCCGACAGGTCGCCGTCATGCTCCGAGGCAAGGTCGAAGAAATCCATCGCCCGCGTGATGGTCAGGTAGGAATTCGCGTCGAAGCGCTGCACGAAGGTCGAACCCTGGTAGCGCAGGTAGGATTCCACCTCGAACACGTCCTCGAGGAAGGTCACCGCTGAGGCGCCGCGCAGGCGCCGCCCGAATTTCCGCGTCAGCGCCTGTTCCGACAGATAGGTGATGTGCGCGACCATCCGCGCGACCGCCAGGCCGCGCGCGGGAATCCGCCCTTCATCCCAGTAGCGCCCGCCCATCCAGTCCGGGTCGCCGTGGATCGCCTGGCGGCCGACCTCGTGGAAGGCGATGTTCTGCGCGCTGTGATGCGCTGCGCAGGCGATCGGTGCGGCGGCCAACACTGCGTCCGGATAGGTCGCCGCCCATTCCAGCACCTGCATCCCGCCCATCGACCCGCCGATCACCGCCAGCCAGCGGGCGATGCCGAGATGGTCCATCAACCGCTTCTGCGCGCGGACCATGTCGCGGATCGTCACCTGCGGGAAATCGGTGCCCCAGGGACGGCCGAGGCCGCGCCCCTCGGCGTCCGTCATCTCGCTCCGCGGGCCGGTCGATCCCATGCAGCCGCCCAGCACATTCACGCAGACCAGGAAGTAGCGGTCGGTATCGAGCGGCTTGCCCGGCCCGACGATGCTCTCCCACCAGCCAGCCTTGCCGGTCACGGGGTGCGGCTCGGCGAGGTACTGGTCCCCGGTCAGCGCGTGGCAGACCAGGACGGCATTCGTCTTCGCCGCGTTCAGCCGGCCATAGGTCCGGTAGGCGACGGTCAGCGGCAGGATCACGGCGCCGCAATCCAGCGGCATGCCATCGGCGAAGACGGCGTGCTGGTGGTCCACCTCGGGGAAGGGGGCGATCGCCTGGGACATGGGGCCGGCAGCATTAGGCCGCACAGCGTGCCGCCGCAACGGCGGGTTGGCCGGAACCCCCTCACATCGCGGATTCCGGGATCCCGATGGGGCGGTCCGGGGCGGCCGCAACCCTCCTGCGCGACGCCGACCGCTTGGCGCGCGATCCGCCGCCGTCTATTGGAACGGCACCCATGCCAGACAGCCCAGCCGCACCCCCGGCAGACGCCGAGATCGTTGCCCTCCGCGCCGAGATCGATGCGATCGACGATGCCATGCATGACCTGCTGATGCGGCGTTCAGCCGTGGTCGGGCGCCTGGCCGGCAGCCGCGCCAAGGGCGTGGGCTCCCCGCTGCGCCCGGGGCGGGAGGCATCGGTGCTGCGCCGGCTGCTGGCTCGCCACGACGGCCCGCTCGGCCGCGACCGCGTCGTGCGGATCTGGCGCGAGATCTTCATGGCGAGCACTGCCATCCAGGGCGCCTTCTCGGTCGCCGCCTTCGCCCCCGATGAGGAAGCGGCCCTGGCGCGCGAGCATTTCGGCCCGATCACCCCGATGCGCGTGCATCCCACCCCCGCCCGGGCGCTGGCCGCGGTCAGCGAGGGCGAGGCCTCGGTCGCCGTGCTGCCGCTGCCGGCGGAAGGCGAGGATGGCGAGACCGCCTGGTGGGCGCATCTCGACGTGCCGCGGCTCCAGGTGGTCGCACGGCTGCCCTTCCTGCACGCCCATGACGGCGCCGGCGCGCTGGTGGTGGGTCCGGTGCCGCCCGACGCCTCGGGGCAGGACCGCACCCTGGTGCTGATCGAGGCCGAAGCCCATGCCGCCCGCAGCCGCGTGCTGGACGTGCTGGCGGCGGCCGGGCTTTCCGTGTCCTCCCTGCTGCTGGCACGCGCGGGGGAGGAGACGCTCGCGCTGGCCGAGGTCGAGGGTTTCCTCGGCGCCGATGATGCCCGCCTGGCCGCGCTGCCCTGGGCGCGGCACACCATTCTCGGCGCCTATGCCGCGCCGGTTGCCGGAGACGCAGCATGACCGTGATGCCTCGCCCCTCGATCCTGTCGGTCGAACCCTATGTCGGCGGTGAATCCAAGATCCCGGGCGTGAACCGGATCGTGAAGCTGTCCTCCAACGAGGGCCCCTTCGGCCCGCCGCCCGGCGCGATCGAGGCGATCCGCGCCATGGCCGGCGAGGCGCACCGCTATCCCGACGGCAATGGCACGGCGATCCGCGAGGCGATCGGCGCGCGCTTCGGGCTGGACCCCGCGCGCATCGTGGTGGGCAACGGGTCGGACGAGCTGCTGGCGCTGATCATCCTCGCCTATGGCGGGGAGGGCACCGAGCTGGTGATGAGCGCCCATGGCTTCATGATGTACGACATCACCGGCCGCTGGGCCGGCTGCCGCATCATCAAGGTGCCGGAGAAGAACCTGACCACGGATGTGGACGGGATGCTCGCCGCGGTCGGGCCGCGCACGCGGCTGGTGTTCCTCGCCAACCCGAACAACCCGACCGGGTCGATCCTGCCGCAATCCGAGGTGGACCGGCTGCGCGCCGGGCTGCGCGACGACATCCTGCTGGTGCTCGACAGCGCCTATGCCGAATACGTCACGCGGCCGGATTACGACGCGGGGGCGAAGCTGGTGGATGCGTCCGGCACGACCGTGATGACGCGCACCTTCTCCAAGATCTTCGGCATGGGGGGGATGCGGCTCGGCTGGTGCTACGCGCCCGCGCCGGTGATCGACGTGCTGGGGCGCGTGCGCGGGCCGTTCAACGTGAATGCCGCCGCGATGGCCGCCGGCGTCGCCGCGCTGGCCGAGAAGGGCTGGGTCGAGCGGTCGGTCGCGCACAACACCGAATGGCGCGGCAAGGTTGCCGCCGCGCTGACCGCCGCCGGCATCACGGTGTGGCCGAGCGAGGGTAATTTCCTCCTCGCCGATTTCGGCATACCGGCGAAGGCCAAGGCGGCGGATGAAGCATTGAAGGCACGCGGGCTGATCGTGCGCGCCATGGGCGGCTATGGCCTGCCGTCCTGCCTGCGCATCACCATCGGCACCGCCGAGGAATGCACGATGGTGATCGAGGCACTGACCGCCTTCATGGCGAGCCATGGCTGAGCCCGTCTTCAACCGCCTCTGCCTGATCGGCATCGGGCTGATCGGGTCGTCCATCGCGCGGGTGGCGCAGAAGCGCGGCGACCTCGCGTGCACGGTGGTCGCGACGGCGCGGCGACCGGAGACGCTGGCCCGGGTGCGCGAACTCGGCATCGTCGATGTGGTCGAGGCCGATCCCGCCAAGGCGGTCGAAGGCTGCGACGGGGTGATCCTCTGCGTGCCGGTCGGCGCCTATGCCGGGGTGATGGAGGTGATCGCGCCGCATCTGGCACCGGGCTGCGTGCTGTCCGATGTCGGTTCCACAAAGGGCAGCGTGGTGCGCGACCTGACGCCGCTGGTGCCTTCGTCCGTGGAGTTGGTGCCCGCACACCCCATGGCGGGCACCGAGCATTCCGGCCCGGATGCCGGCTTCGCGGAACTGTTCGAGGGCCGCTACTGCATCGTCACGCCATTGCCGGGGAATGATCCCGTGGCGGTGGAGAAAGTGCGGGAGTTCTGGCGCCGCTGCGGGTCGATGATCGAGACGCTGGACCCGGCAACGCATGACCGCGTCGTGGCGATCGTGTCCCACCTGCCGCACCTGATCGCCTTCACCATCTGCGGCACCGCGGATGACCTGGCGGAGGAGACGAAGGAGGCCGTGCTGAAATTCGCCGCCTCCGGCTTCCGCGACTTCACGCGCATCGCGGCGAGCGACGTCGACATGTGGCGGGACGTGTTCCTCAACAACCGCGAGGCGCTGCTGGAAATGCTGGCGCGCTTTTCCGAGGACGCGCACGCGCTGGGGCGCGCCGTGCGCTACGGGCAGGCGGAGTTCATCGAGGACCGCATCCGGCGCGGGCGGAAGATCCGTCGCGAGCTGATCGAGCGGAAGCAGGCGTAGGTCGCTGCGCGCTTCCGGGCAGGAAGAAACACCGATGTATCTCGATGAAGCCCGGACTCTCGTCGAGAGCGTCCCGCACTGGCACCATCGCTTCGAGATCTTCCCCGGCCTCGTCACGCCGGGCAGCTATGATCCGCGCTTCCTGATCGACAAGCTGCGGCTGCCCGCCTCGCTGCATGGGATGCGCGTGCTCGACATCGGCACGTCGGATGGGTTCTTCTCGCTGGAGCTGCGGCGCCGCGGCGCGGAGGTCGTCGCGATCGACTACCGGGCCAAGGCCGATCACGGCTTTGCCGCGATGGAGGCGATCACCGGCGTCGAGATGCGCTACATCCAGATGAACGTCTACGACATTCCGGCGCGCAACCTCGGCACCTTCGACATCGTGCTGTTCATGGGCGTGCTCTATCACCTGCCGGACATGCTCCGCGCGCTGCATGCCGTGCGGTCGGTCTGCCATGGCAGGCTGTTCCTCGAGACGCATTCGGAGAACGCCTTCTGCCCGGACATCCCCGCCGCGCGGTACTACCAGGGCGCGAGCCTCGCCGGCGACATCACGAATTTCTGGTCGCCGAACCGCCTGTGCGTCCTCGACATGCTGCGCGATGCCGGGTTCGTCCCAGAGCGAGATGAGGCATGGGGGGACCGGCTGCTGGTCGAAGCAGGCGCCGGTGAGGATCGCAGGAAGCTGCGCATCGCCTACGGCAGCACCCAATCCTGACCCTTCGCGTTCAGCCCGCCTCGGCCTTCAGCACCTCGCCGGCGAGGTAGAGGCTGCCGCAGATGAGGATGCGTCCCGGCGGATCCTCCCTGGCAATGCGCCCCAGCGCCTCAGCCACCGTCGGCCCTGGCCGCGCCACGCCGCCGCTGGTCGCGACGATCTCCTCGACGCTCATCGCCAGATGCTGCCCCGGTTCCGCCACGGCGGTCAGCGTCGTCGCGAAGGGGATCAGCGGGCGCAGGAACTCCCCGCTCGCCTTGCCCTTCTTCATGCCCACCACCAGGTGCAGCGGCCGGTCGGCCCAGGACGGCAGATGCGCCGCCAGCGCCACCCCCGCCCCGGCATTGTGCCCGCCATCCAGCCACAGCTCGAACCCGGCCGGCAGGCTCCGCGCCAGCGCGCCCTGCAGGCGCTGCAGCCGCGCGGGCCATTCCGCGGTCGCCACGCCCCGCGCGATCGCCGCATCCGTCAGCCATTCCGGGTTCCACGCCCGCAGCGCGGTGATGGCGATGCCTGCATTCTCCGCCTGGTGCGGCCCGGGCAGCGCGGTCGGCGGCAGGTCGATCGACCCGCGCGCATCGGCATAGACCAACCCGCCCTGCACCGGATCGCAGCGCCAGTCCCGCCCGCGTTCCAGTAGCGGTGCGCCGCGCTCGGCCGCGATGCGTTCGATCACGGCGCGGGCCTCCGGCGCCTGGATCCCGGTCGCGCAGGGCACGCCCGGCTTGATGATGCCGGCCTTCTCCGTGGCGATGCCCGCCAGCGTGTCGCCGAGGAAATCCATGTGGTCCATCGACACGGAGGTGATGGCCGTGGCCGCCGGCCGCGCGACCACATTGGTCGCGTCGTACAGCCCGCCCAGGCCCACCTCGAGCACCAGCACATCGGCGGGCACGCGGCTGAACAGCAGCAAGGCGGCGGCCGTGGTGATCTCGAAGACGGTGATGGGCAGGCCCGCATTGGCCGCCTCCACCTCCTCCAGCGCCGCGCTCAGCACCTCGTCCGTCACTAGCGTGCCGGCCAGGCGCACCCGCTCATGGAAATGCATCAGATGCGGGGAGGTATAGACATGCGCGCGCTGCCCTGCCGCTTCCGCGATGGCGCGCAACATGGCGCAGGTCGATCCCTTGCCGTTGGTGCCGGCCACATGCACCACTGGCGGCAAGCTGCGCTCGGGATGACCCAGCGCCGCCAGGGCGCGCTCCAGCCGCCCGAGGCTGAGGTCGATCAGCTTGGGATGCAGCGCATGCAGGCGCTCGACGATCGCCTCGGCGCGGGACATCGGCTCAGGCCTGGGCGGGGGTCGCGGGTTCCTCGGGTGGCGGCAGGGCGGGCGGCGGTTCCGCCGCCGGGGCCTCGACCAGCGGCACGCGCAGCAGGCCGATGACGCGGGCGAGCGTCGCGCGCATCTCGCCCCGCTTCACCACCAGGTCCAGGATGCCGTGCTCCAGCAGGTATTCCGCGCGCTGGAAGCCCTCGGGCAGTTTCTCGCGCACCGTCTGCTCGATCACGCGGGCGCCGGCGAAGCCGATCATGGCACCCGGCTCGGCGATGTGGATGTCGCCCAGCATGGCGAAGGATGCCGTCACGCCGCCGGTGGTCGGGTCGCACATCACGACGATGAAGGGCAGGCCGGCTTCCTTGACGAGGCGCGTGGCGATCACGGTGCGCGGCATCTGCATCAGCGACACCGCGCCTTCCTGCATGCGCGCGCCGCCCGATGCGGTGAAGACGATCAGTGGGCTGTCCTGCAGCACGGCCAGTTTCGCGGCCGTGACGATCGCCTCCCCGACGCCCGCACCCATCGACCCGCCCATGAAGGCGAATTCCATCGTGGCGACGACGGCACGCTGGCCTTCGATGGTGCCATGCGCCACGGCGACCGCGTCATCCATCGCGGACTTCACCTGCGCTTCCTTCAGCCGGTCGGAATACCGCCGCTGGTCGCGGAAGCGCAGCGGGTCGGCCGGGGCCTTGGGCAACTCGATGCGGGAAAAGCCGGCGTCGAGCGTGCATTCCAGCCGCCGCACCGCGGAAATCCGCATGTGATGGCCACAATGCGGACAGACATTCAGCGCGGCGTCGAGGTCGCGGCGGAAGATCATCTGCTCGCAGGCAGGGCATTTGTGCCAGAGATTCTCCGGCACATCCCGCTTGAAGAGGCCCGAGATCTTCGGCAGGGCCCAGTCGGAAATCCAGTTCATCGCTCGTCTCAGCCCTCAGGCGCCGGCGGCCGGCGCGCCCGTTTCGCGCCGCCTTATATGGGGTGGCGGGCGCCAGGGCTACCGTGGCGGCGGCCCGGGAACCCGCGCCATCGGCCCCGCTGGGCGCCGGCCGGCGCGGGCCTGGCCGCCCCCATGGATCGGCCCGACAGTTAGCGGTGGCGTTTTGCCCCGATCCGCGCCATATGGGCGCCCGGCGATGACCGGCCGGATGCCGGCGCGCCAACCGCCGCGACCGCGGCGGGCCGACAGAGAAAGCCGCGGGACCCCTCGATCGGACCGGCGCGGCGTTTCCGGCCACATGGGCGGCCTTCCCGTCGCGTAACCCGCGATGGGCCCACCCCATGCCGCCCGAGACGCCGACCAAGCCGGACGTCCGGGATCCCAGAACCAGACCTGTCACGCCCTCCGCGTCGCATTCCGGGGCCCCTGACCGGGCCCCATCCACCGCGCCGCCGCCCGCGAAGGTCGGGCGGGCGCGGTTCGTGCGGCGCAGGACGGCGCCGCACCCGAGAGGACGACCGATGTTCGACAACTACTTCCGCAAGGAAATCAACTGGGGCGGCAAGACCCTGGTGCTGGAAACCGGCAAGATCGCCCGCCAGGCCGATGGTGCCGTCGTGGCGCGCCTGGGCGACACCATCGTGCTCTGCACGGCGGTCGGCGCCCGGTCGGTGAAGCCGGGCCAGGATTTCTTTCCGCTGACGGTGAACTACCAGGAAAAGACCTATGCCGCCGGCAAGATCCCGGGCGGCTTCTTCAAGCGCGAAGGCCGTCCGTCCGAATTCGAGACGCTGACCTCGCGCCTGATCGACCGGCCGATCCGCCCGCTGTTCCCCGATGGGTTCCGCAACGAGGTCCAGGTCGTCGCCACCGTGCTGTCGCATGACCTCGAGAACGAGGCGGACATCGTCGCGATGGTCGGCTGCTCCGCCGCGCTGACGCTGTCGGGCATTCCCTTCTTCGGCCCGATCGCCGGCGCGCGCGTCGGCTACATCGGCGGCCAGTACGTGCTGAACCCGACCGCCGAGCAGCGGAAGGAAAGCGCGCTCGACCTGGTTCTCGCCGGTACCGCCGAAGGCGTGCTGATGGTGGAATCCGAGGCTTCCGAGCTGACCGAGGACGTCATGCTCGGCGCCGTCGAGTTCGGCCACAAGTCGTTCGCGCCGGTGCTCCAGGCGATCATCGAGCTGGCCGAGGTTGCGGCGAAGGAGCCCTGGGCGGTGCCCGAGGAATCCGACGCCACCAAGGCGCTGAAGGCCCGCATCGCCGAGCTCGGCCGCGCCGACATGGCCGTTGCCTACACCGAGACGCAGAAGCTGCTCCGCCAGGAGAAGGTCGGCGCGGTGAAGAAGGCCGTGGCCGCGGCGCTGGAAGCCGAAGGCGCCGACGTGGCCTCCGCCAAGGGCCTGCTGAAGGAGCTGGAGGCGGACGTCGTCCGCAACAACATCCTCGACACCGGCAAGCGCATCGACGGCCGCGACACCCGCACCGTCCGCCCGATCATGGCGGAAGTGGGCGTACTGCCGCGCGCGCATGGCTCGGCGCTGTTCACCCGTGGCGAGACGCAGTCGCTCTGCGTCGCGACGCTGGGCACCGGCCAGGATGAGCAGATCATCGACGCCCTCGCGGGCGAGTACCGCGAGGACTTCATGCTGCATTACAACTTCCCCCCGTACTCGGTGAACGAGACTGGCCGCATGGGCTCCCCGGGCCGGCGTGAAGTGGGTCATGGCAAGCTCGCCTGGCGCGCGATCCACCCGCTGCTGCCGGAGAAGGAGAAGTTCCCGTACACCATCCGCGTGGTCTCCGAGATCACGGAGTCCAACGGCTCCTCCTCGATGGCCACCGTCTGCGGCACGTCGCTGTCGCTGATGGATGCGGGCGTGCCGCTGAAGCGCCCCTGCGCCGGCATCGCCATGGGCCTCATTAAGGAAGACCGCGGCTTCGCCGTGCTGTCCGACATCCTCGGCGACGAGGATCACCTCGGCGACATGGACTTCAAGGTGGCCGGGACGGAGCAGGGCATCACCTCGCTCCAGATGGACATCAAGATCACGTCCATCACCTTCGAGATCATGAAGATCGCGCTGGAGCAGGCGAAGGATGGCCGCCTGCACATCCTCGGCGAGATGGCGAAGGGCCTGACCGGCCATCGCGGCGACGTGGCGGCGACCGCCCCGCGCATCACCGTGATCAACGTGCCGAAGGACAAGATCCGCGACGTGATCGGTTCCGGCGGCAAGGTGATCCGCGAGATCACCGAGCAGACCGGCACCAAGATCGACATCGAGGATGACGGCACGATCAAGGTCGCCGCGACCTCCACCGAGGCCGCGCAGAAGGCGATCGACTGGATCCGCGGCATCGTGGCGGAGCCCGAGGTCGGCGTGATCTACAACGGCAAGGTCGTGAAGACCGCCGAATTCGGCGCCTTCGTGAACTTCCTCGGCGCCAAGGACGGGCTCGTCCACATCTCCGAACTGGCGCAGGACCGCGTGAACAAGACCACCGACATCGTCAAGGAAGGCGACCAGGTGAAGGTCAAGGTCCTGGGCTTCGACGACCGCGGCAAGGTGAAGCTGTCCATGCGCGTGGTCGACCAGGCCACCGGTGCGGACATCACCGAGCAGGTCGGCGCCCGCCGTCCGCGCGCGGAAGGCGAGGAGCGCGGCGAGCGTCGCGACCGTGGTGACCGCGGCGACCGCCGCGACCGGCGCGACCGTCCGGAGCGCGGCGGCGAAGCCGCCGAGTAACAGCCCCAAACAGCCCGGCCGGGGTCCCTGCACAGGGGCCCCGGCCGATGCCATATTCCCGTCATGACGTTCCCGGGAGCGCCCGTCACTTGAAGGCCATCAACGCAATCCGCATGGGCGGGGTCGAAGTCCTGCCCCTGGTCGAAGGCGGCAAGGGGGTGTCCGTGTCCAACGGCGCGTCCTGCGGGGCCTGGTCGGCCTCCGGCGGGGTCGGGACCTTTTCGGCGGTGAATGCCGATTCCTACGATGCCGACGGCCGGCCGATCCCGCAGGTCTATCACGGCAAGACGCGCCGCGACCGGCATGAGGAACTCGTCCGCTACGCCATCGACGGCGCCATCACCCAGGCGAAGAAGGCCTGGGACATGGCCGGCGGCAAGGGCCGCATCCACGCCAATATCCTGTGGGAGATGGGCGGCGCCGAACGTGTCGCGCGCGGCATGCTGGAAGGGGCCAAGGGCTTGATCCACGGCATCACCTGCGGCGCGGGCATGCCCTATCGCCTCGCCGACATCGCGCGCGACTACGGCGTGCACTATTACCCGATCGTTTCGTCGGGCCGCGCCTTCAGCGCGCTGTGGAAGCGCGCCTACCACAAGACCCGCGAATGGCTGGGCGGCGTGGTGTATGAGGATCCCTGGCTCGCCGGCGGCCACAACGGCCTGTCGAACAGCGAGAACCCGAAGGTCCCCGAGGATCCCTATCCCCGCGTGCTGAAGCTGCGCCAGCAGATGCGCGAATTCGGCCTGGACGACACGCCCATCATCATGGCCGGCGGCGTCTGGTGGCTCGAGGAATGGGAGCACTGGATCGACAATCCGGAGCTCGGCCCGATCGCCTTCCAGTTCGGCACCCGGCCCCTGCTGACGCAGGAAAGCCCGATCTCGGACGCCTGGAAGAAGAAGCTGGTCACGCTGAAGAAGGGCGATGTGCTGCTGCAACCCTTCTCGCCGACGGGCTTCTATTCCTCCGCCGTGCGCAACGAGTTCCTGCAGGAACTGGAAGACCGCAACGAGCGGCAGGTCGCCTTCACCTCCGAGCCGATCGGCGAGCATCTGGCCGAATACGGCGTGGGTCCGCGCAAGCGCATCGTCTATGTCACGCCCCACGACCTCGCCCGCATCAACCATTGGGAAGCCGAAGGCTTCACCGAGGCGATGCGCACCCCGGACAACACGCTGATCTTCGTGACGCCCGAGAAGTCGCGGGAGATCGTGAAGGACCAGGTGGACTGCATGGGCTGCCTGTCCCAGTGCCGCTTCAGCAACTGGTCGCAGCACGAGCCGGAATATTCCAACGGCAAGAAGGCCGACCCGCGCAGCTTCTGCATCCAGAAGACGCTGCAGGATGTCGCGCATGACGGCGCGATGGAACACAACCTGATGTTCGCCGGGCACAACGCCTATCGCTTCGGGCAGGACCCGTTCTACTCGAACGGGTTCGTGCCGAGCGTGAAGCAGCTCGTCGAACGGATCATGACCGGTCGGTGATGACGGCGGGGGAGGTCCGCCTCCCCCGATCCAGGGTGCTTCGCAGATGACATTGACGCTGTATCCCGCCATCGACCTGAAGGGCGGGCAGGTGGTGCGCCTCAGGCGCGGGGAGATGGACCAGGCGACGGTCTATGCCGACGACCCTGGCGCGCAGGCGGCTTCCTTCATCAAGGCCGGCTTCGGCTGGGTCCATGTGGTGGATCTGGACGGCGCCTTCGCGGGCAAGCCGGCGAATGCGGAAGCCGTGCGCGGCATCCTTGCGGCGGTGCCCGGCGCGCGGGTGCAGCTCGGCGGCGGCATCCGGACCATGGCGGTGGCGGAGGCCTGGCTGACGGCGGGCGTGACCCGGATCATCCTGGGCAGCGCGGCCGTGAAGGACCCTGATTTCGCCCGCGAAGCCTGCCGCGCCTTCCCCGGCCGCGTCGTGCTCGGCATCGATGCCCGGGACGGGATGGTGGCGACGGAGGGCTGGGCGGAAACCTCGGACGTCTCCGCGACCGATCTGGCACGCCGTTTCGAGGGCGCCGGTGCTGCGGCGGTGATCTACACCGACATTGCCCGGGACGGGATGCTCGGCGGGGTGAATGTGGATGCGACGGCCGCGCTGGCGCGGGCGGTGTCCCTGCCGGTGATCGCATCCGGCGGCGTCGCGGGTGTCGAGGATCTGGTGGCGCTGCGGGACGCCAAGGCCGGCATCGAAGGCGCGATCATCGGGCGCGCGCTGTATGACGGGCGGATCGAGCCGAAGGCGGCACTGGCTGCTGCCGGCTGAATCGCCGCGCGACTACTCCCCCGAACTGCCACCCCCACCCCCGCCCCCACCGCCATCCGACGACCCGCCGCCGCTGTCCGACGATCCGCCACCGTCGGACCCGCCGCTTCCGCCCCAGGACCCGAACCAGGATCCGCCGCTCTCCGTCTTCTTCTCGTTGGTTTCCGAAATCAGCACCGCGGCCGCGACCGTGCTGGCGGCCGATCCACGGTCCCGATCATCGCTGCCCGAGGATAACGACGACCCTTCATCCTCGTCATCCCGGTCCTTCCGCGACATCCCCCGCCGCGCCAGCACCCGGTCGTAGGCCGCCCGCTTGCGCAGCCCCCACCAGAAGCGGGGCGTCCCACGTTCCAGTTCTTCCTCGGTGAAGACGAAGCCGTCCTCCAGCACGCCGATTCCGCGCATCAGGTCTGTTCTCCACCGCAGCACGCTTTACTTGACCGGGCGCATCATTCCGCCGCACTCGCATGCTGTGGAAGTGACGTCCGCTTCATGCGTCGTTTTCCCAACAAGCTGAAAGGTCATCCGGTCCGTGCTGTCGCTGCGCGTCATTCCCTGCCTCGATGTGAAGGACGGCCGCGTCGTGAAGGGCGTGAACTTCGTCGAATTGCGCGACGCCGGGGACCCGGTGGAACAGGCGCGCGCCTATGACGCCGAGGGCGCGGACGAGGTCACCTTCCTCGACATCACCGCATCGCATGAGAACCGCGACACCATTCTCGACGTCGTCTCCCGCACCGCGGCCGAGGTCTTCATCCCGCTGACCGTCGGCGGCGGAGTGCGCAGCGTCGAGGATGCCCGGCGCCTGCTGCTCGCCGGTGCCGACAAGGTCTCGATCAACTCGGCGGCGATCGCCGACCCCGACGTCGTGCGCCGCTGCGCCGAGGCCTTCGGCAGCCAGGCCATCGTCGTCGCCATCGACGCGCGGAAGAAGGAAACGGGCGAGGGCTGGGAAGTCTTCACCCATGGCGGCCGCCGCGGCACCGGCATCGACGCGGTGGAATGGGCGAGGCGCGCGGAATCCCTCGGCGCGGGGGAGATCCTGCTGACCTCGATGGACCGCGACGGCACCAAGCAGGGTTTTGACCTGCCGCTGACGCGCGCGGTGCGCGCAGCGATCCGCCTGCCCATCGTCGCCTCGGGCGGCGTCGGCGCGCCGGAGCATTTCGTCGAAGGTGCCAAGGCCGGCGCGACCGGCCTGCTGGCCGCATCCGTCTTTCACTACGGGGAATTCAGCATCGCCGATGCGAAGGCCGCGCTCGCCGCGGCCGGCCTGCCGGTGCGCCATGCCCCGCGCAGCAGCAGGAGGGCCGCCTGATGGCCAAGGCCACCAAGAAGAAGCCAGCCGCGAAGAAGGCCGTGACCAAGAAGACGGTCGCGAAGGCGCCGGCAGCGAAGAAGGCCAAGCTGCCGCTGCCCGCCGCCGTGCCGAAGAAGGCGCGTGCCGCCGCCAAGGCCAAGCTGCCCAAGATGCTGCGCAAGGCGGACAAACGGATCCTGACGCCGCTTGCGCCGGCCATCGCGGGGGCGGAAGCGGCCATCCTCGACCGGCTATGGCAGGTGGTGGAGGACCGCCGCCTGTCGGGCGACACCATGATCTCCCATTCCGCCCGGCTACTCGCCCGTGGCACCGCCAAGGTCGCCCAGAAGCTGGGCGAGGAAGCGGTGGAATGCGTGATCGAGGCCGCCACCGGCAACCGGGAGGCGACCGTGCTGGAAAGCGCGGACCTGCTCTATCACCTCATGGTCGTCTGGGTGGATGCCGGCATCCACCCGCTGGAGGTCTGGACCGAGCTCGCCCGCCGCCAAGGTATTTCCGGCATTGCCGAGAAGGCGGCGCGCCCGCAGGGCATCATCCGCGCCGCAGGCACCACCAAGCTGCCGTGACGCCGGCGCTGCGCCCGGCGCGCGCATCCGACGCCGCGGCAATCGACGCGCTGCTGCGCGAAGCCTTCGGCGGCGAGGCCGAAGCCGCCCTGGTTGCCGCCCTGCGCGCGGAAGGCGCTGTCGTGACCGAGCTGGTCTCCGAGGGCGTCACCGGCCATGTCCTGTTCACGCCTGCGCCGGTCGATGGAGCGCCGGTGGTAGCGCTGGCGCCGCTCGCCGTCGCCGCGGCGGCGCGCCGGAAGGGGCTGGGCGCGGCGCTGGTGCGGGCCGGGCTGGCGCGCTGTGCGGAGACGGGCGCCTCGGCCGTCCTGGTGCTGGGCGACCCGGCCTATTACGGCCGCTTCGGCTTTCGCCGGGCCGAGGGCATCACCGGCGCGCCATGGTGCGACCATCCGGCCTTCCAGGCGCTGTCCTTACAACCCGGCCTGCCATTGCCGCGAGGCGCGGTGCGCTACGCGGACGCCTTCGGCCTGGTTGGCCCTGCCGGGGATGGCGCGGCGACCCACTGACGCGCGGGACCTTCGCGCGGCAATCGCGCGACACCCCTTGCCTTCGCGCCCTTCGCGCCGGGACACTGGCCGTCGCTTCTCGAACCCTGGAACCGACCCCGCGTGACACGACCCTTCCCTCGCCGGCTCCTCCTCACGGCGCTGCTGCCGCTCGCCGGCTGCGTCCTGCCGCCGACGCCATCCGCGCCGCCTCAGGCAACCGCCGCGACCGAGCCGCCACCCCCGGTGCTCGCCAGCCTCGCGGCCTTCGCGACGGTGAAACTGCTCGATCCCGGCACGCGGCACGCGGTGTTTGAGACCTCGGGCGGGGCGGTGATCGACATGACCGCGGCGCCGCAGGCGCGCAATTTCGGGGCGCTGCGGCAGGGCGCGCGGGTCGTGGTTGAATATGACGCTGGCGGAGGGGTACGGATCGCCCCGGTCGCGCGGCTGACACGCGCCAATGCGACCGGACGCATCCTCGCCACGGTGCGGGAGGTTTCGGTCGGCGGCGGCAACATGGTCCTGGTCGGGCCTGAGGGCGGCACGCAATACGTCACCCTGCAAAACCCCCCGATGATGGCCTTCGCCACCCGCCTTCGCCCAGGGGACGAGGTTGCGGTTACCTTCGCCGACGGCAGCACGCCGGAATAGCGCGCGCCCGATCGGGCGCGACGGGTGCCGACGCTACCCCACCACCGACCCCGGATCACAGTTCGCCCCGCACACCACCACGCCGATGCGCGCGCCCTTGGGTGGCGTCCAGGCATCGCCCAGCACGGCGGCCAGCGCCGTGGCGCCGCCCGGTTCGGCCACGATGCGCAGCCTGTCCCACAGCCAGCGCTGCGCGTTGCGGATCACCTGGTCCTGCAGCACGACGGACCGGCCGCCCATCTCCATCATCACGTTGAAGGCAAGGTCGCCGACGCGCCGCGCGCCCAGGCTATCGGCAGCGATGCCGCCCGCGGGGGCATCGATCGGCTGCCCGGCGAAACCCGCCATGAACAGCGTCGGGCATTCCTCCGGCTCGGCGATCACCATCTGGACGCGGCTGCGATACCAGGACGCGATGCCGCCATAGAGCCCGCCGCCGCCCGCCGCGACGACGACATGGGTGAGGTCCGGCGCATCGGCCTCGAACTCCATGCCGACCGTGCCCTGGCCGGCCAGGACTTCCTCCTGGTCATAGGCATGGACCATGAGCGCGCCGGTCTCCGCGGCGCGGGCCTCGCTGGCGAGGCGCGCCTCGTTATAGCTCGGCCCGCCCACCGTCAGCGTCGCGCCGGTCGCGGCGATGCGGGCGCGCTTGGCCTCGGCGGCGATCTCGGGGACGAATATCTCCGCCTTGATGCCGAGCACCTGCGCGGCATGCGCCACCGCCAGGCCGTGGTTCCCGCCCGAGGCGGCGATCACGCCAGCCTTGGGCACGTCGGCCGAGAGGATGCGGTTGAAGGCCCCGCGCGGCTTGAAGGACCCGGTGACCTGCAAGTGCTCGAGCTTTAGCGTCAACGGGTTCTCGAGCCCCGTTTCAGCGGGCGAAAGCGTCAGGATCGGCGTGCGGCGGATATGGGGGGCGATGCGGTCCGCGGCGGCGCGGATGGCGTCCTGGCTGGGCATGATGCCCGGCAGGGTGGCACCGGCGTGGCGCGCGGGCAACGTCGGGCGGCCGTCGGGACCGTGGTGCTTTCCCCGCTGCCCCATTTCTGCCACTGTCGGTAACTGAACGGATAGTCACGCTGGGATGTTGCTTCACGGAAGCTGTGTTTCGCGCGACGCGGCCGCGGTGCTGCTGCTGGGTCCCCCGGGGTCCGGCAAGTCGGACCTTGCGCTGCGGCTGATCGGGCGAGGCTGGGTCATGGTTGCAGACGATCAGGTGGTGATCCACGGGGTCGCGGTCTCGGCACCGCCCGCCTTGCGCGGGATGCTGGAGGTGCACGGCCTTGGCATCTTCGAAGGAATGGCGGTGGCCGAAGAGGCTCGACTGGCGCTCGTTGTGGATTTGGTGGCGCGAGAGGCCGTGACGCGGTTGCCGATGCCCGGGCGCTGGGCGCCGGCCGGCGTGCCGCGCGTCGCGCTGCATGGTTTCGACGCAGCCGCGCCGGAGAAGGTGGCGATGGCGCTCGACGCCGCGCTGGGCCGTGTCGCGCAACGTGCCGGGGCCTTCGCGGCGTGATGGATGTCCCGCCAGTGTCGCGGCGCCAGGTCGTGCTGGTCACCGGCCTTTCCGGCGCCGGCAAGGCATCGATCCTGCGGGTCCTGGAGGATCTCGGCTACGAGACCGTCGACAATCCGCCGCTCAGCGTGCTCGAGGCCGTGGTCGCCGATGGCGGGCAGCCGATCGCCGCCGGGGTGGACAGCCGCACGCGGGATTTCGACGCGGCGGCGGCGATGCGGCTACTGGAACGGCTGCGTGAGCGGACGGACATCACCGTGACGGTGGTCTTCGCCACGGCGGAACCGGATGTGTTGCTGCGCCGCTTCACCGAGACCCGGCGGCGGCATCCGTTGGCCCCGGGCGGGCCGCTCGGCCATTCCGTCGCCGAGGGCATCGCGCGGGAGGCGGCGCTGCTGGCCCCCCTGCGGGAGACGGCGGAGATGGTCGTCGATACCTCCGACCTGCCGCTGCCCGAGTTGCGGCGGATGGTCGAACGCCGCTTCGGCACCGAAGGCGCACCGGGGATGGGGGTTTCCGTCCTGTCCTTCGCCTTCCCCAAGGGCCTGCCGCGCGAGGCCGATCTGGTGTTCGACCTGCGCTTCCTGCGCAATCCGCACTATGTGGACGCGCTGCGGCCGTTGACTGGCCGCGATCCGGCGGTGGCGGCCTATATCGAGGCCGACCCGGACTTCGCCCCCTTCTGGCGGTGCATGACGGATATGATGCGGCCGCTCTTGCCCCGCTATGCCCAGGAGGGGAAGAAGTATCTGACGATTGCGCTCGGGTGCACCGGCGGGAAACACCGCTCGGTCCTGGCAGCGGAACGGTTGGCACACCATCTTCAATCCAGCGGCTGGCGGGTGGAACTTCACCACCGGGAACTTTCGGCCGGCGCGGCGCTGGGGACCGGTCGTGGCGAGACCACGACGGCATCCTTCGGAGCGCGCGACGCCGACGCAGGCCGCTTAGCGGGGCGGGAGGCCCTGACACAGGTATCATGATCGGAATGGTTCTGGTCACACACGGCCGCTTGGCCGAGGAACTGCGGCACGCCATGGAACATGTGGTCGGGCCGCAGCAGGGGGTCGCAACCGTCTGCATCGGCCCCGATGACGACATGGAGCACACCCGCGCCGACATCCGCGCGTCGATCGACGCGGTGGACCAAGGCGATGGCGTGGTCGTGCTGACCGACATGTTCGGCGGCACGCCGTCGAACCTCGCCATGCAGATCGCCGGCTCCGACCGGCCGGTCGAGGTGCTGGCGGGCGTCAACCTGCCGCTGCTGGTCAAGCTCGCGAAGGTGCGCGGCACCGAGCCACTCGCCGAAGCCGTGGACCACGCCAAGGCGGCGGGGCGGAAATACATTGCCAGCGGCCGCGAGGTGGCGGCCGGCGCGCCAGCCGCGCCGGCGGTCCAGGCCAGGAGGAGCGGCGCGTGAACGAATGGCCCGATGAGCCCGGCGCGCGCGTGGCGACCGACACCGCCGCGGGCGGCGGTCCATGCGGTTGCGATCCGGGGGATTCGGGCATGGTTCTGCGGCGAAGCGTTGTCATCCCCAACAGCCGCGGCCTGCATGCGCGTGCCGCGGCCAAGCTGGTGTCCATGGCCGAACGCTTCTCCGCCTGCGTGAATGTCGTGCGCAACGGCGAAACCGTGCCGGCCTGCTCCATCATGGGGCTGATGATGCTGGGCGCGGGCCAGGGTGCCGAGGTTATGATCGAGGCCGAGGGCTGGGACGCCAAGGAGGCGCTCGAGGCGGTCGCCGGCCTGGTCGAGGCCGGCTTCCATGAAGACTGACACATCCAAGGCGAAGACGAAGGCAAAGAAGTCCGAGGTCCTGGTCCCGGGTATCGCGGTGTCGCACGGCGTGGCGATCGGCCCGGTCTATGACACCTCCGAACCGCCGACCGAGGTGATGCGGCGGACCATCGCCGCTGATGCCGTCGATGACGAGAAGCAGAAGCTCGCCGCGGCCATCGCCTTCTCCCGCAAGCAGGTCGCCAAGCTCAAGACCCGCATCGGCGTGTTGCCCGAGGAAGCGCAGGAGGAGCTCGAGCCGCTGCTCGACGCGCATCTGATGATGCTCGGCAATTCGCGGTTGGTCCGCGGCGCCCGCAAGCGCATCGAGGCCGAGCTGCTGGGTGCCGAGACCGCGGTGCTGGAGGAGGCGGAGGAGATCCGCGCCGTCATCCTCGCCGCCAAGGATGACGACAAGGCCGGCCTCGCGCGCCGCGCCAATGAGATCCGCGACATCGGCCGCCGGTTGATCCGCAACCTGACCTCCACCCCCTTCCGCAGCTTCAAGGACCTGCCGGAGGGTTGCATCCTCGTCTCGGAGGAACTGACGCCGGCCGACGCCGCGCTGCTCGACCCGTCCCGCGTCGCCGGCGTGGCGACCGAGGAAGGCGGGGCGGATGGCCATACCGCGATCATGCTGCGCGCCCTCGGCATCCCCGCCGTGCTCGGCGCTCACGGGCTGACCGAGGCGGCGCAGCGCGGCGACCAGGCTGTGCTGGACGGCACGAAAGGGCTGGTCTCGCTGCATCCCTCCGCGGCGACGCTCGCGACGGCGAAGGACCGGCTGGCGGCCTTCGCCAAGGAACGCGCGAAGCTGTCCAAGCTGCGCCGTCTGCCCGCCGAGACCACCGATGGCGAGATGGTCGAATTGCAGGCCAATCTCGAGATTCCGCAGGAATTGCCGCTGATCGCCCAGGCGGGTGCCATGGGCATCGGCCTGCTGCGCACCGAGTTCCTGTTCATGAACCGGGACGACCTGCCCGACGAGGATGCGCAGGTCGAGGCCTACACCCAGGTCGTCAGCGCCATGGAAGGCCAGCCGGTGACCATCCGCGTGCTCGACTGGGGCGGCGAGAAGGACATGGAGGCGCTGGCCTCCGGCGTCGCGCCGGCCCATGCGGGGGCCAATCCGGCGCTCGGGCTGCGGGGGCTGCGCATGCTGCTCAAGCGCCCGGAATTGCTGGAAGTGCAGTTCGCCGCCGTGCTGCGCGTCGCCGCCGCGCATGGCGACGGCCATGTACGCCTGCTGCTGCCCATGGTCACGGTGCCCGAGGAAGTGCGTCAGGCGCGCGACATCTACGAGCGCGTCGCCAAGCGCCTGCGCCGGCGCGGGGAGAAGCTGCCGGAGAAGCTTCCGCCGCTCGGCGTGATGATCGAGACACCTGGCGCGGCGCTCGCCGCCGACGCCATCGCACTCGAGGCCGATTTCTTCGCCATCGGGACCAACGACCTCGCCATGTACACCCTGGCGGTGGACCGGTCGGAGGCGGAGGTGTCGCATCTGTACGACCCGCTGCACCCGGCGGTGCTGCGGCTGGTGCAATTCGCCACTGAGGCCGCGCTGCGACTGCGCATGCCGGTGTCGGTCTGCGGGGAGATGGCGGGCAATCCGCAGCTCACGCCATTGCTGCTCGGGCTGGGCGTAAGGACTTTCTCGATGAATGCCTCGGCGCTGCCGCGGGTGAAGCAGGCGGTGCGGGCGCTCGACATCGGCGACTGCGCGCGCTTCGCGCGGCGCGTGATGGAACAATCGGACCCGGCACGCATTCGCGAGCTCGTGGCGGGCTTCGCGGAAGGGGTCACGGAGCGCGCGTAAAAACCGCGCGATCCTCACGCCCCGCAACAACGGCGTAACGCAACGCCTTCATCCTGCCTTGGTTGCGCCCCCTCACCGCCCCTTGCGGCCCCGAGGCTTTGCGCATGGGACGAGGGAAGGCAGACCCGATGCGCCACATTCGACGCGCCACCGTCACGGGACTTTTCGCCATCTGGCTCGCGCCGCTTTCCGCCGCGGCGGAAGCGCCAAACGGGATGGGACTGAGCAACGACCGCGGCGCCCAGTTCGCCCCGGTGAAGGCCGAAAGCCGCCGCACCGCCGAGGACGGCACTGCCGCCGAGGACCCGCAGGATCAGGTGGACTGACGGGCTACGGGCATCGTCGTCGGAATTCACATAAAGATATCCTTATAAGTGATCGTGCTCTCTGGCCTCCTCCGGCCGGGCGTGCTACCGGCCCGCCATCCCCTGGGTGAGAAAGAGAGAGCGCATGTCCGCAGCCACCGATTTCGTCGTGAAGGATCTGTCCCTGGCCAGCTGGGGCCGGAAGGAGATCTCGATGGCCGAGGACGAGATGCCCGGCCTGATGGCGACGCGGGCCGAATACGGCAAGCAGCAGGTGCTGAAGGGCGCGCGCGTCGCCGGCTGCCTGCACATGACGATCCAGACCGCCGTGCTGATCGAGACGCTGAAGGCGCTCGGCGCCGACGTCCGCTGGTCGTCCTGCAACATCTTCTCGACCCAGGACCACGCCGCCGCCGCGATCGCGGCGACCGGCACGCCGGTCTTCGCCGTGAAGGGGGAGACGCTTGAGGAATACTGGCAGTATGTGAAGCGCACCCTGGAATGGGGCGATGGCGGCACGCCGAACGTGCTGCTGGACGATGGCGGCGACATGACGCTGCTGGTCCACTACGGCCTGCGCGCCGAACAGGGCGACACCGCCTTCCTCGACAAGGCGACGAATGAGGAAGAGACGGTCTTCTTCGCGCTCATCAAGGACTGCCTGAAGACCAAGCCGGGCTGGTTCGCGAAGCTCGCCGCCGCCATCAAGGGCGTGTCGGAGGAAACGACGACCGGCGTGCATCGCCTCTACACCATGGCGAAGGAAGGCAAGCTGCTGTTCCCCGCCATCAACGTGAACGACAGCGTCACCAAGTCGAAGTTCGACAACCTGTATGGCTGCCGTGAATCGCTGGTGGACGCGATCCGCCGCGGCACCGACGTGATGATGGCCGGCAAGGTCGCTATGGTCTGCGGCTTCGGCGATGTGGGCAAGGGTTCTGCCGCGTCCCTGCGCAACGCCGGCTGCCGCGTCATGGTCAGCGAGGTCGATCCGATCTGCGCGCTGCAGGCCGCGATGGAAGGCTATGAGGTCGTCACGATGGAGCAGGCCGCCCCGCAGGCCGACATCTTCGTCACCGCCACCGGCAATGTCGATGTCATCACCGTGGACCACATGCGCGCGATGAAGCACCGCGCCATCGTCTGCAACATCGGCCACTTCGACAGCGAGATCCAGGTCGCCGGCTTGCGCAACTTCAAGTGGGACAATGTGAAGCCGCAGGTGGACGAGATCGAGTTCCCCGACGGCAAGCGCATGATCCTGCTGTCCGAAGGGCGCCTGGTGAACCTCGGCAACGCCACGGGCCACCCGTCCTTCGTCATGTCCGCGTCCTTCACCAACCAGACGCTGGCGCAGATCGAGCTTTGGACCAACCCGGGCAAGTACGAGAAGAAGGTCTACGTGCTGCCCAAGCACCTCGATGAGAAGGTGGCCTCGCTGCACCTCGCCAAGGTCGGCGCAACGCTGACCAAGATGTCGAAGCAGCAGGCGGACTACATCGGCGTGTCGCCGCAGGGCCCGTTCAAGGCCGAGCAGTACCGCTACTGACGGAAAGGCCGGGGGAGAGAACTCCCCCGATCCCCCTCCTTTTTCTGTCTGTTGGAGACTGACGGCGGCGGCCGGCGCCAATAGTCAGGGGGTTTGGGGGGAGTTCATCTCCCCCCAACCTTCATGCGACCTCGAACAGCCCGGCGGCACCCTGCCCGCCGCCGACGCACATCGTCACCACGACGAATTTCGCGCCACGGCGCTTGCCCTCGATGAGCGCATGTCCGGCCATGCGCGCGCCCGACATGCCGTAGGGATGGCCGATGGAAATCGCTCCGCCATCTACATTCAACCGGTCATCGGGAATGCCGAGCCGGTCGCGGCAATAGAGCACCTGGCAGGCGAAGGCCTCGTTCAACTCCCACAACCCGATATCGTCCATCTTCAGCCCGTGCTGCTGCAGCAGTCTCGGTACGGCGAAGACGGGCCCGATCCCCATCTCCCCCGGATCACAGCCGGCCACTGCCATGCCGCGATAGATGCCGAGCGGGTGCAGCCCGCGGCGTGACGCCTCGGCTTCTTCCATCAGCACGGCGGCCGAAGCGCCGTCGGACAACTGGCTCGCATTGCCCGCGGTGATGAAGCGGCCTTCCTTCACGACCATGCCGTCCTTGAACACCGGCTTCAGCATCTGCAGCCCGTCCAGTGTCGTGTCGGCGCGGTTGCCTTCGTCGCGTGCCAGCGTGGTCGGCACGTCGCGGACCTCGCCGGTCTCCCGGTTCGCCACCTTCATGACGGAGGGCAGCGGCACGATCTCATCATCGAAGGCGCCGCGCTGCTGGCCGGCGGCGGTGCGCTGCTGGCTGCGCAGGGCGTATTCGTCCTGGGCCTCCCGCGCGATGCCATAGCGGTCGGCAACGATCTCCGCTGTCTCCAGCATCGACATGTACAACGCCGGGACATGTTCCATCAGCGCGGGGTCTGCGCGGCGGAACCAGTTCGCCTTGTCGTTCTGCACCAGGGAAATGGATTCCAGCCCACCGCCCACGGCCACCTGCATCCCGTCATGCAGGATCTGCTTCGCCGCGGTGGCGATGGCCATGAGCCCGGACGAGCACTGCCGGTCGAGCGACATGCCCGGCACCGTATCCGGCAGCCCGGCGGCAAGCGCGACCTGCCGCCCGACATTCGATCCCTGGCAGCCCTGCTGCAGGGCGGCACCCATGATCACATCCTCGACCTGCGCGGGGTCGAGCCCGGCGCGCGCCACCGCGGCCCTGACGGCATGCCCGCCCAGCGTCTGCGCGTTGGTGTCGTTGAAGGCGCCGCGATAGGCACGCCCGATCGGCGTGCGGGCAGTCGAAACGATGACGGCACTGCGCATTGGCGCTTCCTCCCTACCGGTTCCTTGCCCGGCAGGGTAGCGAAGCCGTCAGCGCGCGCCCAGCCGCTTCCACACCCCGTCAGCGGTCGCGACGATGCGATCGCCGACGGTGATCTGCCCACGCACAAAGATCACGGACTTCGTCGCGCGCACCGCCTCCCCGCGGGCTTCCATGAAATCCCCGGCCTTGGCGGCGGAGACGAAATGCGTGTTGAGCTGGATGGTCACCACCGGGTCGCGGCTCGCTGCCTCCCAGCTCGTCGCACCCAGGATCTGGTCGAGGAAGGTGACCAGCATGCCGCCATGGACGATGCCGTGGGCGTTGCCGTGCCTCTGCTCGGCGAGCAGGCCGTAGGCCCAGCCGCCACTCTCCCGTTTCGACCAGAAGGGGCCGACCAGGGTGGGGAAGCCGTCCTCATGCCAACGAAACTGTTTCCAGCCGGCGGCGGCAGGGTCGAAGAGGGCAGGGGTAGGGGCGTCGGTCATGCATTCCGCTTCGCGCGGCGGGCTGGCGGCGTCAACAGGGGGTGGTAGCGTGCCGACCATGCGCCTGTTCCATTCCCCCGGCTCGCCCTATGCCCGCATCGCCCGGATGGCGGTGATCGAACTCGGCCTCGAGGACCGCGTCGCGGTCGAGGAAGCGGCGCTGCGCGACCCGGCCTCGGTGCTGCTGCCGTTCAATCCGGTCGGGCGCGTGCCGACGCTGGTGCTGGATGACGGCACCGCCATCACTGAGACGACGGCGGTGCTGATGATGCTGGACAGCCTGGTCGAACCGGCGCGGCGCATGCTGCCGGGCCCGAAGGAACCACATGTCCTGGCCGCCTACGGCCGCGTGCTGGGCATGCTGGATGGCATCGCCGTCTGGAACCGCGAGTTGCGCCGCCCCGAGCATGAACGGTCCCCCGGGGTCATCGCGCTGGAGGCGCGGCGTGCTGCGCGCGTGGCCGATGCGCTGGAACGCGACGTGGCCGCCGGCGGCTTCGCGGCGCGGGATGCCGCCTGGCTCGCGCTGGTCTCGGTGCTCGGATATTGCGAGCGGCGCCACACCGGCTTCGACTGGCGGAACGGCCGACCCGCACTCGGCGCACTGTTCGACCGCGCGCAGGCGCGCCCCTCCGTGGCGCGCACCGTCCCGCCCGCCGGCATGGGCAGCGCCGCCCCAGCCCGCTGACCACCGGCAAAGGGCCCGATGCCACGCATCGGGCCAGGAGCGCACAGCGCGACCGCGCCCAGACCGCTCGCTGCCGCCAACGCGACAGTGCATGGCGCGAAGGCAAGCCGCGCGGATGCGCGGCGCCCGCCGTCTGAGGGCAAAAAACTACGTCGGCATGCGTATGTTGCGGCTGCGGATGAGGTTGCCCCACTTCTCGCTTTCCCGCGTCCAGTAGGTCGCGAATTCCACCGGCGTGCCGCCCACCGGATCGGCACCCTGGGCGATGATCTGCTGGCGGAAGGCGGGATCGGCGACCGCGGCGCGCACCGCCTCGGTCAGTCGCGCGGTGATCGGCTCCGGCAGGTTGGCGGGCGCCATCAGCGCCATGTCGGTCGAGGATTCGAAACCCGCCACCCCCGCTTCCTGCAGCGTCGGCACATCCTGCGCGAGCGGCGTGCGCGCCGCCGTGCTGACCGCGAGCATCTTCAGCGTGCCCGCCTGGCGATGCGGCAGCGCGGTGATGGCGTCGATGAAGGACATTTTCGTCTCGCCCGCCAGCACCGCCTGGGCGGATGGCGCGCCGCCGCGATAGGGCACGTGCACCATGTTCAGTCCGGCCGCGGCCATCAGCAGCTCGGTCGCCAGGTGGCT
Organism: Roseomonas sp. SRI_022; assembly: GCF_057586215.1. NCBI lineage: Bacteria > Pseudomonadati > Pseudomonadota > Alphaproteobacteria > Acetobacterales > Roseomonadaceae > Roseomonas > Roseomonas sp. SRI_022. The sequence continues at coordinate 37,589 of NZ_JBYCZL010000021.1, forward strand.
GGTCGCACCAATGCCGGCCGAGGAGAAATTGATCTCGCCTGGCCGCGCGCGGACATAGGCGAGGAATTCCTGGATCGTCGTGACTGGCACCGAAGGATGCACGCAGACCGATTGCGCGGTCCGCGCCATCAGGCTGACGCCGGTGAAGGCCGCGCGATTGTCATAGGGCAGGGGCGCGATCAGGTGCGGCGCGATGGCATAGGTACTGTTCGTCGCCGACAGGAGCACATAGCCGTCGGGGCGCTGCTGCGAGACGTAGTTGTGGCCGATGGTACCGGATGCGCCGGCACGGTTCTCTACGACGAATTGCTGGCCGAACACCTGCGTCAGGCGCTGCGCGAAAAGCCGCGTCATGGTGTCGGAGGAACCACCCGCCGGCCACGGATTGACCAGCGTCACCGGCCGCGTCGGCCAGGGCGCCTGTGCCTGCGCGGCGCGCAGCGCGGGCGCCACGAGGCCAATGGCGATCAGGGTTCGACGATGCAGGCTTGTCATGGCGTGGTCTCCTCGCAGCGCGGCGGATCTGTGGAGCGATGACGGGCAGGTGCGGGAGTGCACCCCGGCAGGCGCGGTGAATGCATGCTGCGTGCCGCGCGCAGGTGCTGCGACCGCAGCCCCGTTGGCGGGACCGACATGGCAATATGGTTCTCCTCGTTGCGGATCCGCGCAAGACGCTGCGTGAGGCCTGGACAGTCCCGCGCGCCGCGGCGAAGACAGCACGCATGACAGACCATCCGATGCACGCGACGCGGCTGCTCGACATGGTCGAAGGCGATGCGGCGCTGCCCAAGACCGCCGACGTCGTGGTGATCGGCGCCGGCATCATCGGCGTCGCCGCCGCCTATGCGCTCGCCAAGGCCGGGCATTCCGTCGCGCTGCTGGAGAAGGGCGTGGTCGCGGGCGAACAATCCAGCCGCAACTGGGGCTGGTGCCGGCTGCTCAATCGCGATGAGCGCGAGATCCCGCTGATGCAGCACAGCCAGGCGCTGTGGGATCGCCTGCCCGCCGAGATCGGCGCCGATATGGGCTTCCGTCGCAACGGCCTCGTCTATGTCACCAAGGACCCGCAGCAGTTGGCCGGCTGGCAGGCCTGGGCGGAGATGGCGCGGGACTATCAGGTGCCGGTGCGCATCATCGATGGCGCCGAGGCGAAGCGCCTGACCCCGGGCAACGAACAGGACTGGATCGGCGGCGTCGTCTCGCCGCAGGACGGGCGGGCGGAACCCGGCATGGCCGCGCCCGCACTGGCGAAGGCTGCCCGCGCGCTGGGCGTGACGCTGCACCAGAACTGCGCGGTGCGCGGGCTGGACATGACCGGCGGCCGCGCATCCGGCGTCTTCACCGAGAAGGGGCTGATCCGCACCAATACCGTGATCCTGGCAGCCGGGGCCTGGGCCTCGATGTTGTTGCGCCGGCACGGCGCCGACATGCCGCAATCCTCCGTGCATTCGACCGTGTTCGCGACGACGCCGGCGAAGCAGGTGTCGCCGAGCGGGTTGTTCACGCCCGACTTCATCCTCACTCCGCGGCTCGATGGCGGCTACATCGTCGCCGCCCGCGCGCGTGGCCGGCTGGAGCTGACACCCGCCGGCATCCGCTATGCCCGCCAGTTCCTGCCGAGCCTGCGGAAGAACTGGAAGATGGTGGAGCTGCGCTTCGGTCGATCCTTCTTCGAGGGCCCCGATGCCTGGCATGGGCGCTGGACCTTCGACAGCCCGACCGTCTTCGAGCGCATCCGCGCGCTGGACCCGAAGCCCAAGGCCAGCATCGTCGAACCCGCGCTGCGCGAGATCGTCGCCGCCTATCCCGATCTCGCCGGCATCCGCGCCGCGCGCATCTGGGCGGGGTGGATCGATTCCACGCCGGATGCGGTGCCCGTGATCTCCCCGGTCGAGGCGCTGCTTGGCGTTGTCGTCGCCGCGGGATTCAGCGGGCACGGCTTCGGCATCGGCCTCGGCGCGGGGCGGCTGGCGGCGGACCTCGCGACCGGCGCGCCGCCAGTGGTCGATGCCGCGCCCTTCACGCTGAAGCGCTTCTTCGACGGCAGCCCGATCCATACGCCGAGCGGCATCTGATCGGCCCCGCGCGCCATGCCTGGCAATCAAACTGCCGGTTAGGTCGTAGCGCCAGACCGCCGCGCCGTGTTCACTGCGGCGAATGGAGGAACGCCAATGACGACACGCCTGCTCGATCTGCCCTCGGGACCGCTCGAAGTCTTCCTGGAGGGCGCGGGGCATCCCGTGGTGCTGCTGCCGTCCCTGGGGCGAGGGCAGGAGGATTTCGACGGCATCGCGCCGATGCTGCTCGCCGCGGGACTGCGGCTGATCCGCCCCGAGCCGCGCGGCATCGGTCATTCCGCGCCGCTGCGCGAAGGCGCGACGCTGTTCGACATGACGCGCGATGTGATCGCGGCGATGGAGGCTGACGGGGTGCGCACCGCGCTCGTCGCCGGCCACGCAGCGGGCAACTGGATCGCGCGCATCACCGCGCATCTGCGGCCTGACCTGGTGGAAGGGGTGGCAATGCTCGCCGCCGTCACCGGCACCACGGTCGATCCGGAGATCAGCGCCGCCATCGCCGGCAGCTTCGACACCTCGCTGCCCGACGATGTGCGGCTGGGGCATCTGCGGCGCGGCTACTTCGCGCCGGGCAATGATGCGAGCGTCTGGCTCCCTGGATGGCATACCGAGGTGGCGCGCGCCCAGCGTCGCGCCCGCGAGGCGACCGCCGACAAATCCTGGCTGCGCGTCGCGGACCGCAAGCCGCTGCTCTATCTGGCCGCGGCTGAGGACGCGATCGCCGCGCCGCCGAGCGAGGCGGAGCTCAAGGCCGCGCTGGGTCCGATGGCGCGGCGAGTCGTGGTAGAACGCGCCGGGCACGCATTGCTGCCGGAACAGCCGCAAGCGGTGGCGACGGCGCTGATCGCCTATGCGCGCGATCTGTGGAAGGAGTGACGCTGGCCCCGTGCGGCACCAGAAACCGGCATTCCAAAGTGCACTGCACTTTGGTGGGGTGGCTTGGAGGGGCAAAGCCCCTCCAAGCCTTTTCACCGCAGCTTGATATCGATTCGCACCACGTCGCCGCGATAGATCCCATCAGCGACCATCAGGAGCACGCCGCGCGGATCGACGGCCGCACGGCGCACCAGGGCGACGGGCGCGTTCAATGGCAGATGCAGCGCGGCGGCCGTCTCCACATCGGCGGTGCCGATCGTCAGCGACTGGCGTGCATCGGCAATGCGCACGCCGGGAATGCCGGCGACCAGTTTCAGCGCCGTGCGGCTGCGTAGCGCATCCTCCGTCACCTTCGGGGACAGGCGTTCGTTCAGATAGACATCCGCCAGCAGGAAGGGCTGCCCGTCGCGCCAGTGGCGCCGGCGGATATGGCGGTAGAGCGGCCCGGGACGGCCGATATCCACCGCCGGCAGCGCGGCCGGGGAGAGGCCCGGAATGTCACCGAGGATCTCGATCTCCGCGCCCTCGCGTGACCGCAGCAGGCCGGACCAGTCGGTCTCCACGTCGCACCACAGCCGGTTCGCGGTGGGCGCGCCGCGCACGAAGGTACCCTTGGCGCGGAAGCGCTCGATCAGCCCGTCATGTTCCAGCAGGTCCAGCGCCTGGCGGATCGTCGCGCGCGCCACGCCGCATTCCGCCGCCAATTCGTCCACCGTGGGGATGCGCTGGTCGAGCCGCCAAGCCCCCTGCTCGATCCTGCGCCGGAACAGCGTCGCGAGCTGGATGTAGCGCGCGACGTTGCTCCGGTTCAGGTCGATGGCGGCGCGCGGCGCCGGGGCGGCAGGGGGCATGGGCGGTCGCTACACGGCGCCGGCGGCGGCGTCCAGGAATGGCTGGCCGCCCCGGAAGGCCTCGATATCCGACAGGATGCGCGCGATGAGCGCGGCCCGCGTCTCGATGGTCAGGGACGCGGAATGCGGCGCCAGCACGACGTTGTCGAGCGCGAGGAAGCGCGCATCAAGCGCCGGTTCGCGCGCGAAGACATCGAGCCCGGCCGCGGCGACCGCGCGCCGTTCCAGCGCATCAAGCAGCGCCGCTTCATCCACCACGGACCCGCGCGCGATGTTCACCAACACGCCGCGCGGGCCGAGTGCGTCCAGCACAGCCGCATCGACGATGCGATCTGTCTCGCCGCCGCCCGGCATGGCGAGGATCAGCACGTCGGAGCGCTCGGCCAGCGCGCGGATATCGGGGAGGAAGGGCCAGGGCTGGTCCGGCTTCGCCCGCGGTCCCGTCCAGGCGACATCCATGCCGAGCCCGGCACAACGCCGCGCGATAGCCTGGCCAATCTTGCCCAGTCCAACGATGCCCGCCGCCTTGCGATGCAGACTGATGCCGAGGCCCATGCGTTCCGTCATCCAGCGCCCGGCACGCACAAAGCGGTCGGCCTCGGCGACGCGGCGCGCTGCGGCATACATCAGGCCGATGGCCGCATCGGCCACATCCTCCGTCATCACGTCGGGCGTGTAGGCGACGGCGATGCCCCGCCGCGCAGCGGCTGGCAGGTCGACACGCTCGAGGCCGGCGCCCTGGCTGACCACCAGTCGCAGGTCGGGCAGCCGGGCGAAATGCGCCTCGGATGCACCGTGGAGCGCCATGGTGACGGCAATGCGGAAGCCGCTGCGCGGACCCTCGGCGGGCTTGTCCTCGACGAGCGTGAAGCGTTCCGCCAGCGCGGCGCGGAGATCCGCCGGGATGGCGGAGAGCAGCAGGATGGATTCGGTCATTCGGCGCGGATCCCTGCGGCTTCGATAACCTGCTTCCAGCGCGCGGATTCAGCGGCAATGGTTGCGGCCAGCTCCTCAGGTGTCGAAGGTGTCGCCTCCTCGCCCAGCGCCTCCATCCGCGCGCGATAGGCCGGTTCGTTCAGGATCGCGACGATGGCGCCATTGAGTCGCACGATCACCGGCGCCGGCGTGCCGGCCGGCGCGGAGATGTAGTTGAACGGCGCGGCATCGAAGCCGGGCAAGGTTTCCGCCAACGCCGGCAGGTCGGGCGCCAGCGCCGAACGCTGCGGCGTCGTGACGGCGAGCGCGCGCAGACTGCCCGCCCGCGCCGGCGGCAGCAGGATCGACAGCGTGTCGAGCGCCATGCTGACCGTGCCCGCCATCAGGTCCGTCGTCGCCGGCCCGGTGCCGCGATAGGGCACATGGGTGATGTCGATCTGCGCCATGAATTTCAGCATCTCGCCGGCCAGGTGCGAGGATGACCCGATGCCGGACGACGCGAAGGTGAGCCGCCCCGGCTGCGCCTTCGCCAGCGCGATCAACCCCGCGACATCCTGCGCCGGCATGGACGGGTTCACCGCGAGCAGGTTCGGCGCGCGCTTGTAGCCCGACACCGGTGCGAGGTCGCGCACCGGGTCGTAGGGCAGGGACCGCATCAGATGCGGGTTGATGATCTGCGGGCCGGGCGTACCGTAGAGCAGCGTGTGGCCATCCGCCACGGCGCGCGCGACGAACAGGGCACCGACCGTGGCGCCGCCGCCGGGGCGGTTGTCCACCACGACCGGCTGGCCCAGCGCCGCACCGAGCGGATCGGCGAGCATCCGTGCGGAGGCATCGGCCGACCCGCCGGCGGCGAAGGGCACGACCAGGCGCAGCGGGCGCGTCGGGAAGGATTGCGCCCGCGCCGGCGCGGTGAGTGCTGCGGGTGCTGCGAGCAGGGCGCGGCGGGACAGTCTCATTCGATGGTAATTCCCTGGGCTGCGATGACACCGCGCCAGCGGGCGATTTCGTCCCGCACGGCGGTGGCGAGGTCCTGCGGCGTGCCGCCCAGCGGCTCGGCGCCGAGGCTGGCGAAGCGGGCGCGCACTGTGGGTTCGGCAAGCACGCGGTTGGCCGCGGCGTTGATGGCGGCGATCGCCTCGGGCGGCGTGCGCGCGGCGGCGATCAGGTAGTTGAAGGAGGCATCGTAGAAGCCGGGCAGCGTGGCGGCGATGGGCGGCAACTCCGGCGCGCCCTCGGCCGGTTCGCGCGTGCTGACGGCGAGCGCGCGCAGCCGCCCTTCCCGTACCAGCGGCAGTAGCGCGGCGGCGGTGTCGAGGATCATGTCCACGCGACCGCCGATGAGGTCCTGCACGCCGGGCGAGGTGCCGCGATAGGGGATGTGCAGCATCTCGATCCCCGCCATCTGCGCGAACAGCGCGCCGGCAAGATGCGCCGAGGATCCGATGCCCGCGCTGGCATAGGTGAGGCCACCCGGCCGCGAGCGGGCGAGCGCGATCAGTTCCTCCACGCTGCGCGCGGGGAAGTCCGGTCGCACCACCAACACCTTCGGTGCGCGCATCAACGCGACAACGGGCGTGAAGTCCGCCATCGCGTCATAGGGGATGTTGCGCATCATCAGCGGGTTGAGGATCTGGATCGACGGCGAGCAGTAGAGCAACGTCAGCCCGTCCGCCGGCCCGCGCGCCACCGCGATGGCGGCGACGGAACCGGTTCCGCCGGGGCGGTTCTCGACCAGCATCGGCTGGCCGAGGATCGCCGCCATCGGGTCGGCGATGATGCGCGCGATGGTGTCGGCGGTGCCACCAGGTGCGAGCGGCACCATGATGCGCATCGGGCGTGGCGGTTGCCAGGCCTGCGCCTGCGTCGCCGGTGCGGCGAGCAGGACAGGCGCGGCGAGGAGGGAACGACGATGCATCGCGCTACTCCAGCCGCATGCCGGTCGCGCGCACCACCTCGCCCCAGGAGGTGTAGGCGGAGCGGATGAAGGAGGCGAATTCGTCGGGGTTGCTCGCGACGACGCGGCCGCCCTGGTCCAGCAGCACGCGCCGCGTCTCCGCATCCTCCAGCGCCGCCTTCGCCGCGGCGTGCAGGATGTTGACGCGATCCGCCGGCAGGCCCGCCGGACCGAGCACGCCGTACCAGGTCTCGCTGATGAAGCCGGGGACGCCGGCTTCCTCGGCGGTCGGCACATCGGGCAGGATGGGCAGGCGCTGCGGCGCGGTGATGGCAAGCGCGGGCAAGGCACCCGAGCGCACCTGGCCAAGCAGTGCCGGCACATCCGCGGCGAGGATCTGGATGCGTCCGGCAAGCAGTTCCGTCACCGCCGGCGCGGCGCCGCGGAACGGGATGTGCGTGATGTCGATGCCGGCGCGCAGCTTGAACAGCTCCCCGGCAAGATGCAGTGAGGAACCGATACCGGCCGATCCATAGGCGAGCTGCCCCGGACGCGCCTTCGCCAGGGCGACGAGTTCCGCGAGGTTGCGCGGCCCGAGGCCCGGCGCGATGGAGACGATCTGCGGCACCGCCAGCACCTGCGTGATGGGCGAGAGATCGGTGCGCGGGTCGTAGGGCATGTTGGGCTGCAGATGCGGCAGGATCACCATGCCGCCGCTGCTCGCCAGCACCAGCGTATGGCCATCCGGCCGCGCCTTGGCGACATAGTCGACGCCGATCAGTCCCCCGGCGCCGGCTCGCGCTTCCACCACCACGGGCTTGCCGAGCCGTTCGCCCATGACGCGGCCGATGGTGCGCGCGATCAGATCGGCGGGACCGCCGGCTGCAAAGGGCACGATCAGCCGCACCGGCTGGTCGGGGAAGGCCTGCGCCTGGGCGCGGCCGACCAGCGCCGGCAGCGCCAGGGCGGTCAATGCGGTCCTTCTGCGGATCATGCTTGCTTCCTCCCGTTCTCGTTGGTTCTGCCGCTACCCCGGCGGCGGCTGGTCGAACAATCCCTGCGACGGTGCGGCCAATGGCGGGGCCGCATTGTCGGGCAGCGGGACGTCATGCGCATTCAGCGTCATCGCCACCATCGAATAGTAGCCGACCAGGGCGGTCAGCTCGACGACACCCTTGACGCCGAAGCGTTCCGTCACGCGCGCATGCAGCGCCGGAGGCATGGTGCCGTCGCGCAGCAGCAGGCGGGCGTAGTCGTAGATCAGCGCATCCCCGGCCTGCGTGAATTGCGGCGGGCGACCGTCGCGGATGGCCGCAATGATCTCGGGTTCCAGACCGGCATCGGCGGCCGCCTGGGCATGGACGAACCATTCGACCTGGGCAGACCAGCGCCGCCCGGTCACGATGATGGCAAGTTCGGAAAGCCGCTTGCCGAGCGAAGTGCCGAAGCGCAGCGATTCTCCCAGGGACGACCAGGCCCGGGCGAGGTCGGGCGCATGGATCGCCGCGCGCAGCGGGCCGATGACACGCCCGCGCGGGCCGGAGACGACGCTGTCCCAGACGCTGCGCTGGGCATCGTCCACCAAGTCGTCCCGCGTCGCGGGCAGGGGGATGCGGGACATGTCAGATCACTCCATCCGCAGCGAGCGCCGCGCGTTCGGCTGCACCGACGCCGATTGATTCGAGAACGGCATCCGTATCCTGCCCAAGCAGCGGCGGCACGCCGTCGCCGCGCATGCCCGCTTCGGCCATGCGGATCGGGCCGGCAACCATGGGAACCTCGCCGGCCGGGTGCGGCAGGCGGCGCAGCAGGCCGCGATGGACCACCTGCGGGTCAGCGAAGACGTCGGGCACGGTGTTGATCGGGCCGCACGGCACTCCCACGGCGTCGAGCCGCGCGGTCAGCTCCACCCGCGTGAAGTCGCAGAAACGGGCGGCGAGCCGCGGCGTCAGCTCGGCATTGTGCCGCACCCGATCGGCGTTACGCGTGAAGCGCGGATCGGCGGCCCAGTCCGGCCGGTCGATCGCCGCGCAGAGCTTGGCGAACTGTCCGTCATTGCCAACGGCGAGAACGATCTCCCCATCCTTCGCCGGGAAGACATCCTGTGGCTGGATGTTGGGATGTCGGTTGCCGGCGCGGTGCGGCACGCGGCCGCCGACCAGGTAGTTCATCGCCTGGTTCGCCAGGATGCCGGTGCCGACATCGAGCATGGCGAGGTCGATGGTCTCGCCCTGCCCCGTCTCGGCGCGTCGCGCGACCGCCGCGAGCACCGCGACGGCGGCGTACATCCCCGTCATCAGGTCGATGATCGGGACACCGACCTTCTGCGGCGCGCCATCGGCCTCACCCGTGACGCTCATCAGCCCGCACATGGCCTGGATCATGAAGTCGTAGGCGGCCTGTTCGGCGCGCGGCCCATCCTGGCCGAAGCCAGTCACCGAGCAATAGATCAGCGACGGCTTCAGCGTCCGCAGCGATGCCGCATCCAGGCCATAGCGCGCCAGCGCGCCGACCTTGAAGTTCTCGATGACGATATCGCAATCCTGTGCGAGGCGCTTCGCGATCGCCTGGCCGGCCGGTTTCGTGATGTCCAGCGTAACCGAGCGCTTGCCACGATTTACCGACAGGAAGTAGCCGGCATCCTTCGTGGCGTTGCCGTCCTGGTCCTTCAGGAAGGGTGGGCCCCAGCCGCGCGTGTCGTCACCCGCACCGGGGCGTTCGATCTTGATCACCTCGGCGCCGAGATCGGCAAGGATCTGCGTCGCCCAGGGTGCCGCCATGATGCGGCCGAGATCGAGCACGCGCAGATGCGACAGGGGGCCAGCCATGGTCAGCCGTCGACCACCGGCGTCGCGACCATCGACGGGCGTTCGCGGAACCGCGCCTGCCAGGCGGCGTAACGCGGCGCGCGATCGCGCCAGCCGAGATCGGCGAAGCGGAAGTCCATGTAGTCGCCGGCGATGGCGAGCGCGATCTGCGCGATGCCAGGCGGATCGGCATTGATCGCCCCGATCTCGGCATCGATCGCGGCGAGGGTTGAATCGAACTTGGTGGCGAAGGCATCCATCAGCGGCCGCGATGGTGGAGTGCGTTCCCGCTCCATCCGATAGAGGATCAGCATGTCGAGGAAGCCGTTGCCGAGTGCGTGGCGGCGCAGCTCCGTGAAGCGCGCCCGGCCTTCCCGCGGGATCAGGCGGCTGCCGGCAAGGCTGTCGAGATATTCGATGATGACGTAGCTGTCGTAGAGCACCGTCCCGTCCTCGAGCACCAGGGTCGGGATCTTGTTCAGCGGATTGTCCGGCAGCAGCGCGGGCGCGACGATCGCGGCGCCGACGAGCGTGCGCGTCGTCTGGATGCGATCAGCGAGACCGAGCTCATGCGCGGCGACCATGACCTTGCGCACGAAGGGGGAGCGCGGCGACCAGTGCAGCTTCATCATGGACTTGCGGCGCGCTCGCGCCCTCCCTCTTGTGTCGTTAGGTCAGTTGTATGACTTTAAGGGCGCAGGCGGCGGCGTCCAGCCCCCCGCCCGCAGGGGTAGGGAACGACCAGGGCATGCCCATCACCTATGACGCGGTGAAGGCGTTGTCGGCCGATCTGTACGATTGGTCGCTGCGCGCCGTGCCGGCCGATACCAAGGACGGGCTGCGCCGCGCGCTGGATTCCGAGACGCAGGACGGCGCACGCAAGGTGCTGCGCATGATGCTGACCAGCGCGCAGAAAGCGGAGGACGAGGACCGCTTCGTCTGCTCCGACGCCGGCGTGCCGGTCTATCACGTGACGATCGGAAGCGCCGCGCGGTTGGAAGGCGACATCAAGGCCGCGATCTCCGACGGCTTCGACGAACTCGTGCAACGCATCAACCCGCCGCTGCTGAAGCATGTGACGAACCCGCTGACCAATGAACGCGGCTACAAGGGCCGCGACATGCCGCTGGTGACCTGGGATGTCGCCGGCGGGACGGATTGGGTCGAGATCCTGTGCCAGCCCAAGGCGCTTGGCTCCGGACGCTGGGCGGCGCTGGAGACGTTCTCCTTCCCGACGCTCGCCGAGATCGAGGCCTATGTCATGAAGGTCGTGATGCAGGCGGGTTCGCAGCATTGCCCACCGGTCATCATCGGCGTGGGCATCGGCGGATCCTTCGATGTCGCCGCACGCATCGCCAGCAAGGCGACGATGCGCCAGGTCGGCAGCGCGAACGCCGAGCCGGTGCTGGCCGCGATGGAGGAACGCCTGCTGCGCGCCGTGAATGCGACAGGCTTCGGGCCGATGGGCACGGGCGGCGACACCACCGCACTCGCCGTGCATGTCGACTATGCGTCCGGCCATGGCTACACGCCCGTCGCGGTCTGCTTCAATTGCTGGATCAACCGCCGCACACGGGCGCGACTGCATGCGGATGGCAGCGTGGAGCGGTTCGAATGAGCGAGTTCCGCACAATCCGCATGCCGATGTCGCGCGAGGATGCGCGCAGCCTGCGGGCCGGCGACATGATCCTGGTCGATGGTGAGATCGTCATCACCGCCGGCCTGCCCACCGTCCAGCGCCTGGTTGCCTGCGTGGAGGAAGGGCGCGATCCGCCCTTCCCGCTGCAGGGCGGATCGCTGCTGCATCTCGGTTCCTACAGCCGCGACACGGCGGATGGCGGGCTTGAGATCCTGTACATGAACCCGACCACCAGCACGCGCTTCAACCGGCTGATGCCTGGGCTGATCCGGCATTTCGGCCTGACCGCGGTGGGCGGCAAGGGCGGGCTGGATGCCGGCTGCGTCGCGGCGATGAAGGAGGCCGGCTGCGTCTATCTCTCCTTCCTTGGCGGTGGCGCGCCGCTGCATTCCGGCGCGATCGAGGCTGTGAGGGAGGTCGCCTACGGCGACCTCGTCGCGCATTACCGGCTGGTGCGGCTGGCGGTGCGGGGCTTGGGCCCGTTGACCGTCGGCATCGACGCCCATGGCAACAGCCTGTTTGAAACGCTGCAGGACCAGGCGCAGGACCGCATGCCAGCGATTCTGGAGCAGTTGGCGAAGGATCGCGCGGCAGCGGGCGGCTGAGCCGTTTCGCCCGGAACCGTCAGAGACTCATGAGGGAGGCATTGCCGCCGGCGGCAGCCGTGTTGGTGCTGACAGAGCGCTCCGACACGAGAAACTCGAGCGGGTAATCCGCCACGCCCGATGCGAGGCCTTCCACCGTCGCGGCGAAAACCGGCCGGATCGGGCCATCCCACTGCGCCACTTCCTCGGCCAGCGCACGCAGCGCTTCCGCGCTGCCTTCATGCAGCACCGCCGTACAATTCGGCGCCTCATCGCGTCCTTCGGGCCGGATCAGACGGCGCAGCGCGTCTGGCAGGCCGTCCAGGACATCCGCCGGGGCGCGCAGGATGGCCACGTTGCCGGTCGCCAGCGCCGCGCCGGCCTGCACCATCGCGCCGAATGCGGTCTCCGCCACGCAGAGCACCGTCCCTCGCGGTTCCAACAGGTAGAGATTGCTCTCCCCCACCGGCCCCGGCAGCGCGACACGCAGGCCGACGCGGCTCCGCGCGCCATGGGCGCGGCAGCGCGCAGCAACCTGCGTGTCGCCCCGCGCGGCCAGCCAGTCGCACCAGGCGGCCAGCGCCAGCGGTGCCGCAGGCGGCGCCGCGAGGCCCGTCCCCGCCGGACAGGCCGCCAGCAGCCGGCGCAGATAGAGCGGCCCGCCCGCCTTGGGCCCGGTGCCGGACAGCCCACGGCCGCCGAAGGGCTGCACACCCACCACCGCGCCGATCAGGTTCCGGTTGACGTAGATGTTGCCGGCCGTCGCGCGTTCGGTCAGGTGGTCGATGGTCTCGTCGATGCGCGAATGCACGCCGAAGGTCAGGCCGTATCCGGCTGCGTTGATCTGCCGCAGCAGCGCGTCGGTATCCTCCCGTCGGAAGCGCAGGACGTGGAGGACGGGACCGAAGACCTCGCGTGTGAGCTCGGCGAAGCTGCCGATCTCGATGATGGTCGGCGGCACGAAGGTGCCGCGGTCGCAAGCCGGGGGCAGTTGCGCCGCATGCACGGCGCGGCCGTTGCGGCGCATCGTCTCGATATGCTGGACGATACCCTGCTGCGCCTCGGCGGTGATCACCGGGCCGACATCGGTGGACAGCCGATCCGGATTGCCGATCGAAAGTTCAGCCACCGCACCCTTCAGCATGGCCAGCACGCGATCGGCGATGTCGTCCTGCAGGCACAGCACGCGCAGCGCGGAACAGCGCTGCCCCGCGCTGTCGAAGGCGGAGGCGATCACATCCCCGACCACCTGTTCCGGCAGAGCCGAACTGTCCACCACCAGCGCGTTCTGGCCACCCGTCTCCGCGATCAGCGGCACCGGCGTTCCGCCCGGGTTCAGGCGTCCCGCCAGTTGCCGTTGGATCAGCCGTGCCACTTCGGTGGACCCCGTGAACATCACCCCACGGATGCGTGGATCGGCGACCAGCGCCGCGCCGACCGCGCCGTCGCCGGGCAGCAGTTGCAGCGCGTCGCGCGGCACGCCGGCGTCGTGTAACAGGCGAACGGCAAGGGTGGCGATCAACGGCGTCTCCTCCGCCGGCTTGGCGAGCACGACATTGCCCGCCGCCAGCGCCGCCGCGACCTGGCCAGTGAAGATGGCGAGCGGGAAGTTCCACGGGCTGATGCAGGCCACGGGGCCGAGCGGCACATGCGTCGCAGCGTCGAATTGCTCGCCCTGGCGCGCGTAGTATCGCAGGAAGTCCACGGCTTCCCGCACCTCGGCGATGGCATTCGGCAGGGACTTGCCGGCCTCGCGCACGATCGGCCCGAGCAGGTCCGACATCCGCGCTTCCATCGTGTTCGCGGCACGCAGCAGGCAGGCAGCGCGTTCGTCCGGCGGGGTCGATGGCCATGCAGACGCAGCGTCTGCCGCGGCCAGAGCGGCGTCCACGATCGCGGGCGTCGCCTCGGCAACGCTGCCGATGATGTCGTCGCTGTCGGCCGGATTGCGCACCTCGCGCGGCATGCCGGCGACCTCGCCCGTCGCCAGGATCGGCGCGGCGTGCAGCGGCACTTCGGCGCTCGCCAGCAATACACTGCCAAGCACGGCGAGCCGCTGCTCATTGGACAAGTCCAGACCGGCGCTGTTGGGGCGCTCATCGCCGAACAGGTCTCGCGGCAGGGCGATGCGCGGGTGCGGCGCGCCGAGCGGCACCAGGACGCGCGCTTCCTCAACGGGATCGGCGATCAGGGCGTCAAGCGGGACATCCGCATCGCCGATGCGATGCACGAAGGAGGAGTTGGCGCCGTTCTCCAGCAATCGCCGCACGAGATAGGCGAGCAGGGTTTCATGCGTGCCGACGGGGGCATAGATGCGGCACGGCCTGTTCAGCTTCTCGCGGCCGACGACTTCCTCATAAAGCGGCTCGCCCATGCCGTGCAGGCATTGAAACTCGTATTGCCCGACGTAGAAATTGGCGCCCGCCACGGCATGGATGCTGGCCAGCGTCTGCGCATTGTGCGTGGCGAATTGCGGGAAGACGGCATCCGGCGCCGCCAGCAGCTTCCGCGCGCAGGCGAGGTAGGACACATCCGTGTGCACCTTGCGCGTGAAGACCGGGAAGCCTTCCAGCCCATCCATCTGGGCGCGTTTGATCTCGCTGTCCCAATAGGCACCCTTGACCAGGCGCAGCATGATCCGGTGCCCGCTGCGCCGCGCGAGATCGATGATCCAGTCGAGCACGAAGGGCGCGCGCTTCTGATAAGCCTGCACGACGAAGCCGATGCCGTTCCAGCCGGCCATCTCGGGCGACAGGCACAACGCTTCCAGCAGGTCGAGCGAGATCTCCAGCCGATCGGCTTCCTCCGCATCGATGTTCAGCCCAATGTCGTAGCGCCGCGCCAGCACCGCGAGCGCCTGCACGCGCGGCAGCAGTTCAGCCATGACCCGATCGAACTGCGCGCGGGAGTATCGCGGATGCAGCGCGGACAACTTGATCGAGATGCCGGGCCCTTCATAGATGCCGCGCCCCGCCGACGCCTTGCCAATGGCGTGGATGGCCTGCTCGTAGGCCGCATAGTAGCGCGCGGCATCCTGCGCCGTGGTCGCGGCCTCCCCCAGCATGTCGTAGGAATGGCGGAAGCCCTTCGCTTCCATCCTGCGGCTGTTGGACAGCGCCTCCTCAATCGTCCGGCCAGTGACGAATTGCTCGCCCATCATGCGCATGGCGAGGTCAACGCCCTTCCGGATGACCGGTTCGCCGCTGCGCGCGATCAGCCGCGTCAGCGCGGCGCCGAGGCCGGTCTCGCTGCCGGTCGCGGTCAGCCTGCCCGTGACGACCAGCCCCCAGGTCGCCGCATTCACGAACAGCGACGGGCTGTGCCCCAGATGCGCGCGCCAGTCACCACCGGCGATCTTGTCGCGGATCAGCGCGTCGCGCGTCGCATTGTCCGGAATGCGCAGCAACGCCTCGGCGAGGCACATGAGCGCCACGCCCTCCTGGCTGGAGAGCGAGAATTCCTGCACCAGCCCTTCCACGCCACTGCGGCTACCCTTGGCGCGCAGCGCTTCCACGAGCCGCCGCGCCAGGCCTCCGGCCGCCGCGCTCGCCGGACCAGGCAAGGTCGCCGCCTGGATCAGGGGCGGCAGGCAATCCTCCTCCGCCCGCCGATAGGCCTCGGTGATCCGCGCGCGCAGGATCGTCCGAGGTCGGGTCGACGCCGCGAAGGCGCGGAAGGGTCCAGTTTCGCGATCAGTTGGGTTCGCGGCGCCATGGGAGGAAGTCGGTTGCGTGGGCATGGCCGGGGGCTCTCGTGCGGGGCCCCGACCCTAGCCCCCGCTGGGCGCAGAAAAGCTGGCAATTTGAGCCTAGCGGCCGCAGGATACACCGTCAGATCGCCATTTTGCCGTGAAGTATGCAGCCGCTTGATCGCCTCGACTATCGGATCCTCGACGTCCTTCAACGCGACGGGCGGGTGACGAACCTGGACCTTTCCGACCGGGTCGGCCTTTCGCCCACGGCCACGAGCGAACGCCTGCGCCGGCTGGTCCGGGACGGCTACGTCGTCGGCTTCGGCGCGCGCCTCGATCCACGGAAGCTTGGCTTCGGCCTGCTGGTCTTCGTCGAGGTGCTGCTCGACAAGACCACGCCCGATGTCTTCGAGCGCTTCGCGGAAGCCGTACGCCGGGCACCCGAGGTGCTGGAATGCCACATGGTCGCGGGGGGCTTCGACTACCTCATCAAGACGCGGGTGCGGGACATGCCGGCCTATCGCGCCTTCCTTGGCGGCGTGCTGCTCGGCCTGCCTGGCGTGCGCGAAACCAGGACCTATGCGGTGATGGAGGAAGTGAAGACGGACGGGCCGCTGATGCTGTGACACAGCCGCCTGGACGCCCTGCGGCGCCCAGGTCCGACTCAGCCCCGGCAGGCGGGGCTACACGTCGAGATTCGCCACCTTCAGTGCATTGCCGACGATAAAGTCGCGGCGCGGTTCCACCAGGTCGCCCATCAGGGTGGAGAAGACCTGCTCCGCATCCTCGACATCCTCGACGCGCACCTTCAGCAGCGTGCGCGCTGCGGGATCGAGCGTGGTCTTCCACAGCTGATCCGGGTTCATCTCGCCAAGGCCCTTGAAGCGCTGGATGGCGAGGCCCTTGCGGCCCTCCGCGATCAGCCGGTCGAAGGCCTGAACCGGACCATGCGCCGGGTGTTCATGCGATCCCAGCAGCAGAACCGCCGGGCCGGCGGCGAAGTCGCGCGCCAGGCGGTCGCGTCGCTCATCCAGCCAGCGCGCCTCCGCACTGCGCAGCGCGGTGGCGTCGAGCGTATGACGCTCGGCCACGCCACGCACGGTGCGCGCCAGCGTCAGTCCGGATTCGCCCGTGCTCGCGACCCAGCCGCGCTCATTCTCCGGCGCCAGGGCGTTGAGCCTGCCGGCCAGCGCCTGCGCAGCGGCGGTCGCCCGATCGGCATCCATCGTCAGCGCGCCGGTCACAGCGGCCTGTTCCACGATCTCCGCCGGCACGACGCTGGACAGGCGGCGGATGCGTGACGTCGCCTGGCGGTGGAACTCCTGCTCGGCGCGCAGGTCGTCGGCGGTCAGCAGCCGGCCGTCGAAGAAGCGGATCGAAGCCCCGGACAACGCCTTCTCGATCAGGAAATCCTCGAGTGCGCGGTCGTCCTTCAGGTAGCGTTCCTCATTGCCGCGCTTTGCCCGGTACAGCGGCGGCTGGGCGATATACAGATGCCCGCGCGCGATCAATTCCGGCATCTGCCGGAAGAAGAAGGTCAGCAGCAGCGTGCGGATGTGCGACCCGTCCACATCCGCGTCGGTCATGATGACGATGCGGTGGTAGCGCAGCTTGCCCGGGTCGAAGCCGCCTTCGCTGATCTCGCCACGGCCGATGCCGGTGCCGAGCGCGGTGATCAGCGTGCCGATCTCCGCACTGCCGAGCATCTTGTCGAAGCGCGCGCGCTCGACATTCAGGATCTTGCCCTTGAGCGGCAGGATCGCCTGGAAGGCGCGGTCGCGCCCCTGCTTGGCGGAACCACCGGCCGAGTCACCCTCGACCAGGAACAATTCGCATTTGGTCGGGTCGCGTTCCTGGCAGTCGGCGAGCTTGCCGGGCAGGGAGGAGACGTCCAGCACGCCCTTGCGCCGCGTCAGCTCACGCGCCTTGCGCGCGGCTTCGCGCGCCGCCGCCGCGTCCATGATCTTGCCGACGACTTCCTTGGCTTCCTTCGGATGCGTCTCGAACCAATGGGTCAGGGCATCGGCGACGGCAACCTGGACGACCGGCTGGACTTCCGAGGAAACCAGCTTTTCCTTGGTCTGGCTGCTGAACTTGGGGTCCGGCACCTTCACGGACAGCACGGCGGTGATGCCCTCGCGCATGTCCTCCCCGGCCAGCGTCACCTTGTCCTTCTTCGCGAGGCCGTCGGCAACCTTGCCAAGCACGCGCGTCAGCGCCTGGCGGAAGCCGGCGAGATGCGTGCCGCCATCCCGCTGCGGGATGTTGTTCGTGAAGCAGAGCATCGTCTCGTGATAGGAATCGTTCCAGCGGAGCGCGAGCTCGACGCGGATGCCGTCCTGTTCCTTCGACACGATGCTAATCGGCGCGCCGAACACTGGCGTCTTGCCCTTGTCGAGCCATTCCACGAAGGCCACCAGGCCGCCGTCGAAGTGGAACGCCGTCTCCTGCACCTCGGCATGGCGTTCATCACGTAGCGTGATGCGCAGGCCCGAATTGAGGAAGGCAAGTTCGCGCAGGCGCCGTTCCAGCACCGCGAAGTCGAATTCGGTCTTCGTGAAGGTCAGCGCGGAGGGCTTGAAAGTGACCTCCGTGCCGGTCGGGCGGTCGGATGCCCCGATCACGCCGCACGGCACGACGGTGTCACCATGCTCGAAGCGCAGTCGATGTTCCTTGCCGTCGCGCCAGATTCGCACTTCCATCCATTCGGAAAGCGCATTGACCACCGCGGCGCCGACGCCGTGCAGACCGCCGGAGACCTTGTAGGAATTCTGGTTGAACTTGCCGCCCGCATGCAGGCGCGTGAGCACGACCTCGGCTGCGGACACACCTTCCTCGGGATGGATGTCGACCGGAATGCCGCGGCCATCGTCGCGCACGGTCACGCTGCCATCGCCATTCAGCGTGACATGGCAGCCGGTGGCGAAACCGGCCTGCGCTTCGTCCACGGCGTTATCGATGATCTCGAAGGCCATGTGGTGCAGGCCGGATCCGTCATCGGTGTCGCCGATGTACATTCCCGGCCGCTTGCGCACGGCTTCGAGGCCCCGAAGGACGGTGATGGAGGCGCTGTCGTAGGCGTCGGACTCGGGACGCGCGGGCTCGCTCATGCGGCGCGCTAGCTCCTGCTCTGAAGGGGTCGAAATCGTTGTTGCAGATATAGGGTTTTTCCCCCCTCAGTGCGACCCGCTTTCGCCCTCCGGAACAAGGATTCCAGGGCTGGCGCGAAAGCGGTCCGCGATCCCCTGAAGGGGGCGGAAAACCTCGGCATCGGTGCCGGTCAGGAAGGATTGCGCGGGCAGGCCCGCAAGGGCCGCGAACAGTGCCTCCCGGCGGGCGGAATCGAGGTGCGCCGCGACCTCGTCCAGCAGAAGCAGTGGCGCGAAGCCGCGTGCCTCGGCGATCAGCGAGGCATGCGCCAGCACGGTCGAGATCAGCAGGGCCTTCTGTTCCCCGGTCGAGCACATCTCGGCCAGTTGGTCCTTCGGCAGATGGGTCAGCGTCATGTCGGCGCGATGGGCGCCACGCGCGGCCCCGCCGGCGGCGGCATCGCGCCGGCGATCGGTAGCCAGCGCGGCGCGCAGGGCGTCCTCCACGGCCAGGGCGGGCTGGTCGGCCAGGGCCCCGGCGATCGGGCAGAGCAGGCCCATGCGGGCGGCCGGGAAGGCTCCTGTGGCGGACCCTGACGCCATCACTGCGTTGAGGCGCGCGGCCAGCGCGCGCCGCGTGGCCGTGGCGGCGACGGCATGGCGCGCCATCGCATCCTCCAGCCCCGCCAGCCAGGCCGCATCCGCCCGCCCGCCGGCCAACAGGCGGTTGCGCTGGGACATGGCGTTGTCATGCGCCGCGACTTCCCGCGCATGGGTCGGCTCCAGCGCCCAGGCCAGGCGATCGAGGAAGCGGCGGCGCCCCGACGCGCCCTCCTGGAACAGCCGGTCCATCTGCGGCGTCAGCCAGACCACGGCGATGCGGTCGGCGAGGTCCGCCTGGGTGCGCACGGGCTGGCCATCCAGCCGGAACAGGCGGCGTTCGGAGGCACCCTCCGGGTCCGAGCCCGTCCCGATGTCGAAGGCGCCATAGGGTGTCGCGAAGCGGCCCGCGGCAGCCCAGGGGCGCGGCGCGCCATCGGCGCGGCGGCCGAGTTCGCCCATGCGCGCACCGCGCAGCCCCCGGCCGGGGCCGAGCAGGGAGATCGCTTCCAGCAGGTTGGTCTTGCCCGCGCCATTCTCGCCGGCGATGGCGACGATGGGCGCGGCGAAATGCGCTTCCAGCGATGGCCAGGAGCGGAAGTCTTGCAGCAGGAGCCGCGTGAGCAACAGACTGGGCGGGCCGGAGGGACGCACTGGCGAGGGGATACCAGCCGCGCCCCGTCCCTGGAATGGCCTCGGTGCGAGAAGGGCGATGACGGCACTTCAGCTGGCCGGCGCAGGGATCAGCGCCTTCATGCTCTGGTGGAATGCGACGCTGATCCGCAGTGCGCGCCGCCAGAGGCGCTGGTTCCGGGCCGAGGCCCGGTTCCTCGGCACGTCGCGATGGGGCACCAGATGGCGGCTCGGCTTCGTCCTGCCGGACGGCACCGAGGTGACGACATCCACCAGCATCGATGGCGAAGGACCGCAGCCAGCACCCGGCGGCGTGCTGGCTATCGTCTATGATCCCGACAGGCCGGCACGATGCGAGCCCGCGATCACAGCTGGCGAGATTGCCGTCCTTCGCCTCATCGGTTTCGCCGCCATGGCCGGCGGCGTCGCGATGCTGGTCTGGGGATAGCCCCGATCACACCCGCATCGGCATCAGCACGAACAGCGCCTCGGGCTTCGCCTCATCGCGCACGATGGTCGGCGCGGCGCCGTCGGCGAACAGGAACTCCATCTTCTCGCCGATCTGCGCCGTGATGTCCGTGAGATACCGCGCCTGGAACCCGATCTCGAGCGGGCTGCTCTCGTAGCTCACGGTGTCGCTGTCCAGTTCCTCCTGCGCCTGGCCCTGGTCGGGGCTGGCGGCAGACAGCAGCAGGTTGTTGCGCGAGATGGACAGCTTCACCGGCCGCGAACGCTCCGACGAAATCGCCGCAACGCGGGCCACCGCCTCCTCGAAATCCTTCTTCGGCACGGTCAGCTTCTTGTCGTTGCCGCGCGGGATGACGCGCTCATACTCCGGGAAGGTGCCGTCGATCAGCTTGGAGGTCAGCGAGACGGTGCCGAGGCCGAAGCGGACCTTGGTGTCCGACAGGCGGATCTCGATCTCGTCCTGCGTTTCCTCCGCGAGCTTGCGAACCTCGTTCACCGTCTTGCGCGGCACGATCACGCCGGGCATGCCCTTCGCACCGTCGGGCAGCGGTTCCTCGACGCGCGCCAGGCGATGGCCGTCCGTCGCCACGGCGCGCAGCACCGGCGCGCCATCGGCCTCGGCGGCATGCAAATAGATGCCGTTGAGGTAGTAGCGCGTTTCCTCGGTGCTGATCGCGAAGCGCGTGCGGTCGATCAGGTCGCGCAGCACGCCCGCCTTGATCGAGAACTTGGTCGGCAGCTTGCCTTCCGTCATCGACGGGAAATCGTCCACCGGCAGCACCGACAGCGCCGTGTTGAACTTGCCCGCGCGCAGCGTCAGCGGCCCGTCGCCGCCGCCGTGGTCGAGCTCGACGCGTGCACCTTCGGGCAGCTTGCGCACGATCTCGTACAGCGTCGCCGCCGGTGCGGTGGTGCGCCCGCCGCGCGGCACGGTCACGCCGGCGATCTCCTCGACCACCGCGATCTCCATGTCAGTGGCGGTCAGCGTCAGGCTGCCCTCGGTCTTCGCATCCAGCAGCACATTGGCGAGGATCGGAATGGTGTTGCGGCGCTCGACCACGCTCTGCACATGCGCAAGAGCCTTCAGCAGCACCGCCCTGTCCACCGTGAACTTCATCGCAGCCCGACGTCCCGATCTTTGGGGCGGCCTCCGCCTGGCCCGGCAATGGCCGGATGCGGGGCCGCCTGTGTCGCCCTGTCCCAGCGACCCCCGACCGGGCCCGAATCGGCCCACGCGGCCGGATACCGAGGGGCAGGCACCATATCAGCGCGATTCGGGCCGGGAAAGGCGGGAAAGCGTGGGATCGAAGGGGGCGTTGCCCCCTTCGAGCTACCCCCACCAGAGGCCAAGGGGCCTTTGGAATGCCGGCTTCCTGGCGTCGTGCGCGACGGTATGGCCGTCATGGTGCGGGCCCGATGTGCCCAGCGCCGGGTGATGGTTTCCAAAGGCCCCGGGCCTTTGGTGGGGTGAGGTCCGGAGAGGGGCAAAGCCCCTCTCTGGCCCACCGCATCAGGTCTCGAGCATCCGCCGCAGCAGCTCGACATCCTCGGCGAAGGCGCTGTCCGCCTGCATCAGTTCCGAGATGCGCGAGACCGCGTGCATCACTGTCGTATGGTCGCGGTTGCCGAAGCGCCGCCCGATCTCGGGCAGGGACCGCGAGGTGAGCTGCTTCGCGAGATACATGGCCACCTGGCGCGGCCGCGCAACGTTGCGCGCGCGGCGTGCGCTGCTCATGTCGGTCAGGCGGATGTTGTAGTGCTCGGCGACCTTGCGCTGGATCTCCTCGATCGTGACGCGGCGATCATGGGCGCGCAGCAGGTCGTGCAGCACGTCCTGGGCGGATTCCAGCGTGATCGCGCGGCCGAAAAGGTTGGCATGCGCGATCAGCCGGTTCAGCGCGCCTTCCAGTTCCCGCACATTCGACGTGATCTTGTGCGCGAGGAATTCGTGCACGTTCTTCGGTACGGCCACACCCGCCGCATTCGCCTTGGCCTGCAGGATCGACAGGCGCAGCTCGAAGGTGGTGGCGTGGATGTCCGCCACCATGCCGCAGCCCAGCCGCGTGCGCAGCCGGTCCTCAAGCCCATTGAGATCGGACGGCGACTTGTCCGCACTGATGATGATTTGTTTCCCGGCGTCGATCAGCGCGTTGAAGGTGTGGAAGAATTCCTCCTGCGTATTGTCCTTGCCGATCAGGAACTGCAGGTCGTCCACCATCAGAACGTCGACCGAGCGCAGGCTTTCCTTGAACTCCATCGTGGACTGGCTGCGCAGCGCCGAAATGAAGCGGTACATGAACTTCTCGGCGCTCATATAGGCGACATTGCGCGCCGGCTCGCCGCCGCGGATGGCCCAGGCGACGGCGTGCATCAGATGCGTCTTGCCCAGGCCCACGCCGCCATAAAGGAACAGCGGATTGAAGCCCGGGCTCGCCGGCTTCTCGGCGACGCGGCGCGCGCAGGCATAGGCGAATTCGTTCGGCTTGCCGACGACGAAGGTGTCGAAGGTGAAGCGCGGATCGAGCGGCGCGGACCATTCGCCGCGCGGGTCGGCGGCATTGGGGCGCGGTGCGGGTGGCGCCAGCGCCTCGGCCAGGCCGGGCTGCACGGGCACCGGCGCAATGCCGGCATCATCCTCGATCGCCGGTTCGGTGCTGCGCGGCTGCGGGCCGACGCGCACATCGGCGCGCCGCACCGAGGCGACTTCCTGCTGCCACAGCGCGCGGAGCCGGTCGCCATAGTGGCTGCGCACCCAGTCGCGGAGGAAACGCGTGGGAAGATGGACGACAACCTCGTCGCCCTCGATGCCGACCAGCGTCATCTGGCGCAGCCAGGTGCGGTACTCGACCTCACCGACCTCGTCGCGCAGGCGGCCACGGATGCGGGCCCAGGATTCCTGAAGGGATGCTGCGGAGCGCGCGGTATCAGACCCGAGCTGCTTCTCCATTGCCATCCCCCACTGCTCCTTCACGCAGGCCTCCACCTGAAGCCTGCCATCCGCTTTGCAGATGGCGTGTTGAAAGAGAACCAACCCCCGAAGTGCAGAACACTACCGCGTCACATGCCTGTCGCAAGCGACAATGTCGTGCCCGGCACAACAAGGCGCACGCGTGCGGACACGCCACAACCGCGCGCGTAACGAGCACGCGCGCGATGCGGGTGGCAGGGGTCGAAACGAAGTATCAGCATCGCCCGAAGGCGATGCGGTTCAGCCCTGGGCGGCGCCGAGGGACTTCACGCGTGCGGACAGGCGCGAGATCTTCCGCGACACGGTGTTGGCGTGCAGCGTCCCCTTCGTCACGGCGCGCTGCATCTCGGGCTGCGCGGCGCGGAAGGCTTCCTGCGCGGCGGTCTTGTCACCCGTGGCGATCGCCTCCTCCAGCTTGCGCACATAGGTACGCACGCGGGACTTCCGCGCCTTGTTGCGCGCCGTGCGCTTCTCGGTCTGGCGGATGCGCTTGCGCGCGGAGTCAGTGTTCGCCATGGGGCTTCCGGTTCACATCAACTGAATGGTTCGAAGGTCCGCGGGGCGAAAGCCACCGCGGCGAAGGCCGGGGTTCTAATGCCGCGCGGCTTGCCGCGTCAAGCATTGGTCACGCGGGAAATCCATGACCGCCCCGGCAACAGGCGCGTTGAGGCGCGCCTCGCTGACGCCGGGGCAAGCACGCCGAGGGCCAGCGCCACCCGCATGGATGGCGCCTACCGGTTCCGGAAGGCCGGCTTGCGCTTCTCGGCGAAGGCCGACATGCCCTCCTTCTGGTCCTCCGTGGCGAACAGGCTGAGGAACAGCCGCCGCTCGGTCCGCACGCCCTCGCGCAGGCCGCTTTCGAAGGCGGCGTTGACCGCTTCCTTGGCCATGGCAACGGACGGCCCGGACAGGGCGCCGATCTTCTCGCCGATCTTCACGGCCTCGGCGACCAGCTCTGCGGCCGGGACCACGCGGCAGACCAGGTTGGACCGCTCCGCCTCGGCGGCATCCATCATCCGCCCGGTCAGGATCATCTCCATGGACTTCGACTTGCCGACGGCGCGCGTCAGGCGCTGCGACCCACCGGCACCCGGAATGATGCCGAGGTTGATCTCCGGCTGGCCGAACTTCGCGGTGTCGGCGGCGATGATCAGGTCGCACATCATCGCGAGTTCGCAACCACCACCCAGCGCGAAGCCCGCCACCGCGGCGATCACCGGCTTCTGGATCTCGAGCACCGTCTCCCAGCGCTCGCCGATGAAGTCGTTGAAGTAGACCGTGGGATAGGTGCGGTCCTTCATCTCCTTGATGTCGGCGCCGGCGGCGAAGGCGCGCTCGCTGCCCGTGACCACGATGGCGGCGATGGCCGGGTCCTTGTCGTAGCCGCGCAGCGCGTCGCCGAGCTCGGTCATCAGCTGGTCGCACAGGGCATTCAACGCCTGGGGGCGGTTCAGCCGGATGACGGCGACCTTCCCCTGGGTCTCGGTCAGGATCATCTCATAGGCCATGCGCCGCGTTCCTCGCCCTTGTCTGGTGCCTCGGCTGTAGCCCAGCCGGGCGGCCGCCTCAACGCTGGCGGCGCGGGCAGAAGAAGGTGGACCGGCCGGCCTGCACGATGCGGCCGATGCCCGGGCAGGCCGGGCCGCAATGGGGGCATTGCTCGCCTTCGCGCCCATAGACGGCGAAGCGGTCCTGGAAGCGGCCGAGCTCGCCATCGGCGCGGACATAGTCGCGCAGGGACGACCCGCCGGCGCCGATGGATTCAGCGAGCACAGCCTTGATCGCCGGGACCAGCCGTACGGCGCGCGCGCCCGCAACGGAGGCCGCCAGCCGCCGGGGAGAGATGCCGGCGCGGTACAGCGCCTCGCAGACATAGATGTTGCCGAGGCCCGCGACGACGCCCTGGTCCAGCAGCGCGGCCTTGATGGGGGTGTGCTTGCCGACCAGCGCGGCGGACAGCACCGCGTCGGTGAAGGCGTCGTCCAGCGGTTCGGGCCCCAGCCCGCGCAGCAGGCGGTGGTCGTCCTCACGGGCCGTCGCCACCAGGTCCACCGACCCGAAGCGCCGTGGATCGACGAAGCCCACGCGCCAGCCATGATCGGTGGCGAGCACGAGGTGCTCATGCGCCTCCGGTGGGGCATTGTGGCCACGCGCATCCGACGCCAAGCCCTGCGGCTCCAGCCGCGACACCGCCGGCGCGCCGGCCTGGCGCGCCACCATTCGGCCGGACATGCCGAGATGGATCAGCAGGCTCTCGCCCCCCTCCAGCCGGACCAGCATATACTTGGCCCGCCGCCGGAACGACAGCACGCGGCGGCCTTCCACCCGGCGCACCAGGTTCTCGGGGAAGGGGAAGCGCAGATCCGGGCGGCGCTGCTCCACCTCGGTGATGCGATGGCCTTCCAGCACGGCGGCAAGGCCGCGCATGACCGTCTCGACCTCCGGCAATTCGGGCATGGTCACTCCCCTTTCCCCGCCGGCACGCTATGGTGGACGCACGATGAGCGACAGCCCCCAGGACAGCGCCGATTTCGGCTTCCGCACCGTGCCCCGCGCCGAGAAGGCCTCCATGGTGCGGGAGGTCTTCGAAAGCGTGGCCCCGCGTTACGACGTCATGAACGACCTGATGTCGCTCGGCATCCACCGGGTGTGGAAGCGCATCTTCGTCAACGCCATCGGCTGTTCATCGCGGGAAACGCTGCTCGACCTCGCCGGCGGGACAGGGGACATCTCCTTCCTCGCGCTGGAACGCGGGGCGGGGCGCGTGATCTTGACGGACATCAACCCGGCCATGCTGGAAGTGGCGGAAAAGCGCGCGCTGGATCGCGGCTTGGCCGCTGGGCTGTCCTTCCTCTGCGTCGATGCCGAACACATCCCGCTGCCCGACCGCAGCGTGGAGAAGGTGTCGATCGCCTTCGGCCTGCGCAACTGCACCGACAAGGACGCGGTGCTGCGCGAAGCGCGGCGCGTGCTGCGCCCTGGCGGGCGGTTCCACTGCCTCGAGTTCTCGCGGCTCGAGGTCGCGGCGCTGGTGCCGCTTTACGACGCCTGGTCCTTCAAGGCCCTACCGGCGATCGGCGAGAAGGTCGCCAAGGACCGCGAGAGTTACGAATACCTTGCCGAGAGCATCCGCATGTTCCCCGACCAGGAGACGCTGGCTGGCATGATGCGGGATGCGGGGATGGAGCGGGTGGAAGTCCGCAACCTCTCGGGCGGGATCGTCGCGATCCACACGGGCTGGCGGCTGTAGCGCGCGATGCTCGCTGGCCGCCGCATCCTGCTGATCGTCTCGGGCTCCGTCGCCGCCTTCAAGGCGCTGGAACTGACGCGCCTGCTGCGCAAGGACGGCGCGCAGGTCATGGCCATCCTGACCGCCGGCGGCGCGCGCTTCGTCACCAAGGAGGCGCTGGCCGCCATCACCGGCGAGCGCGTGCATGACGACCTGTGGGCCGCGGAGGCGGAGATCGGCCATATCCGCCTCGCGCGCTGGCCCGACCTGATCGCCGTGGTGCCGGCCTCGGCGGACCTGATCGCGAAGATGGCGCACGGGCTGACGGACGACCTCGCCACCTGCGTGCTGCTGGCCACACGTGCGCCGGTGATGGTCGCCCCGGCAATGAACCCGGCCATGTGGGCGCATCCGGCGACGGCGGCGAACATGGCGGCGCTGCGCGCGCGCGGCGTGGCGGTCGCCGGGCCCGATGACGGACCGATGGCCGAACCGGAAAGCGGGCCGGGACGGCTGGTGGAACCGGCCGATCTGCTGGCGGCGATCCGCGGCGCGCTCGCCGCCGGGCCGCTCGCGGGGCGCCATCTGTTGGTGACCAGCGGGCCGACGCATGAACCGATCGACCCGGTGCGCTACATCGCCAACCGGTCCTCCGGTAAGCAGGGGCACGCCATTGCCGCGGCGCTCGCGGCCCTCGGCGCGCGTGTCACGCTGGTCAGCGGGCCGGTGGCGCAACCCGACCCGCCTGGTGTCGCCGTCATGCGCGTCGAAAGCGCGCGGGAGATGCTGGCCGCCTGCGAGGCCGCGCTGCCCGCCGATGGCGCCGTCTGCGCCGCCGCCGTGGCCGATTGGCGCACGGCGCGCGAGGCGGACCAGAAGATGAAGAAGGTGCCGGGCGCGGTGCCGCCGCCGCTCGAACTCGCGCTGAACCCGGACATCCTCGCAACGATCGCCGCCGCCGGTCCGCGCCGGCCGCGCCTTGTCGTCGGCTTCGCGGCCGAGACGGAACAGGTGGTGGCGAATGCCGTGGCGAAGCGCGCCAAGAAGGGCTGCGACTGGATCGTGGCGAATGACGTCTCGGGGGATGTGATGGGCGGGGCGGAGAATGCGGTGCATCTGGTGACGGAAGCGGGCGTCGAGGACTGGCCGCGCATGGCGAAGGAGGAGGTGGCGCGCCGCCTCGCCGCACGCATCGCGGAGGCGCTGGCATGACCGGCCCCGTCATCGATGTCGTCCGCCTGCCGCATGCCGAGGGACTGCCCCTGCCGTCCTACGCCACGGATGGCGCGGCGGGGATGGACCTGCTCGCCGCCGTCATGTCCTCCGTGGTGATCCCGCCGGGCGGGCGGATGCTGGTGCCGACCGGGCTGCGGCTTGCCATCCCGCCCGGTTACGAATTGCAGGTGCGGCCGCGTTCGGGCCTCGCACTCAAGAACGGCATCGCGCTGCCGAACAGCCCGGGGACAATCGACGAGGATTACCGCGGTGAGCTCGGCGTCATCGTGATGAACGCGGGCGATGCGCCCTTCACGGTGGAACGCGGCATGCGCATCGCGCAGGCGGTGATCGCCCCGGTGGTGCGCGCATCCTGGCGCGAGGTCGCGGAACTGCCCGACACCGCGCGCGGCGAGGGCGGCTTCGGATCCACTGGAAGCTAGACCACGCCCCGGATGAAGGGCGGGGAGGAGGACCATCCATGGCTATCGACGCCCAGGGATTGACCGTCACCGCCGCCTCGGATGCCGCGGCAGCCGCCTATGACCATGTGGTCGAGGGCTACCTGAAGTATCGCGCCGATGCCGGGCAGCGGCTGAAGGCGGCGATGGCGCTCGACCCCGAGATGCCGATGGCGCTGGTACTGCAGGGCGTCTTCGCCATGCTGGCCTACAACACAGCCATGGTGCCGCGCGCGCTGGCCGCCGCCGCATCCGCCGCGCGCTTCGCCGGAACCGATCGCGAACGCGCCCATGCGGCCGCACTCGCGCGTTGGGCGGATGGCGATGTCGAAGGCGCGCTCGGCGCCTGGGAAGCCATCATGGCCGCCCATCCGCGCGACATCCTGGCCTTCCGGCTGCACCATTTCTGCGCCTTCTGGCTCGGCCGCGTGGGGCAGATGTTGCGCGCGGTGGATGCCGTGACGCCGGCCTGGTCGGCCGCCATTCCGGGTTACGGCTCCATCCTCGCCTGCCGCTGCTTCGCCAATGAGGAATGCGGCAACTACCAGGTCGCCGAGGAAGCCGGGCGCGCGGCCGTAGCACTCGATCCCGGCGATCTCTGGGCGACGCATGGCGTGGCCCATATCCTGGAAATGCAGGGCCGGCGCGGCGAGGGCATCGCCTGGCTGAAGGCGCTCGAAGCGCATTGGGATGGCGGGTCGAACCTGCTGCACCACCTGTGGTGGCACCGCGCCATGTACCATCTGGAACGCGGCGAGCATGACGAGGTGCTCGGCCTGTATGACCGTGGCTTCCGCAACCACGACAGCGCGCTGGTCCAGGCCATGCCGGACCTCTACATCGACGTGCAGAACGCCGCTTCGATGCTGTTCCGGCTGCAACGGCACGGTGTGGATGTCGGCGATCGCTGGGTGGAGCTCGCCGACAAGGCGGAGGCGCGGATTGGCGATTGCCTGTCCACCTTCACCCTGCCGCATTGGATGATGGCACTGACGGCGACCGGCCGGACCCAGGCGGCATCGCGCATGCTGGACGGGATGCGGCAGGCGGCGACGCGCCCGGGCACCGTCGCGCCGATCCTGCGCGACGCCGCCATCCCGGTCTGCGAGGCCGTGCTCGCCCATGCCCAGGGGGACCACGCCCGCGCCGTGGCGGTTAGGAACATACCAGGAACACGAGACCAGGTCCAGCGCCGGGCCGCGGTTGCGGTGCTACGCGCCCGGGTCTATGCGCCCGGCCCATGACCGACCTCCTCCCCATCCGCCGCGCCCTGATCTCCGTTTCCGACAAGACGGGGCTGATCGAATTCGGCCGTTTCCTCGCCGCCAAGGGGGTCGAGATCCTGTCCACCGGCGGAACGGCCAAGGCGCTGCGCGACGCCGGCGTGCCAGTGAAGGACGTGTCCGACCACACCGGCTTCCCCGAGATCCTGGATGGTCGCGTCAAGACGCTGGTGCCGCAGGTGCATGGCGGCATCCTCGGCCGGCGCGACCTGGCCGAGCATCTCGCGCAGATGGAACAGCACGCCATCGCGCCGATCGATCTCGTGGCGGTGAACCTCTACCCCTTCGAGGCGACGGTCGCGAAGGGTGCCGATTTCGACGATTGCATCGAGAACATCGACATCGGCGGCCCGGCGATGATCCGCTCCGCGGCGAAGAACCACGCCGGTGTCGCGGTGCTGACCGAGCCCGCGCATTTCGCCGAGGTGCAGGCCGAGATCGAAGCGCAGGGCGGCACGACGCTGGCGACGCGCCGGCGCCTTGCGGCAGCGGCCTATGCGCGCACCGCGGCCTATGACGCGGCGATCTCGGGCTGGTTCGCGAAGCAGGAAGGCCAGGACTTCCCGCAACGGCTGTCGCTGCCCGGCGTGCTGCGCCAGGGGCTGCGCTATGGCGAGAACCCGCACCAGAAGGCGGCCTTCTACGTCGATGGTACGAACCGCCCGGGCATCGCGACCGCTGCGCAGGTGCAGGGCAAGGAACTGTCCTACAACAACCTGAACGACACCGATGCGGCGTATGAATGCGTCGCGGAATTCGACAAGCCTGCCATCGTCATCGTCAAGCACGCCAATCCCTGCGGCGTCGCCGTGGCGGGTGACCTGGCGAAGGCCTGGGATGCCGCGCTGCTGTGCGACCCCGTCTCGGCCTTCGGCGGCATCGTCGCGGCGAACCGCACGCTGGACGCCGCGGCCGCCGAGAAGATCACCGCCATCTTCACCGAGGTGGTGATCGCCCCCGATGCCGATGACGCGGCGAAGGCGATCTTCGCGCGCAAGAAGAACCTGCGCCTGCTGCTGACCGGCGGCATGCCGGATGCCACTGCACCGGGCCTCG
Organism: Roseomonas sp. SRI_022; assembly: GCF_057586215.1. Classification (NCBI taxonomy): domain Bacteria; kingdom Pseudomonadati; phylum Pseudomonadota; class Alphaproteobacteria; order Acetobacterales; family Roseomonadaceae; genus Roseomonas; species Roseomonas sp. SRI_022. Next base: position 67,950 of record NZ_JBYCZL010000021.1, read on the forward strand.
CCTTCAAATCCGTCTCGGGCGGCTTCCTCGCGCAGTCGCGCGACGCCGGCCGCGTGACCGAGGACATGCTGAAGGTGGTGACGCAGCGCGCGCCTTCGCGCGCCGAGATGGCCGACCTGATCTTCGCTTTCCGTGTCTGCAAGCATGTGAAGTCGAACGCCATCATCTACGCCAAGGGCCTCGCGACCGTCGGCATCGGCGCGGGCCAGATGAACCGCGTGGAAAGCAGTCGCATCGCCGCCTGGAAGTCCGAGGCGGCGGCCAAGGCTGCGGGGATCGAACGACCGCTCGCCGAAGGTTCGGTGGTCGCCTCCGACGCCTTCTTCCCCTTCGCGGATGGGCTGGAGACAGCGGCAGCGGCGGGTGCGACCGCGGTGATCCAGCCCGGCGGCTCGATGCGCGATGCCGAGGTGATCGCAGCCGCCGACAAGGCCGGGCTCGCCATGGTGTTCACGGGGATGCGGCACTTCCGGCACTGAATTGGAGGGGCTCTGTCCCTCCAAGCCACCCCGCCAAAGGACCGGGGCTTTTGGAAACCATCACTTGGCGCCCCGCTGTCGGGGGTGGCGCGGTGACGGTGTCCAGAGGCCCTTCGGCCTCTGGTGGGGGAGTTCGAGGGGGCAAGGCCCCCTCGATCCACGCCTATCGGGGATGGCAGACACCATGGACGAACTGATCGAAGGCTACCGCCGCTTCCGTGCCGAAACCTGGCCGCGCGAGCGCGCGCGCTTCGAGGAGCTGGCCGCGCAGGGCCAGCGCCCGCACACCATGGTCATCGCCTGTTCCGACAGCCGGGTCGATCCACAGATGATCTTCTCGGCCGGGCCGGGGGAGCTGTTCGTCGTGCGCAACGTGGCGAACATGGTGCCGCCCTACATGCCCGACGCGCAGTTCCACGGCACCAGCGCGGCGGTGGAATTCGCCGTGCGGGTCCTGAAGGTGGACCGCATCGTGGTGATGGGCCACGCGCTGTGCGGCGGCATCAGCGCCCTGCTGAACGGTGCCCCGCCCGAGGCCCGGGACTTCGTCGCCGGCTGGATCGGCATCGCCCAGCGTGCCCGCACCGTGGCCCTGCGCTGCGACGTGCCGGAACAGCGCCAGGAAGTCGCCGAGCATGAGGCGGTGCGCATCTCACTCGACAACCTGATGACCTTCCCCTGGGTGGCGGAGGCTGTGGCGGAGGGGCGCCTGACCCTGCACGGCGCGCATTTCGGCGTCGCCACCGGGCGGCTGGTGCTGGTGCCGGCGCAGGGCGAACCCCGCGCCCCTTGAACGCGTCCTCGCGCCCCCGTCGCGGGGATGCGAGACTCCCCCGGTCGAGTCGGGGGAGAGGGGATGGCGGCCGAAAGCATCGCGATACTGGGCGGCCTGCTGATGGTCGCCGTGCTGCTGGTCGTGCTGCTGCTGCGCCGCCCGGCGACCGACCCGGTGCTGGCGCAGCGCCTGACCGACCTGCAATCGGTGCTGGACCGCCAGGGTGAGCGCATCGCCGCCCTTCCCGCAGAATTCGAGCGCGGCCTGGCGCGCGAAGCCGCGGCGATCGGCGATCGCGTGGGTGCCGGCGCGCTCGACCAGACAAGGGCGCTGGGGGAGGGGATCGGGCGCATCGCGGACCGGCTCTCGGCGCAGGAGAAGGCGGTGCTGGATCGCCTCGCCGCTGATGCCACGGCCCTGACCGAACGCCTGGCGCAGGATGCGCTGGCCATGGCGGAACAGCGCGCGGCAATCATCAAGGCGCTGACGGAGCACAAGGACGACACCGCCCTGCTGCGCCGCGACGTGACGCAGGGTATCGCGGATATTCGGATCGCCTTCGCCGAGGGCCTCGCGAAGCTGCAGGAAGCGCAGGCGGCGGAGAACGCGCGCGGCCGCGACCTGCTCGACACCAAGCTGAAGGAGCTGCGGGAGGGCAACGAGGCACGCCTCGCCGAGATCCAGAAGACGGTGAACGAACAGCTGCAATCCGCCGTCGAGAAGCAGATGACCGAAAGCTTCGCCCGCGTGTCCGACCAGTTCACGCAGGTGCTGAAGGCGATGACGGATGTGCAGGCGGTGACGACGCAGATCGTCGACATCAAGCGCCTGTTCTCCAACGTGAAGACGCGCGGCGGCTGGGGGGAGGCGCAGGTGCGCGCCCTGCTCGACGACATCCTGCCGCCCGGTTCCTTCGAAGAGAACAAGAAGCTGTCGGAAGACAGCGGCGAACTCGTCGAATTCGCCATCCGCATGCCGAGCGAGGCCGGGCGGGAGGTGTTCCTCGCCGTCGATGCAAAGTTCCCGACCGAGGATTGGGATCGCCTCGTCATGGCCTCCGAGGCCGGCGACGCCGATGCCGAGAAGGCCGCGCGGCGCGGGCTGGAACTGCGCGTGCGCGCAGAAGCGGCGAAGATCGCCGCGAAATACATCCGCCCGCCGCTGACGGTCGAATTCGCCGTGCTCTATTTGCCGACGGAAGGGCTCTATGCCGAGATCGCGCGCATCCCCGGCGCCATCGAGGATATCGGCCGCAGCAACCGCGTCATGGTGCTGGGTCCGTCGCTGCTGCCGGCCATGCTGCGCACCATCCAGATGGGCCATGTGACCATCGCGCTCGGTGAGAAGGCCGACATGGTCCGGGAATTGCTCGGTGCCACCAAGGCCGAGATGGGCAAGATGGACGAGGTGCTGGTGCGTCTTCGCAAGCAGGTCGCCGCGGTGGGCAACACCATCGACGCGGCGCAGGTCCGCACCCGGGCGGTGACGCGCAAACTGCGCGGCGTCGATGCGGTGGACGGTTCGCGCGCCGCCGCGCTGCTCGAGATCGAGGCCGATGAACCCCCGGGCGAGGGCGACGAGGCATGAGCCTGCTGCAGATCCAATCCGCCATCGGCCTGCTGCTGCTGGCCGCGCTCGCCTGGGCGCTCGGCGGGTTCCGCCGCGGTGTCGCGCCACGCGTCATCGTCGCGGGCATCGCGCTGCAAATCGTGCTCGCGGCGATCCTGCTGAACGTTCCCCCGGTCCGCGCCACCTTCTTCCTGCTCGGCGATGCGGTCGATGCGCTGGCGACAGCGACGCGGGCCGGCACGTCGCTGGTCTTCGGCTATCTCGGCGGCGGGCCGCTGCCCTTTACCGAGAACCGGCCCGGCGCCTCCTTCATCCTGTTCTTCCAGGCGCTGCCGCTGGTGCTGGTGGTCGGCGCGCTGTCGGCGGTGCTGTACCACTGGGGCGCATTGCCGGCGGTGGTGAGGGCGATGGCCGGTGTGCTGACGCGGCTGTTCGGCATCGGGGGCGCGACCGGCTTTTCCGTCGCCGCGAATGTCTTCGTCGGCATGGTGGAAGCGCCGCTGATGATCCGCGCCTGGCTCGCCAAGCTGACGCGATCCGAGATGTTCGTGGTGATGACAGCGGGCCTTGCGACCATCAGCGGCAATACGCTGGTGGTCTATGCGCTGATCATCTCCCCCGTCGTGCCCGACGCGGCCGGGCAGCTGATGACCGCGAGCCTGATCGCAGCACCCGCCTCGATCCTCGCTGCGTTGCTGATGATACCACCGGCGCCGGGTGAGGGCGTGACCGCCGGCGGGGAGGGCATTCCCGAGAAGCTCTACGACAGCAGCATGGATGCGTTGGTGCAGGGCACGAAGGATGGGCTCGACCTGCTGCTCGGCATCATGGCGGCGCTGATCGTCTTCGTGTCCATCGTCGCGCTGATCAACCTCGCCCTGGAACCGTTGGCTGGCTTCACGCTGCAGAAGCTGGCGGGCTGGGTGCTGTGGCCGGTGGCCTGGGCGATGGGCATCCCGACGGCGGAAGCGGCGACGGTCGCCTCCTCGCTCGGCGTGAAGATGATCATCAACGAGTTCGTGTCCTATCTGGAACTCGCGGCATCCGGCGGGGCAGGGCTGTCGGAACGCTCGCGGCTGATCCTGACCTACGCGCTGTGCGGCTTCACCAATCTCGGTTCGGTCGGGATCATGGTGGGCGGCATGTCGGCGATGTGCCCGGAACGACGTACCGATATCGTGAAGCTCGGGCTGCCGTCGCTGATCTCCGGGACCATCGCCTGCTGCATGACAGGGGCGGTGGTGGGGGTGCTGACTCCGCCCTGAACGCGGGGCAGGATGGTCCCCCCAGGAGGACCCTCATGACCCACATCGTCCACCGCAACCTGCGCGAAGCCCCGCCGATCGCCGCCTCGGGCCGCGGCATCTGGCTGCGCGACGCCTCGGGGCATGAGGTGATCGACGGGTCGGGCGGTGCGGCTGTCGCCTGCCTCGGGCACGGGCATCCGCATGTCATCGCAGCGATGAAGGACCAGATCGACCGGCTGTGCTACGCGCACACGGCGCTGTTCACGGCGGAATCCGCGGAGCGCCTGGCCGACATGCTGGTCGGCCATGCGCCGGGCGGGCTGACCCATGCCTATTTCGTCTCCTCGGGGTCCGAGGGCATGGAAGCCGCGCTGAAGATCGCGCGGCAATGGGCGCTGGAAGCCGGCCAGCCGGAGCGCACGAAGTTCATCGCGCGGCGGCAGTCGTATCACGGCAACACGCTCGGCGCGCTGGCGGCCGGCGGCAACGCGATGCGACGCGCGCCCTATGCGCCGATCCTCTCGGACGCCTTCAGCCATGTCTCGCCCTGCTTCGCCTATCGCGACCGGCGCGACGATGAATCCGACGCCGATTACGTGGCGCGGCTGGCGGCGGAACTGGAAGCGGAATTCCATCGGCTCGGCCCGCAGAACGTCATCGCCTTCTGCGCGGAAACGGTGGTCGGCGCGACGCTTGGCTGTGCCACCGCGCTGCCCGGCTATTTCCCCGCCATGAAGGCGGTGTGCGAACGCCATGGCGCGCTGCTGATCCTCGATGAGGTGATGTCGGGCATGGGCCGTACCGGCACGCTGCATGCCTGGGAACAGGAAGGGGTGACGCCGGATATCCAGGTGATCGCCAAGGGCCTTGGTGGCGGCTACCAGCCGATCGGCGGCATCCTGGTGCATGGCCGCGTGATCGAGGCGCTGACCAAGGGCTCCGGCACCTTCAAGCATGGCCACACCTACCAGGCGCATCCGGTCGCCTGCGCCGCCGCACTCGCGGTGCAGGAAGTGATCCGCGACGAGAACCTCCTCGACAACACCAAGGCGATGGGCGCGCTGCTGGAACAGGGGCTGATCGAACGGCTCGGCAACCATGCCCATGTCGGCGACATCCGCGGGCGAGGGCTGTTCTGGGCGGTGGAACTGGTGAGGGACCGCGCGACGAAGGCGGTCTACGACCCCACGCTGGCGATGAACGAACTCGTGAAGAAGGAAGCCTTCAAGCGCGGCCTCGCCTGCTATCCGATGGGCGGGACCATCGACGGCAAGCATGGTGACCACGTCATCCTCGCTCCGCCCTATGTGTGCACCGCAAACGACATCGCCATGATCGTCGAGCGTTTCGGCGATGCGGTGGAGGCCGCCGTCGCCAGCGTGTGACCGGCGTCACGCCGCATCCGGCAGGATCGCGGCGGCCCAGCTGGCTGCCGCGATCAGGCCGCATTCCTGCGCATCCTGACGCCCCACCCGGGAGGAACCATCGTGCCGATCTTCAACCGCATCGCCGATTTCCACGCCGATCTCACGGCCACGCGCCGCGACATCCACGCGCATCCGGAACTCGGCTTCCAGGAACACCGGACCTCGGACATCGTCGCGCAGCAACTGGAAGCCTGGGGGATCGAGGTGCATCGCGGCATCGCCGGCACCGGCCTGGTCGGCGTGCTGCGCAACGGCAGTTCCGGCCGGTCCATCGGCTTCCGCGCGGACATGGACTGCCTGCCGATGACCGAGACGAGCGACGTCACGCATCGTTCGACCAATCCGGGGAAGATGCATGCCTGCGGGCATGACGGGCACACGACCATGCTGCTGGGCGCAGCCCGCTACTTGGCGGAGACGCGCAACTTCGACGGTACCGTCCACTTCATCTTCCAGCCGGCGGAAGAAGGCGGCGGCGGCGGCCGCGTGATGGTGGAAGAAGGCCTGTTCGACCGCTTCCCCTGCGAGGCGGTCTACGCCATGCACAACTCACCCGAATTGCCGCTGGGCGAGGCGCGCGTCATGCCCGGCCCGGTCCTGGCCGCGGCGGACCGCATCACCATCACCATCCACGGCAAGGGCGGCCATGCCTCCCGCCCGTATCAGTGCATCGACCCGGTGCTGGTGGGCTCGCAGATCGTGGTCGCGGCGCAGTCGATCGTGTCGCGCTCGATGGACGCGCTGGACGCTGCGGTGGTCAGCATTTGCATGTTCAACGCCGGCGAAGCGTCCAACGTCATCCCCGAGACCGCAGAGCTGCGCGGCACCGTCCGCACCTTCAAGCCAACGATCCAGGACAAGGTCGAGGAACGGCTCGGCCAGATCGTGCGGGCCACGGCCGAGGCCTATGGCGCCACCGCCGAGTTGTCCTATCAGCGCGGCTACCCGCCAACGATCAACCACGCCGCGCAGGCCGAACGCGCCGCGCTGGCCGCCGATGCCGTGCTGGGCGCGGGCAGGGTCCACCGCACCGGCTCGCCGCGCATGGGTGCCGAGGATTTCTCCTACATGCTGTTGGCTCGTCCCGGCGCGTTCATCAACATCGGGCAGGGCGATGGTGGGCGGCACTCGGTCTCGGTGCACAACCCACGCTACGACTTCAACGATGAGGTGATCCCGATGGGATCCTCGCTGTTCGCACGGCTGGCGGAACAGGAGATGCCCCGCTGAACGGCTCCATCAGCCGCCGGTGCAGGGGTTCCGCCGCAACCCGCGCGGCGCGGCCGCGGGTGGCGCCTGCACAAGGCTGACCAGGCAGGGTCCAAGCCCCTGGGTGAAGCGCCAGTCGTTCACACCGCCGTGCCCGCGGATCGGTGGTTCGGGAAACAGCGCCACCGTCGGCGCGCTGCGCCGGCGCGCCAGATCCGCCACCATTCCGGCGCGCGCGGCGGGGTCGGAATCGAAGGAATCCTCGGCGAAGACGGTCACGGCAAGCCGCGGGCCATCCGCCGGCAGGCCCGCGAGCAACCGCCGGAAATCCTCGATCGCGGTGGCGAGGTTGTGGGGCTGGGAGGCTTCCCCATGCGAGGCGGGCGCGAAGGCGACCACGGCATGGACCAGGTCCGGGCTTTCCGCGGCGACCATGATGGATTGCCAGCCGCCGCGCGAATGCCCAGCCAGGACGACGCGGCGGTAGCCAGCCCCCCGCAGCAGTGCCAGGCCACGGCGCAGCGCGGCGACGGAGGTGGGGAGAAGATCCTCGAGCGGGTTGCGGTCGAAGCGCATCACGTCCCAGCCGGCATCGTTCAGCATGGCGAGCACGCCAGGCACGTTGCGCTGCCGGTAGTCGGCCTGCGGCCCGCCATAGCCATGCGACCAGATGACGACGCCCTCCGCCGCCTGCGGACCATGGCGGAACATCAGCGGCGCGGCGCGGAACGGGCCGAGGCGGAACTCGACCGGCCGGAAGGCCGGCCAGGCGAGGGACGCCACCGACCCATCCACGGCGAGCACCCGGCAGGCCTGGCCAGGACCGAGTGCGGCTTCCGCATCGCGGTCACAGGCAGCCTGCAGCGCACCGCGCGTCGCGTCCTCGGATGAGCCGCCGCCGATGAAGCGCCAGGCCGACCGCCCATCCGGCGTCGTCGCCAGGCCGAAGGCGGCATGCGGCATGGCGCCGCGATAATGCAGCGTATAGCCCATGATGGTGCTGAGCCCGCGGGCCGGGCGCAGGGCTTCGGCTGAGAACAGCGACCGATAGGTTGTGAAGTCCGTATTGGGGTCCTGCGCCCGGGCCGGACCCGCTGCCAGCGCCGCCAGCAGCAGCGCCGCGAAGCGACCCGTGCGCCACGGCTCAACCGGCATGGATCGGCCCTGACCCGCCGGCAAGGCCATCCCGCTCTAGGAATCCAGCGCCACGGGGCTTATGCATCCGTTTCCCTTTCGCCCCCGCATGGCACGAGACGCGCGCGCGCAATGAACGCAATGAACGACAGCATCACATCCCCCGACAAAGCGGCCCCCCGCTATGACTTCCGCGCCGCCGAACCGCGCTGGCAGAAGGCCTGGGATGACCGTGCCTGCTTCACCGTGCCCGACGTCCCGCCGGCGGGGGCAGAGAAATACTACGTGCTGGAGATGTTTCCCTACCCCTCCGGCAAGATCCACATGGGGCATGTGCGCAACTACACGCTGGGCGACGTCGTCGCCCGGTACAAGCGCGCGCGCGGCCACCTGGTGATGCACCCGATGGGCTGGGACGCCTTCGGCCTGCCGGCCGAGAACGCGGCGCGCGAGCGCGGCGTGCACCCCGCCGCCTGGACCTACCAGAACATCGCGAACATGCGCGACGAGCTGAAGCGCATGGGCCTGTCGCTGGAATGGGCGCGGGAATTCGCCACCTGCGATCCGGAATATTACGGCCAGCAGCAGAGCCTGTTCCTCGACTTCTGGAAGGCCGGCCTCGTCGAGCGCAAGGAATCCTGGGTGAACTGGGACCCGGTGGACGGCACCGTCCTGGCGAACGAACAGGTGATCGACGGGCGCGGCTGGCGATCCGGCGCGCTGGTCGAGAAGAAGAAGCTCTCCCAGTGGTTCCTCGCCATCACGAAGTTCGCGCCGGAGCTGCTGGAAGCGCTGGGCGGGCTCGACCGCTGGCCCGAACGCGTGAAGCTGATGCAGTCCAACTGGATCGGCCGCAGCGAGGGCGCACGGGTGCGCTTCGCGCTGTCCGTTCCCGTCGATGGCATGGCGGATGTCGAGGTCTTCACGACGCGCCCGGACACGCTGTTCGGCATGTCCTTCCTCGCCGTCGCCGCCGAGCATCCGCTGGCCGCCGCCGCCGCCGCGCGTGACGCCAAGGCCGCCGATTTCGTCGCCGAATGCCGCAGCATGGGCACCTCCGAAGCGGTGATCGAGCAGGCGGAGAAGAAGGGCTTCGACACCGGCCTGCGCGTGAAGCATCCCTTCACCGGCACCGAATACCCGGTGTGGATCGCGAATTTCGTGCTGATGGAATACGGCACTGGCGCGATCTTCGGCTGCCCGGCGCATGACCAGCGCGACCTGGACTTCGCGCGGAAGTACGGGCTGAGCGTGACGCCGGTGGTGCTGCCGAAGGGCGCGGATGCCGCGACCTTCGCCGTCGCGGACGAGGCCTTCACCGATGACGGCACGGCCTTCAATTCGGACTTCCTCGACGGCCTTGACGTCGCGGGCGCGAAGCGCGGGGCGATCGCCGAACTGGAGAAGCGTGGCGCCGGCACCGGCTTGGTGAACTGGCGCCTGCGCGACTGGGGCGTGTCCCGGCAGCGCTACTGGGGCTGCCCGATCCCGGTCATCCATTGCGACGCCTGCGGCGCCCAGCCGGTCCCCGCCGACCAGCTGCCGGTGCGGCTGCCGGAAGACGTGGATTTCTCGAAGCCGGGCAATCCGCTCGACCACCATCCGACGTGGAAGCATGTGAACTGCCCGTCCTGCGGCAAGCCCGCGCGGCGCGAGACGGACACCTGCGACACCTTCGTGGACTCGTCCTGGTATTTCGCGCGCTTCTGCTCGCCGCGCGCCGAGGTGCCGGTGACGCGCGCCGCGGTCGATGCCTGGCTGCCGGTAGACCAGTATATCGGCGGCATCGAACACGCGATCCTGCACCTGCTCTATTCGCGCTTCTTCTCCCGCGCGATGAAGGCGACCGGGCACCTGTCGGTCGAGGAACCCTTCGCCGGGCTGTTCACTCAGGGGATGGTGCAGCACGAATCCTACAAGGGTGCCGATGGCCGCTGGCTCTATCCGGAGGAGATCGATTTCTCCGCCGCACCCGACGGTGCGCGCACGGCCACGGTGAAGGGCGGCAACGAGCCCGTCACCATCGGCCGCGTCGAGGCGATGTCGAAGTCCAAGCGCAACACCGTCGATCCCGGCGCGATCATCGCCAAGTACGGTGCGGATACCGCGCGCTGGTTCATCCTGTCGGACAACCCGCCCGATCGGGACATGGAGTGGACGGAATCCGGCGTCGCCGGTGCCTATCGCTTCACGCAGCGCGTCTATCGCATGGTCGAGGCCGCGCTGCCGTCGCTGCCGCCTGCGGGCACGGCGCCGGAAGCCGAAGGCCGCGCCCTGCGCCGTGCGACGCATCGCTGCATCGCCACGGTGACCGAGGCGCTGGAAACCTTCGCCTTCAACGTCGCGGTCGCACGGCTGTACGAATTCGCCAATGCGATCGACGCGGCAAAGGACGCGCCGGGCGGTGCGCGGCGCGAGGCGCTGGAGACGCTGGCACGCCTCTCCGCACCGATGATGCCGCATCTCGCCGAGGAAGCCTGGTCGCTGCTGCGCCCGGACGATGCCGCGCTGGTCGCGCAGCTGTCCTGGCCCGAGGCTGATCCGGCGCTGCTGGTCGCCGAGAGCGTCACCCTCGCCGTGCAGGTGCTGGGCAAGCTCCGTGCGACGATCGAGGTGCCGGTGGGAGCCAGTGAGGAGACGATCTTCGCGGCCGCCGAGGCCGAGGAGAACGTGCAGCGCGCCATCGCCGGCAAGCCTATCCGCAAGCGCATCTACGTCCCGGGCCGGGTGGTGAACCTTGTCGTCTAGGCGCGCGATCCTTGCCCTGCCCGCGCTTGCGCTGGCCGGATGCGGCTTCCGGCCGCTCTACGGCCCGCGTCCGGAAGGTGCGGCCGCTGGGCTGGAGACGGTCCGCGTCGGGCTGATCACCGAACGCAATGGGCAGTTGCTGCGGCGCCACCTGGAACAGCGCCTCGGCCGCGGCACTGGCCCGGCGCGCTATGACCTGCGCGTCGGCCTTGCCTATGGCATCGAGGTGCAGGGCTTCGAACGCGACGGCACGCCGTCGCGCGTGCGCATCACCGCCACGGCGAACTGGTTCCTCTACGACACCAATGCGCCGCCGCGCCTCGTCGCCAATGGCATGAACCGCACCTTCGATGCCTACAACGTGCCGGAGAACCAGTTCTTCGCTTCCGATACCGCGCGCGACGCGGCGGAGCGGCGGCTGATGGAGGCGCTGGCGAGCGACATCGTGCAGCGCCTGGCCGTGCGCTTCGAAGCCGGGCCGCCGCAGGCCACCTGACCCATGGCGAAGCTCGACGCGCGTCGCATCCCGGCCTTCCTGGCCGATCCGGGTGCGGCGCGGCTCGTGCTGATCTTCGGCGAGGATACCGGCCTGGTGCGCGAACGCGGCGACTTGCTGGCCCGCGCCATCGCCGGCGACGACCCCTTCCGCCTGGTCGAAATCCCGCGCGACGTGGCGGCGAAAGACGCCGGGTTGCTCGCCGCCGAGGCCGCCACGCCGGCACTCACCGGTGGGCGGCGCCTGGTCCGCGTTCGCGACGCGACGGATGGGTTGGCCAATGCGGCGAAGGCAGTGCTCACCGGCAGCGGGCCCGGCATCGTGCTGCTGGAGGGTGGATCGCTCGACGGCCGCAAGGGGCTGCGCGCGGCGCTGGAGAAGGCCGGGCCGGAAGCCGCGGTGATCGCCTGCTACACCGAGACCGGTGCGGCGTTGGAAGCATCCATCCTCGGCGTGCTGCGCGAGTTCGGCGTCAGCGCCGAACCGGGCGCGGTTGCCTGGATGGCGCAGCGCCTCGGCGAGGACCGGCTGATCATGCGTCGCGAGTGCGAGAAGATCGCGCTCTATGTCGGTGCCGGCGGGCGGGTGAGCGAGGATGATGCGCTCGCCTCCTTGTCCGAGGGCTCGACGCTCGACCTCGATGCCGCGCTGCTGGCAGCGACCGAAGGCGACGCACCGCGCGCAGACCGCGCGCTGGATGCCGCCTTCGCGGAGGGCGCGGCAGCGGTGCAGGTGGTGCGGGGCGCCCTGCGGCATGTGCAGCGGCTGGAAGCGGCGGCGCTGGCGGTGGCGCGCGGCGCCTCGCCCAAGGATGCGCTGGACGGGCTGCGTCCGCCGGTCTTCTTCAAGTCTCGCCCGGCCTTCGAGCGCGCGCTGCGACTGTGGCGGCCGGAGACACTGGCAGCGGCCGGGGCGGCGCTGCTGGAAGCGGAGCGGGCGACCAAGACGACGGGGATGCCGGATGTCGCGGTGGCACGGGCGGCGGTGATGGGGCTGGCGCGGGAGGCGGTGCGGGCGAAGCGGGGGTGAAGGGGGGCGGCGGGGCTCCGCCCCGGACCCCGCCAGGGCGCTGCCCTGGACCCGCCAAGGGCCCGAGGCCCTTGGATCCCGTTACTTCGAGGTGCCCCGCATGGATGGCCGGCACCAACTAGTCCGAAGGTCCAGGAAACTGAGTTTCCTGGCAGGAGAGCGCGAGAGGGCGGCGCCCTCTCGCTACGCCAGGTCCGGATCGAGCAACCGCAACACGCCTTCGAGCTGATCCAGGTCGCGATAGCTGATCAGCACTTGCCCGCCCTTGCCAGCTGTCTTGATCCCGACCTTCAGCCCCAGCCGATCTGTCAGCCGCCGTTCCAGCGCGATCACATCCGCGTCCTGCTTCGGCGCGCGCCGCGCCGCCGGGTCACGCGGAGTGGCGGCGGCCAGCGCCTCGGTCTGGCGGACTGACAGTCCACGCACCACCACAAGTCCGGCGAGGCGTTCGGGGTCCTCGGCGCCAAGCAGCGCGCGGGCATGGCCCGCCGACAGCGCACCGCCGCGCAGCATGTCCCGCACGCGCGGCGGCAGGTTCAGCAGGCGCAGCGTGTTCGCGACATGGCTGCGCGACTTGCCGACCGCCTGGCCAAGGCCTTCCTGCTTCAGCCCGAACTCGCCGAGCAGGCGGGCGTAGCCCTCGGCTTCCTCGAGCGCGTTGAGGTCCTCGCGCTGCAGGTTCTCGACCAGGCCGGCGGCCATGGCGGCGCGATCGTCGAGGTCGCGGATGACGACCGGCACGTCGTGCAGCTTCGCCTGCTGCGCGGCCCGCCAGCGGCGCTCGCCGCCGAGGATCTGGAACTTCCCCGCCGACCCTGGCTTCGGGCGCACCAGGATGGGCTGCAGGATGCCATGTTCCTGGATAGAGGCGGCGAGTTCCGCGAGGGCCGCCGGATCGGGGGTCGAGCGCGCCTGGAAGGGGCTCGGCTCCAGCGCCTCGACCGGCAGGGTGCGGGGTGCGGCGATGGGGGCGGCGGCCGGTGTCTGGGTGTCGCCCATCAGGGCCGACAGCCCCATGCCGAGACGCGCGGGCTTCTTCATGCAGCCGATTTCCTCGCGCGGCGTTCGCGCTTCAGCAGTTCCACGGCGAGTTCGACGTAGGCCTTCGCTCCGACTGACCGATGGTCGTAGAGGATCACCGGCAGGCCATGCGACGGCGCCTCGCTGATGCGGACATTGCGCGGGATGACGGTGGAATAGACCTTGGTGCCAAAGAAGGCGCGGACGTCGGCCGCCACCAGCTCCGACAGATTATTCCGCTTATCAAACATCGTCAGGACGATGCCTTCGAGTTCCAGCGCGGGGTTCAAGCCGCGCTTCACCCGTTCGACCGTGCGCGTGATCTGGGAGACGCCTTCCAGGGCGAAGAACTCCGTCTGCAGCGGCACCAGGACCGAATGTGCCGCGACGAGCGCGTTCAGCGTCAGTAGGCCGAGCGAGGGCGGGCAGTCGATCAGGATGATCTCGGTGCCGGCCAGCGCATCGCGCTGCGCTTCCAGCGCGTCGCGCAGCCGGCGTTCGCGGTTCTCGAGCCCGACGAGTTCGATCTCGGCTCCCGCCAGTTCCGGATCGGCTGGCAGCAGGGTCAGGTTCGGGATCCTGGTCGGCCGCAGCAGGTCGCGCAGCGGACGCTCGCCCGTCAGCAGCGCATAGGACCCCGCGCCGCGATCCTGCCGTGCGATGCCAAGCCCGGTCGAGGCATTGCCCTGCGGATCCATGTCGATCACCAGCACGCGGCGCTTGGTCGCAAGCGCGGTGGCGAGGTTGATCGCGGTCGTGGTCTTGCCGACGCCACCTTTCTGGTTGGCGAGGGCGATGATGCGGAGGGGCACGCGGTCAGACGTCGCGGACACGGCGGATCTCGCTCAGGCGGAGGATGGTGGCCTCGGGGTCCGTGCGGCTTTCGAACCGCTCCGTGGTGAAGTGCCAGTGTGCGGATGCACTCGTCAACTCCTGCTCGGCCGTGCGGCCTTTCGGCAGGATCGTGCGCCCGTCGGGGGCGAGGAATCGCGCCGCGAATCCAAGCAGCACATCGAGCGGTGCGAGTGCGCGCGCGGTCAGCGCGGCCACGGGCGGCAGGTTCGCCTGCTCGATCCGCTGTGGATGCACCTTGACCCGCGGCAGTTTCAACGTGCCGGCGGCCTCGATCAGGAAGGCGGCCTTGCGGCGGTCCGACTCGACCAGATGCACCTCTCGCTCCGGCAGCGCAGCGGCGATGACGATGCCCGGCAGCCCGCCGCCCGATCCCAGATCCGCGATCGGTCCCTCCTCTGGCAGCAGCGGGACCAGTTGCAGGCTATCCGCGATATGGCGCCGGTCGACCTCCGCCGCCGTCTTTCCGGCGACCAGGTTGATCGTCGCATTCCAGCGCAGCAGCAGGTCGCGAAACACGGCGAGCCGCGCATCCCGCGCGGCATCCGCCGGCAAGGCCGGGATCGGGTGTTTCACGTGGAACGCGCTCCCTCCCGGCGGAGGGCGACAGCCAGCGCGGCGATGGCCGCCGGCGTCACGCCCGGCAACCGACCGGCGGAACCGAGCGTGGCCGGGCGCGCGGCGGTCAGCCTCTGCCGCATCTCCGAGGACAATCCCGGGATGGCCGTGAAGTCGAGCCCGTCGGGGATGCGCGTCCGTTCCTCGCGCTCCAGCAGCCGCATCTCCGCCTCCTGCCGCCGCAGATAGGGCGCGTAGAGGGCTTCCGCTTCCAGCTGCGCGCGCAGGGCCGGCGAGAGGTCGCGCAACCAGGGAAAGGCATCATCGATCCGCGCGGCATCGATGCCGGGCAGTGCCAGCACCTCCAGCACCGAGCGCCGCTTGCCGTCCTGGTTGACCGCGATACCACCGGCGGCGAGCGCGGCAGGCGTCGCCCCATCCGATCGCGCCCGCGCCAGCGCATCCGCCGTCGCCGCCGCGAAGGCGCGATGCCGCGCGGCGCGTTCCGGCCCTACACAGCCCCAGGCCATGCCCGCCTCGGTCAGGCGCAGCCCGGCATTGTCGGCCCGCAGCGCGAGGCGATGCTCGGCCCGCGCGGTCAGCATGCGATACGGCTCGGACACACCGTGCAGCACCAGGTCATCTATCAGCACGCCGACATAGGCCTCGCCCCGCGTCAGCACCCGGTCCGGCACCCCGCCGGAGGCCCGCGCCGCTGCATTCACCCCCGCCATCAGCCCCTGCGCGGCGGCTTCCTCATATCCCGTCGTCCCGTTGATCTGGCCGGCGAGGAACAGCCTCGGCACGGAGCGGACCTCCAGCGCAGGGGTCAAGGCGCGCGGGTCCACATGGTCGTATTCGATCGCATAGCCCGGACGCAGGATGCGCGCCGTCTCGAGGCCCGGCATCGTCGCGATCATCACCGCCTGCACATCCTCCGGCAGGCTGGTCGAGATGCCATTCGGATAGACCGTGTCGTCGTCCAGCCCCTCCGGTTCAAGGAACACCTGATGGCGCTCCCGCTCGGCGAAGCGGACAACCTTGTCCTCGATGGATGGGCAGTAGCGCGGGCCGACCCCCTGGATGCGGCCGCCATAGACCGCGCTCTGGTGCAGGTTCGCCCGGATCAGCGCATGCGTCGCCGGCGTGGTCTCGGTGATGCCGCAGGCCACCTGCCGATTGGTGATGCGCTCCGTCATCCAGGACAGCGGCTCCGGCGGGTCGTCCCCCGGCTGGGCCTCCAGCGCGTCCCAGGCGATGGTCCGGCCATCCAGCCGTGGCGGCGTGCCGGTCTTCAGCCGTGCCAGCGGCAGCCCCAGCCGCTCGAAGGCCAATGCCAGCCCGATCGCCGGGGCGTCGCCGACGCGTCCGGCCGGGATGCGTTTCTCCCCGATATGGATCTCGCCGCGCAGGAAGGTCCCGGTCGTCACCACCAGCGCGCCACAGCCGAAGCGCCGGCCATCGCCCGTCAGCACCCCGGAGATGCCGCCATCGGCGGCGGTCTCGATCCCCTCCGCCGCGGCAGCCAGGGTGGTCAGGCCCGGCTGGGCCTCGAGCAATCCGCGCACCGCGGCCCGATACAGCTTGCGGTCCGCCTGGGCCCGCGGCCCACGCACGGCCGGCCCCTTGGACCGGTTCAGCATCTTCACATGGATCGCCGCGGCATCCGCGGCGCGCGCCATGATGCCATCCAGCGCGTCCACTTCCCGCACCAGGTGGCCCTTGCCAACGCCGCCGATGGCGGGGTTGCAGGACATCTCGCCGAGGGTCTCGACCTTGTGCGTCAGCAGCAGGGTGCGCGCGCCACAGCGCGCGGCGACCGCCGCCGCCTCGCAGCCGGCATGGCCGCCACCGACGACGATGACATCGAAGAACTGATCCATGGGCGGGGATATAAGGCAGCCGACAGGAACGGGGGAGAGAACTCCCCCGCACCCCCTCCTTCTTTTGGCATTCCGCCCTCGGTGGCGGTCACTTCCCGATGCAGAAATCGCGGAAGACGATGTCCAGCAGGTCCTCGATACCGACATGGCCGGTCAGGCGGCCGAGCGCCCGCACGGCGGCGCGCAGAGCCTCGGAGCCGAGTTCGGGCAAAGGCGCCGCCTCGGCCTCGGCCAGCCAGGCGGCCGCCTCAGTCAAGGCAGCCCGGTGCCGCGGGCGGGTCAGCAGGGCGGCATCGCCGGCGCCGGCAAGGCGCGTGGCTGCCTCCGTCAATCGCGCCCGCAACGCATCCAGCCCCGCACCGCTGCGCGCCGACACCGCCAGCGGCTCCTCGCCGCCAATCATCGAAGGCGCCGTTGCCAGATCGACCTTGTTCGCCAGCACCACCACGCCTGGCTTCACCCAGGCCAGCGTCTCGGCATCCGGGACCACGTCGGCGGCAAAGACCGCGAGCACCAGATCCGCCTCCTCCGCCCGTCGCCGGGCCCGGCGGATGCCCTCCTGCTCGATCTCGTCCCCTGCCTCCCGCAGCCCAGCGGTGTCGGCCAGTGTCACCGGCACGCCGCCCAGGTCGAGCCGTACCTCCACCACATCGCGCGTCGTCCCGGCGCGCGCGGAGACGATCGCCGCCTCCCGCCCCGCCAGCCCGTTCAGCAACGACGACTTCCCCGCATTGGGTGCGCCAAGGATCGCAACCAGCAGCCCTTCGCGCAGCCTCTCGCCCCGCCCGCCATCGGCCAGATGCGCCTCGATCTCGCCACGCAGGGCCGCCGCCCCGGCCCGTGCCCGGTCGCCGAGATCGGTCGGCAGATCGTCCTCGGCAAATTCGATCGCCGCTTCCTGATGCGCCAGCAGCCGCGTCAACCGCGCGGCCCAGCCCCCGGTCAGCGTGGCCAGGGCACCATCCGCCTGGCGCAGGGCCTGGCGCCGCTGCGCCTCGGTCTCGGCGGCGATCAGGTCGGCCACACCTTCCGCCGCGGTCAGGTCCATTCGGCCATTGAGAAAGGCGCGCCGCGTGAACTCCCCGGGCTCCGCCGGCCGGGCGCCGAGTGCTGCCAGCGCGCCCGCCACCGCGGCAACGACCGCCGGTCCGCCATGCAGGTGCAGCTCGCCGCCATCCTCCCCGGTGTAGGATGCCGGGCCGGGAAACCAGAGCACCAGCGCCTGGTCCAGCACCTCGCCGCTGCCCGGCTCACGCAGCCGTCGCAGGCTCGCCAGCCGCGGCTTCGGCAACCCGCCCGCCAGCGCGGAGAGAATCGCCCCGCTCCCCGGCCCCGAGACACGCAGCACCGCGATGGCACCCCGCCCGGCCCCGCTCGCCAGGGCGAAGATCGTGTCGGTTGCCGTCACGGCGCCCCGTGTTCCACGTGAAACACCCTCACCCCTTCGGCGGCGGCACGTCCTTCTCGGTCAGCATCAGGCGCCGCACCCGCCCCCCGCCGATCACATGGACCTGCAGGATTTCCTCCGCATCTTCGATCGTCAGCGGCCGGTACCACACACCCTCGGGGTAGATCACCATGGCCGGGCCGAACTCGCAGCGTTCGAGGCAACCGGCCGTGTTCACCCGGATATCGGGGATCTTCAGCTCCTTCACGCGCGCCTTCATGTAGTCGCGCAGCCTCTCCGACCCGCGCGCGGCGCAACTGCCGCGGGGATGGCCTTCGGGCCGGCGGTTGGTGCAGACGAAGACATGCGCGGCGTAGAACGGCGGCGGATCTGGCTCGGTCACGCGGGGTCTCCGGGCATTGGCAGTCCCTGCATGTAGCGGCACGTCCCGCCACCTCCAACCCGGGCAGCCCCGCGCTTGACGACCCCCCACCTCCGGGTGTCTGTCCAAGCCCAGCCATGCCCCAGCTTTCCCTCCACACCCCGCTTGGCGACCTGACCCTGTCCGAGGAGGACGGCGCCATCGTCGCCCTCGACTGGGGCCGCGGCCGGGACCAGGAACCCACCCCCCTGCTGCTGCGTGCCCGCGACCAGTTGCAGGATTACTTCGACGGGACGCGGACCAGCTTCGACCTGCCGCTCGCCCCTCATGGCACCGCCTTCCAGCGCAAGGTCTGGGATGCACTGTGCACCATCCCGGCGGGGCAGACGCGATCCTATCTCGACATCGCGAAGCAGGTCGGCTGCCGGGCGCCGCGGGCGATCGGCCAGGCCAATGGATCGAACCCGATTCCGATCCTGATTCCCTGCCATCGGGTGGTGGCGGCGAACGGGTCCCTCGGCGGCTATTCGGGCGGCGAGGGAGCGGCTACCAAGCGTTACCTTCTGGACCTCGAGCGCACAGCGCCCGAGGCGGACACCCTTTTCACGGCCGCCGCCAAGCCGGCCCAGCCACGGAACCGCTCGTCATGACCCACGCCATCCGCATTCATGAGACCGGCGGCCCGGAGAAGATGGTCTGGGAGGACATCCCCCTTCCGGCCCCCAAGCCCGGTGAGGCGCTGGTCCGGCACAAGGCGGTGGGGCTGAACTTCATCGACGTCTATTTCCGCACCGGCCTGTACAAGGCGCCGTCGCTGCCCGCGATCATCGGCATGGAGGCCGCCGGCGTGGTCGAGGCCGTGGGCGAAGGCGTGACCGAAGTCGCCGTCGGTGACCGCGTTGCCTATGCCACCGCGCCCATCGGCGCCTATGCCGAGGCGCGCAGCATCAAGGCCGACCGCCTGGTGAAAATGCCCGCGGCCATCGGCTTCGAGCAGGCCGCCGGGATGATGCTCCAGGGCATGACCGCCGCCTTCCTGATCAAGAAGTGCTACCCGGTGCAGCCCGGCCAGACCGTGCTGGTCCATGCCGCAGCCGGCGGCGTCGGCCTCATCATGTGCCAATGGCTCAAGCATCTCGGCTGCACCGTGATCGGCGTCGTCAGCACCGAGGAAAAGGCCGCGCTCGCCAAGGCCCATGGCGCCGCCCATGCGTTGCTGACCCGCGATGACGTTCCCGCCCGGGTCAAGGAGATCACCGGCGGTGCGATGCTGCCGGTCGTCTTCGACAGTGTCGGGCGCGACAGCTTCAACACCTCGCTCGACTGCCTCGCCCCCTTCGGCATGCTGGTGTCCTACGGCAATGCCTCGGGCCCGGTGGCCGTGCCGGATCTCGGCATCCTGGCGGCGAAGGGCTCGCTCTACGTCACGCGGCCGACGCTCGCGACCTACACCGCCCGACGCGAGGATCTGATCGCGCGCGCCAACGACCTGTTCGAGGTGGTGGCCTCGGGCGCGGTGCAGATCCGGGTCAACCAGACTTTCGCGCTGAAGGACGCGGCCGAGGCGCATCGTGCGCTCGAAAGCCGGAAGACGACCGGAAGCACCGTCCTGCTGCCCTGACCGGGTCGCGCCCCCGTCGTCACCGATCGGTCGCCTCCGCGCGGGCAGGTGCCACAGCGGGCTCCGCCCTGCCCGGTTCGTCTGCAAGCTGCTTGATCGTCAGATCAAGCAGCTCCGGTATCGTTGCCGGCCACTTCGTGATGGGGGAACGACAACCGCTTGGCCGGTCGCCGCGCAGCCGGCGCGAACCAGCCGTAGAGGCCGAGCCGACGCACCAATCCGCCGGATCGCCCTGCCTGAAACGGGATCAGCCGCGCCCTCGCCAAGCATGGCAGCGGGGCATGGCCACCCCTTCGGCTTGCGGGCCACAGGACTGATCGCAGCCTGGTTGGCGATCACCCGAAATGGATAACCGCCTGACCCGGCCCGCCCACCGCCTCATTCGGCCGCCTGCGGCACGGCTCCGCGTTGGCGCCCGAATTCCGGCGCCTGCGCCCAAAGCTCGGGCTTCAGCTCCTCCTGCCGGTCCGGGAAAGCGAAGGCGCAGATCAGCGTGACCGTTGCCACCCCTGCCAGCACCATCATCGCCACCGCCAGCGAGCCCGTCGCCTCATGCAGGTACGCCACCAATGGGGAGGCGATGGCCGCGCCCAGGAAGCCGACGGTGAAGCGGATGGAATACAGCTTCGCCCGCAGTTCCGGCGCGACATAGCGCGCGGTCATCGTCTCGTTCACCGTCACCTGGCCGAAGACACAGGCAGCGACGAGGCCGGCGAGCGGCAGCACGAGCCATCCATCCAGGAAGGACAGCGCCAGCAATCCCGGAACCAGGGCCAGGCCGAGCGGCATGAACACCGTCTTCAGCGTCCGACTGTCGATCATGCGCCCGACCGTGAACTGCGTCGCACCGCCACAGATCGTCGCGAGGAAGGCCAGCAGGCCCACCACCGGCAGCAGCTCCGGGCTGCTCGCGAGCCGTTCCTGCATCAGCTTCGGGATCAGCAGCGTATAGGCGTTGAAGACGAGCCCCGACACGGCCGCGATCGACATCAGGATCAACACCGCGCGGCGCACGACGCTGCGCGGGATCTCGGGGAAGGGCCGCGCACCGCCACCTGCCTTCACCGCGTCGAAATCTGGTTCCCGCATGTAGAACAGGCCGACCAGGAAGCAGGCCACGCCGGGAATGATGAAGGCCCAGCGCCAGCCGAGCGTGGCGGCAACGAAGGCCGTCACGATCGGTGCGGTGGCGACCCCGAAATTGCCGAAGACGCCGTTGATGCCCATCGCCCGCCCGACCCGCTCGCCAGCCGCTTCGACCAGCATCGCCGTGCCGATCGGGTGATAGATCGCGGCGAAGCACCCCATCAGCCCGAGCGTGATGCCGATCCCTGTGGGGCTGTCCATGAAGCCCGCCAGCGCCATGAAGAAGCCAGTGCCGAGGAAGAACGAGGTCATCATCCAGCGCCGGCCGAACTTCGCTGCCAGCCAGCCCATCGGCAGGGCGCCGAGGCCGTAGGTGACGAACATCCCGGTCCCGAGCGCGAGGATCGGCCCGAAATCGCCCCCGAAGATGGCACGGTCCTGTGTGACCATCGCGAGCACCGCGGTGGCCAGGATCAGCAGGCAGTAATGGGTGAAGGTATGGGCGGCGTTGATGAACACCACCTGGCGCATCGCCGGTGTCATGGCTCTTCCTCTTGCGCAGGCTTCCGCTGCGACCTCCTTGCAGGGTAGCCTCGGCCGCATGGCAACGTCTGGCCAATCCCTGTCGGCAAACGGCCAAGCCGCCGCCCCGCGCCGCGATATCCCGCAGGACCGGGTGGATCGCCCGCTCGCGGCCTTCGCGCGGGACTATCCGGAGGGCGACACCGTCCCCCGCCACAGCCATGACCGCGCGCAGCTGCTCTACGCGACCGAGGGCATCATGCGCGTCACCACGGATGCCGAGCGCTACACGGTGCCGCCTGCGCGCGCGCTGTGGCTGCCGGCAGGGCTGCCCCATGCCGTCGCAATGCCGCGGGGCCTGGCGATGCGAGCACTGTTCCTACGCGCGGACGCGGCGCACGACCTGCCGGCCCATCCAGCGGCGCTGTCGGTCTCTCCGTTGCTGCGTGAGTTGATCCTCGCCGCCTGCGCCGAGCCGCTGGAATGGGACGAGCATGGCCGCGGCGGCCATCTCGCCGCCCTGATGCTTGAGGAAATCCGTCGCGCGCCGCGGCTTGCCATCGCCGTACCGCAGCCGCGCGATGCCCGCCTGCTGCGCCTCGCGGCTGCGCTCGCCACTGACCCGGCGAGCCCCATGACGCTGGATGGCTGGGCGGTCCGCTGCGGCGCCAGCCCGCGCACGCTGCGTCGGCTGTTCCAGGCCGAGACCGGCATGGGCTTCGCCCGCTGGCGACAGGCGCTGCGCCTCGTCGAGGCCGCCGCGCTGCTCGCTGCTGGCGCCACCCCTGCCCGGGCGGCGGCCGCGGTGGGCTATGCCAGTGCTCCAGCCTTCGGCGCTGCGTACCGCGCTGCCTTCGGTGCCACGCCTGGCGGCAAGGGCTTATCCACGAGGATCGCGCCAACATCGTGATGCCGGCGGCCGGGGTGGTTTCCCTGCCGCGCCGATGCCCGCACCATGCCCTCGTGACGTCTGCCCTTCTCCCTGGCCTTCGCGAGGCCCTCGGCGCCGCTGGCGTCGCCATGGCCGCGACTTTCCTCGCCTTTGGCGCCGCAGTGCAGGAGGCCGGGCTATCGCCCGGCTGGGCGCTGCTCGCCTGCTGGGGCATCTACGGCATGCCAGGGCAGTTGGTCCTGGTCCAGGCAGCGGCCTCGGGCTGGGCGGGCGGCCTGGGCGCGGCCGTGATGGGTGCCGTCGCGGTCAATGCCCGCTTCCTGCCAATGGCCGTCTCGCTGACCCCGGTGCTGGCGGCAAAGGATCGTCTGCGCCTGCTGCCCGCAGTGCCCTTCATCGCCGTGACGCCCTGGGCCGCGGCCATGCGTGCCTTGCCGGCGGTCGATCGGCCAGCACGCATCGGCTGGTTCCTCGGTTTCGGGCTGACCTCCTGGCTGGTGGCGGGTGCGGCCGCGCTGTCCGGCTTCTACATCGGCAGGGCCTTGGGGCCGGAGGCCCGCGCCGCGCTGCTCTTCGTCAATCCGCTCTACTACGCGCTGCTGCTGGCGGTGGACCTCGACAAGCCCGCGCCTCGGCGTGCCGTGCTCTGCGGGGCCGCCGCCGCCGGGCTGGCCTTCCTGTTGCCGAGCGGGATGGCCCTGCTCGCCGCCGGCCTGCTGGGCGGCACCGTGGCCTTCCTGCTGGGACGCCGCCGTGCCGCCGGCTGACCTCGCTCTGCTGCTGACAGCGCTCGCCTGCCTCGGCCTGCGCCTCGCTGGCGTGTGGCTCGCGGGCGGACTATCCGCCGAGCACCCGGTCATCGCCTGGGCCACGGCCGTCGCGCAGGCGACACTCGCGGCCTTCGTGACGCTTGCCATCATCGCACCGGCGGGGGCGCTGGCGGAGGTACCCCTCGCCGCCCGGCTCGCGGGCCTGGCAATCGGAATCCTTGTCTGCCTGATGAAGCGGCGCTGGCTACTCCCGGCGCTCCTCGCAGGGCTGGCTACGATGCTGGCCGTCCGGGCGGTGTTGTAGGAGCTGACGCTCAGGCCGAGCGCAGGATCCGCATCAGCGCCGTGACATGATCCGGCGGCGTCTGCGGCACGATGCCGTGCCCCAGGTTGAAGATGAAGGGCCGCCCGCGCATCGCCCCGAGGATCGAGCGCGCCTCCGCCTCCAGCGCAGCACCTCCGGCGACCAGCGCCAGCGGATCGAGGTTGCCCTGCAGCGCCATGGTCGGCGGCACCGCCTGGGCGGCCCAGCGTGGATCCATCGAGGTATCGATCGCCGTCGCGTCCACCCCGGCCCGCGCCGCGTAATCCGTCAGCAACGGGCCGGCGAGGCGCGGAAAGCCGATCAGCGGAATTCCAGGGCAGCGCCGCCGCAGCGCCCGCGTGATCGACGCCGTGGGCTCGATCACCCAGCGGCGGAACTGACCCGGAGAAAGCATCCCCGCCCAGGAATCGAACAGCATCAGGGCCTCGGCCCCGGCTTCGGCCTGCGCGACGAGGTATTCGACCGTCGATTCCTGCAAGGTGCGGATCAGCCGCCCGAACAGCGCCGGATCGGCATAGGCGAGGCCGCGCGCCGCGGCGAACTCCTTGCTGCCGCGCCCTTCCAGCATGTAGCAGGCGACGGTGAAGCAGCCGCCGGCGAAGCCGATCAGCGTGGTGCGCGGCGCTTCCGCCGCCAGCCCCGCGCGCACCCGTGCCACCGTCTCCAGGATGGGTGCAACGCGTGCCACCAGGGTGGCGGGATCGAGCGCGCCGATCGCGGCCGCGTCGCGCAGCGGCTCCAGCAACGGCCCTTCACCCTCGGCGAAGCGCAGGGGCTGACCGAGCGCCCAGGGCACCATCAGGATGTCGGAGAAGAGGATCGCGCCGTCCATGCCGTAGCGGCGGATCGGCTGCAGCGTGACCTCTGCGGCAAGCTCCGGCGTCGTGCACAGGCTGATGAAGTCGCCGGCCTTGGCGCGTACCTCGCGGTACTCCGGCAGGTAGCGGCCGGCCTGGCGCATCAGCCAGGCGGGCGGCGGCCACACGGCTTCACCGGCCAGGGCGCGCAGGAGCGGCTTGGCCGGTCCAGGGGAGACATTCGGTTCCATGCCTCGCCCTTAAACAGTGAATAAGGATTCTTAGAAAGGCTGGGAAAGTGGTTGGGCCTGTGGATGACGGGGACGCAGCCGGTCCCGAAAGCATCCACAGTCCGGCCCACAGGCGTCGTCGCGCTGAATCCCCGCTGAGACATGGCATTGAACGACCTGTCCGCAGGTGGAGCATCGCCGTGTTGGATTCCATGCCGTGATCAGGCGGTCTCGCGGTGGCATTGCACTTGTCCCCGCAGGGTGTCCCGCGCTTGGATTCCATCCCCGCCATCCACAGGGATTCACGCTATCCTTCCCCCGATGCCCAACCGCCAGATCAACCTGCACCTCGTCTCGGATTCGACGGGGGAGACGCTGAACTCGATCTCCCGCGCCACGCTGGCGCGCTTCGACGATCATCACGTCATCCATCATCGCTGGTCGCTGGTGCGATCCCGCCTTCAGCTCGATCGCGTGCTGGAAGGGATCGAGCATGAGCCGGGCCCGGTGCTCTACACGCTGGTCGATTCCAGCCTGCGCCTGGCGCTCGAGGAAGCCTGCGGCAGGCTGGGCGTGACCTGCGTGTCGCCGCTCGATCCGGTGATGGACCTGCTGCAGGGCGCGATCGGCGCCCGCGCGAAGGAAAAGCGCGCCGCGCAGCATGTGATGGATGCGGATTATTTCCGGCGCATTGACGCCATGCACTATGTGCTGTCGCATGATGACGGTCAGGGCACGCAGGGCATCCGCAACGCGGATGTCGTGTTGGTGGGCGTCTCGCGTTCCTCCAAGACGCCGACCTGCTTCTACCTCGCCAATCGCGGCATCAAGGCGGCCAATGTGCCGCTGGTGCCCGGCGCGGCCTTGCCGGACGCGCTGGAATCCCCGCCCTGCCCGGTGATCGGGCTGCACATCGACATGAATGCGCTGATCGATATCCGCCGGCATCGGCTGAAGATCATCGGTGCCACCGGCGTGCGGCAGGATGCCACCGACTATATCGACCCCGAGGCGGTGAAGTCGGAGATCATCGCCGCCCGGCGGCTCTGCACCTCGCGCGGCTGGCCGGTGATCGACGTGACCCGGCGCAGCATCGAGGAAACCGCGGCGACCATCCTGCAATTGATGGAATCCTGGCATGCCCGTCGCAAGGATGCGGCAGCGATCCAGGAACCGGAGGATCCCGCCGCCTCGGTGCTTGGCACGCCCACGGGGGCATCGTGACCGCATTGCAGGCGGCTGCACCCCGCCTGGTTCTGGCATCGGCTTCCACTGCTCGCCGGGCGGTGCTGGAAGCGGCCGGCTTGCGCTTCGAGGCCATCGCGGCCGCGGTGGATGAGGACGCCATCAAGGCCGCCGCCCAGGCCGAGGCCATCCCGCCGACCGACGCGGCCCTGATGCTGGCCGATGCCAAGGCCGAGCGTATCGGGCGCCGCGATCCCGAGGCATTGGTGATCGGCTGCGACCAACTGCTGGTCTGCGAGGGGCGCTGGTTCGACAAGCCCGCCGACATCGCCGCGGCCCGCGATCATCTTCTGGCCTTGCGCGGGCGCAGCCATCAGCTCGTCACGGCAATTGTCTGCCATCGCAACGGAGGCCGCATCTGGCAACACGTGGCCGTGCCACGGCTGACCATGCGCGAATTCTCGGAAGCCTTCCTCGATGCGTATCTCGCGGCCGAAGGCGCGGTGGTCACGCAATCGGTCGGTGCCTACCGGATCGAGGGACCGGGCATGCAATTATTCAGCAAGGTGGAGGGCGAACACGCCGCGATCCTGGGGGTGCCGCTGCTTGCCCTGCTGGGGTTCCTTCGGCAGCACGGGGTCTTGCCTGGTTGAGACGGATTGGAGAGGGGCACTGCCCCTCTCCAAACCTCTCCCCGCCAGGGGGCAGTGCCCCCTGGACCACCGGAACTGGCTGTCATGCCCAACGCCAAGTGACGGTTTCCAAAGGCCCCTCGGCCTTTGGTGGGGGGAGGTTCGGAGGGGGGCAAAGCCCCCCTCCGCTTCCCTCAGCGCGCCTGGCCGCGCCAACGCGCACCGAGGAACCCACCCAGTATCGCCCCGACAACGCCGCCCACCGGTCCCATCAGGAAGACCGCCCCCATGGCGAAGGCGCCTTCGCGCTGGCTGACATGCGCGAGCTCACCATAGGTCAGCGCTGCCGCGCTGGTGCCGACCCAGCCCAGGATGAAGCCAAGCACGATACCGAGGAGGATCCGCATCACGCCTCACCGCCGCCGGCGAAGGGCGGCTTCAGCCACAGCGCGTCCTTCACCTTGCCGGAGACGAAGGCAGCATGGGCGTCGGCGCGGTCCGGCGGCACGGCGATCGGCCGCGGCGCCCATTCCACGGCCTCGACCGCAGCGAAGGCCGGTCCGCCGCCGGCCAATGCGGCCGCCAGCTCGAAGCCCGGCTGCTTGCCGCCCATCAGCTCCAGATAGACCTGCGCCAGCAGCGTGCAGTCGAGGATGGCGTTGTGCGAGGACCGCATCGAATTGTCGACGCCAAGCCGCCGACACAGCGCGTCCAGGCTGTTCGGCATGCCTGGGTAGCGTTCCTTGGCCAGCACCAGGCTGTCCACCATCCGCGTGCGATCGAGCTTGGGCTGCCCGGCACGGAGCAGTTCGGCGTCCAGGAAGCCGAAATCGAAGGGCGCGTTGTGCGCGACGATCGGCGCGTCGCCAAGGAAGTCCAGCATGGCCGCCGCGATCTCCGCGAATTTCGGCTTGCCGGTCAGGTCGCCATTGGTGAAGCCATGCACCCGCGTGGCCTCGGCGGGAATGTCGCGCTCGGGATCGATCAGGCAGTGGAAGGTCGCACCTGTCGGCAGCAGGTTCACAAGCTCCACCGCCGCCACTTCGATGACACGGTCGCCCTGCTGGGGGTCGAGCCCCGTGGTCTCGGTGTCCAAAACGATCTGGCGCATCGGCGCAGTATAGGCGGATGAGGCCTAGGGCGTCAGTGTCTGCACCAGTCGCTTGATCGCCGCCTGGGCGAAGCGGCGGCCGAGGCCGGTCGGGATGACGTGGTCCGCGCGGCGGCGCTTCTCGGCATCGGGCATCTGGCGGGCACGGATCGAGGCGAGCCGTTCCGCGGTCATGCCAGGACGGCGCAGCACGCGCACCGCCTGCACCGCGGCCGGCGCGGAGACCACCACCACCCGATCCACCCGCTTCTCCCCGCCGGTTTCCAGCAGCAGCGGCACGTCGAGCACGACCAGCCGCCGGCCCGCGCGACGCGCCCGGCCGAGGAAGCGACGTTCCTCGTCCCGCACCAGCGGGTGGACGATGCGTTCCAGCCGCTTCAGCGCCGTCGGATTGCCGAGCACGGCGCGCCGCAGTGCCTCCCGGTCCACGCGGCCATCCACGACGCAGTCGGGAAACGCCGCGCCGATGGGCCCCACCGCGCGCCCGCCACGCGCCTGCAACCGGTGCACCGCGGCATCCGCATCGAAGACGGGAACGCCCAGCTGCCGGAAGGTGATGCTGGCCGTGGACTTGCCCATCCCGATGCTGCCGGTCAGGCCGATGACGATCATCGCGGCGGGATATCCGCCGCGATCAGGTCATGCAGCGCCGCATCGACGCGCGGGCTGGCGCCGAACCACGCCTCGAACCCCGGCCGCGCCTGGTGCAGTAGCATGCCGAGACCCTGTACGGCACGCAGCCCGCGCGCGCGCGCCGCGGTCAGCAGGGCCGTCTCCAACGGCACATAGACGATATCCGCCACCACCGCCGTGGCGGGCAGCGGCGCGAGGTCGATCGCCAGCGGCGGATGTCCCTGCATGCCGAGCGAGGTGGTGTTCACCAGCAGCGCCGCCCCGGCCAGCGGCGGGACCTCCGCCACGTCGATCGGACCGCCGAGATCACGCGCCAGCGCCTCCGCCCGGTCGCGGGACCGGTTCACCAGCGTGACGCGCGGGCAGCCGGCATCGAGCAGCGCCGCCGCGATCGCCCGCGCCGCGCCGCCGGCACCCAGCAGCACGGCCGGCCCGTCGGCGGGCTGCCAGCCCGGCGCCTGGTCGCGCACGGTTTCGAGGAAGCCGAAGCCATCGGTGTTCGATCCCTCGATCCGCCCATCGCGAAACACGAGCGTGTTCACCGCTCCGGCGCGGCGCGCGGTGGCGTCGACCACGTCGCAGACCTCGAAAGCAGCCTGCTTGTGCGGAATGGTGACATTCGCCCCGCGGAAGCCGAGTGCGGCGAGCGACCGCACGGCCGCCGCGAAATCCTCCGGATGCACGGGCAGCGGCAGATAGGCGCCGTCGATGCCGAGCGTCTCCAGCCAATAGCCGTGCAGGCGCGGGGAACGGGAATGGGAGACGGGCCAGCCGAGGACGCCGGCGAGACGGGCATGTCCGGTGAGCAATCGCATGCCCGCAGAAAGCCTCGTCAGCCGGTGCTGCGCAAGGCCAGCGGTCAGCCGAATTTCAGCGACGCCACGCCATCCTGCGGCCGCACCCAATAGGTGTAGCGATAGGCCTCGCGCAGCCCGAGCGCGGTGTTCAGCGTCAGCGAGGCCGTGTTGGTCACCGCCACCTGGCAGAACAGCCATGCCGCGCCCTGCGCGCGCGCCCACTCCGCCGCGGCGCGCACGGTCCGGGCGGCAAGGCCCTTGCGCCGGTGTTCCGGCCGCACGGCGAGGTCGAAGTAGCCCGCGATCGGCCCGGCCGCGACGACCGAGGCGACCGCGGCGGCCTGCCCGCCATCGCGCAGGGTGATCCAGGCGCCGGGCGTGGTCAGCAGCGGCGGGTTGCCTTCCTTCTCCTGGCGGCGCTTGGGGCTCTGGTGCTCGGCGGTCGCGGTGACGGCCATCCAGTCGGCATCCGGGGCCGGGCGTGCCTCTGCTGTCGGGTCCGGCGCGGCGATGGCGGCGATGGGTGCGAGCAGGACGATCGTCTCGTCCTTCGGCACGTAGCCGCGCGCGGCCAGAAGGTCCGCCAGCCCCGGCGGGTCCAACGGCATGGAGCGGAACCGCACCGGCAGGCCAAGCGCGGCGTAATGGGCCTCGATCCGGCCGATCCGCGCGGCGAGGTCCGGGTCGGGCGACGGATCGAGCGAGGAGGCGGCATTGGCGCGCCCGGTGCCGCCGGCGAAGGCGCGCACCACGAAGGGGCCGTCGAAGCCGGTGCGCGGCGCCGGCACGGCGGTCAGCGTCGCCCGTTCCAGCGCCAGGACGTCGGGCGGGGTCACGGCTGCAGGCCGAGCCGGCCGATCAGCATCTCCTCCATGCGGGTCGATTCCGCGAGGAAGGCGCCATAGGCGGCGCCGTCGCGATAGTCCTCGGTCATGTCCAGGCGTTCGAGCAAGCTTCGGAATTCCTCGGTCTGCATGGTCACCCGCACGGCGTCGTGGATCGTGGCGGTGATCTCGGCGGGCAGGCCGGGCGGGCCGACGATGCCGAAGGGCGTCGTCACCACCAGCCGGTAGCCGAGTTCCCGCAGCGTCGGGACCGCCGGCCAGCGGCGCAGGCGCTGCGCGCTCCAGACATTCAGCCAGACGGCCTCGCCCGCCGTCACCGCTTCCCCTATGCGGACGGGGCCGGCCAGCACGTCGATATCACCGTCCGCCAGGGCGCGGGCGCCGTGCATGGCGCCGCGGAAGGGTACATGCGCGACCTGCACCCGTTCGCGCAGCAGCAGCCGCGCCATGGTCAGATGCGCCGTCGAATTCAGGCCGGAGGATCCGTAGGACAGCGTGCCGGGCTTCTCCCGCGCTTCGCGGATGAAGCCAGCCCAGCCATCGGGAAAGCGGTCGGTCTTGGCAATGGTGCCATAGGCGCTGCCCGCCACGCCCAGGATGGGGGTGGTATCGTTCGCCGCGTCGAAGCCCATGTTCTCGAGCAAGGCGGTGCGGATCACCTGGACCGGGAGCTGCGCCAGGAGCCGCCCATCGGGTCGCGCATTGGCCAGCCCGGCGATGGCGCGCACCCCGGCGCGGCCCGGCTTGTTGTGGATCTCGACCGGCTGGCCGAGCCGACGCGACAGCCCCGTCGCCAGGATCCGCATCACATCGTCATTGGTGCCGCCCGCGGCGAAGGGAACGATGAACGTGACCGGCCCGGCCGGCGCCCATGCGGCGCGGCCTGTCCTGGTCGTCACGGGCAGGGCGAGAGCGCCAGCCAAGACGGCGCGGCGCGCGATCCCCGACATGCGGCGGCATTCTCCCAGCGCCAAGTCGAAGTCCCTATTTTGCGCCATCACGGATCGGTGCGCCAGCACCCCAGGGCTGCATGCCCATTATGCAATGCAAGCCAGATGCCTTGCGCCGCAACCACAGGGCGGGCAGAGGGATCGGCATGCTGCGATCCGTCCTTACCGTCGGCGGCTGGACCATGGCCAGCCGAATCCTGGGTTTCGCGCGCGACATGCTGATCGCCTCCCGCCTCGGCGCCGGCCCGGTGGCGGATGCCTTTTTCGTCGCGCTGAAACTGCCGAACCTGTTCCGTCGCCTGTTCGGAGAGGGCGCCTTCAA
The DNA here is from genome assembly GCF_057586215.1 of Roseomonas sp. SRI_022. Lineage (NCBI taxonomy): Bacteria > Pseudomonadati > Pseudomonadota > Alphaproteobacteria > Acetobacterales > Roseomonadaceae > Roseomonas > Roseomonas sp. SRI_022. Next base: position 98,863 of record NZ_JBYCZL010000021.1, read on the forward strand.
CGCGGCCTTCGTCCCCGCCTTCGCCGGGACGCTGGCAGCCGAGGGCCGCGCCAATGCCCAGGCGCTGGCCGAGCGGATGGGCGCGCTGATGACGCTCTGGCTCGGCGTGCTGGTGGTCATCGGCATGGTGTTCATGCCGCAGTTGATGCGGGTGCTGGCGCCCGGCTTCTCCGACGATCCGGCGAAGTTCGCCCTGGCGGTCGAGCTGACGCGGATCACCTTCCCCTACCTGCTGTTCATCTGCCTCACGGCGCTGGTCGGCGGCGTGCTCAATGGCCTGGACCGCTTCGCCGCGGCGGCCGCGGCGCCGGTCTTCTTCAACCTGATCTCGATGGCGACGTTGCTCTGGCTGACGCCTTATGTGGCCACGCCGGGCCATGCGCTGGCCTGGGGCGTGACCGCGTCGGGCGTGGTGCAGCTCGCGCTCGTGCTCTGGGCGACGGCGCAAGCGGGGATGGCGCTGAACATCCTGCGCCCGCCCTCGATCACGCCGCAGGTGCGCCAGGTGCTGCGCCGCATGGTGCCGGGTGTGATCGGCGCCGGGGTCGTGCAGCTTAACCTGGCGGTGGACATCATCATCGCCTCGCTGCTGCCGGCAGGCGCGATTTCCTTCCTCTACTACGCGGACCGGGTGGCCCAGCTGCCGCTCGGGGTGATCGGCGCGGCGATGGGCACGGCGCTGTTGCCGCTGCTGTCGCGGCAATTGCGCTCCGGGCAGCCCCTTTCGGCGCATCGTTCGATGAACCGGGCGCTCGAGGTCTCGCTGCTGCTGACCCTGCCGGCTGCGGTGGGGCTGGCGGTGGCGGCGGGTCCGATCATCGCCGCCCTGTTCCAGCGCGGTGCCTTCGGCGCGGCGGAATCGGCGGCGAGCAGCGGGGCACTGGTCGCCTACGCCGTGGGGCTTCCGGCCTTCGTGCTGGTGAAGGTCTTCGCACCCGGCTTCTTCGCGCGCGGGGATACGGCGACGCCGGTGAAGCTCGGGCTGCTGGCCGTGGCGCTGAACCTGGGGCTGAACCTGATGCTGATGGGGCCGCTGCAGCATGTCGGCGTGGCGCTTTCCACCTCGCTCGCCGCCTGGGCGAATGCGGCGCTGCTGGCCTGGCTGCTGGCGAGGCGCGGGCATTTCCTGGCCGACCGGCGGTCGCGGCGGGCGGTGCCGCGCATCCTGGCGGCGAGCGTCGTGATGGGCGCGGTGGTGGCCGGGCTGGCGCTGCTGCTGCCCGCGCCGACGGGATCGGCCGGGCGGGCGCTGGTGGCGGCGCTGCTGATCGGCGCCGGGGCCGCGGCCTATCTGGCGGCGGGGGCGGCGCTGCGGGCGTTCAGCATCCACGAGGTCGTCGCCGTGCTGCGCCGGCGCGGCCGGGCCACGTCGCGGGGGTAAGGCGCCTTCCGGCCGCCAGCACTGGCGGCCGGACGCCTCGCGAGGACAGTCGCGCCCATCGACCCGGCACGACACATCGTGCCAAAAATGATCCTGAGCGCAAATCTTGTTGCTCTCGTTCCTGCGAGTCGATAGACCGATCGTGACCGTTTCATCGATTGGGCTGGAAAGACATCCGCGTGGTTACCGTTGCGCAGCATCTGCGGGGATCGATAGGGGGCGGTATCGCCCTGCTTCGCGCCGCCGTGACCGCGCCTCGGCCGCCGCAGGCTCGCCGGCCCTCCGCCCGCTTCGCGCTGGTGCCTGAGGTCGGCTTTGCGCCGGAATGCCCGGCTGGTCCGGCCGAGCTGCCCGACCCGCAAACCGCCTCTGCCCTTCTGCCAGCCACACGGACCGCCAGCCGCGCACGCACGAGCCGGCCGGCCACTCGCCCTCCTGGCGGGGCACGCAGGCCCGCCGCCAAGGGCGGCAGAGGCCGAGGTCACCGACCACACGCCGAAATCCTGACGAGGAACCCGCGCCGCCGGCCAACCGCCGCGGCGTGCCTCGTGCTTTCGATTCCCGCCGCGGCGACGCGCGGGGCGACGACGCCTGTCCGCAATCCATTCCGGGCCACACAGCCCGGCCCCAATCCCGCATAGGAGACGACGATGTCTGGTACCTGGACGCCTGGCCCCGGCGCGACGAGTGGCAATGACAGCTTTGCTGGCTCCAGCGGCAACGACACCGCCGCTGGCCTTGCCGGTAACGACACGCTGAACGGGCAGAGCGGCAACGACAGCCTGGTCGGCGGCGATGGCAATGACAGCCTGATCGGCGGCATCGGCAACGACACGCTGCTGCCCGGTGCAGGGCTGGACCGCGTCGACGGCGGCACCGGCACCGACATCGTCTCCTATATCGATGCGACGGCTGCGGTCAGCATCAATATCCAAGGTTCGAACATCACTCTTGGCGGCGCGGCGGCCGGCGACACCCTCAGCAATTTCGAGGGCTTCGTTGGCTCGAACTTCAACGACACCATCCTCGCGCCCAGTGGCTCCATCGCGCTGTTCGGCGGCGGCGGCAATGACCTTATGGCCGGCGGCCAGCAGCTCGACACCATTGTCGGTGGTGCGGGCGCCGACACCATCTTCGGCGACCAGCAGAACGATTCCCTGTTCGGCGGCTTCTGGGACCCGGTCACGGGCGAAGCCTTCGAGGACATGGAGCGGGACTTCATTGTCGGCGGCAACGGCGCTGACACGGCCTATGCCGGCCAGGGCGACGTCATGGTTGGTGGGAGTGGCAGCGACTTTGCCTACGTCCCCGTCGGCTACGCCGATTCCGGCCAGGATTCGGTCGTGACCTATCCGACCGGCCCCGGCACCACCGGAACGCTCACCTTCGACATCTGGACCAGCACGGTTCCGGGCTCGCAGCCGATCTACCTCAGCGGCTTCGACAGCTTCCGGACCTACCAGGGCGCCATCTGCTTCGCGACCGGCACGCGGATCGCGACCGCGCGCGGCGAAGTGGCGGTCGAGGACCTGCGCGTCGGCGACCTGATGGTCACCGCCCATGGCGGCGCGGCGCTGCAGCCGGTGGTCTGGCTCGGCCACACCCGCACCAACGTCGCCCAGCATCCGGACCGTGCCAAGGTGGCGCCGGTCCTGATCAAGGCCGGCGCGCTGGCCGATGGCGTGCCGCATCGCGACCTGCGCGTGTCGCCCGACCATGCAATGTTCCTCGACGGCCATCTGGTGCCGGCGAAGCACCTGGTGAACGGCACCTCCATCGTGCAGGAGCTGTGGTGCCCCGAGGTGACCTACTGGCATGTCGAGCTGCCGGCACACGGCCTGCTGGTGTCGGAAGGCGCGGTGTCGGAGAGCTACTTCGACGACGGCAACCGCAAGCATTTCGACAATTACGGCATCACCACGCTGTTCAAGGACTTCGAGAGCGAGCGCGGCAACGGCCGCTACGCCGCCAATGCCTGCCGTCCGCTGATCCAGCAGGGCGCGCAGCTGGAGCGCATCCGCGCCCGCATCGCCGAGCGGGTCGAGGCGGCGTCGGCGGAGAAGCGGCGCGCCTGACGACAAGTGCCTGTGCCGGCGCGCCGAGGGCGGAGCCTTCGGTGCGCCGTCATGGCGCGCGAAACTGGCGTGGATATGAATGCGGCGGGCCTCGGCACGGGGGCCCGCCGTTTTCATGTTCCGGCCGTGGTGCCGCGGATGAATTGGTGCCTACAGCGCCGATGACCTGCCGTTCGGGGCGGCGCCACAAGCATGGCGACCGCAGGGCCGAGCGGCTCGCTATCCCGCTTGCGCAGCGGCGGCCTGAAGCGGGCCCATGACCTGACCCGGACGGAACGCGCGTCGACGGCCGCCCATGGCGACCTTGGCAATCGCGGCCGGTCTGGCATGCCCATGCTCAGGATGCGGCCTGCAACGGGGCGAGGGTTGCCTCCCTCTGCCGCCAGGCCGTGTCGAATGCAGGATCGCAGGCGCTGGCCCGAAAACGGCCGGCGCGGCCGGTTCAGCGCCCGGCGGTGCTCTGGCTGCGCAGCTCCCGCGCGCGGGCGAGGACACGGTCCTCGAGCTCGGCGGAGGTCGCCGGCGTCACCAGCGCGTCCGTCCAGTTGTTGCCCTGGCGGACCTGGCGGAACACCGACACGCGGATGCCGTCGGAACGCAACTGACGCCCCATGACATAGGCCGTCGCCTTGAAGCGTTCGGAGGTGGTGCCGGGCGGCGAATACCAGTCGGTGATGATCACGCCGCCGAAGGGGTCGGCCGAGGCCAGCGGCATGAAGGCCAGGGTGTCGAGCGTCGCGCGCCAGAGATAGGCGTTGACCCCGAGCCCGGCGCCACCACCCGACCCGGCATCCTCGGGCCGGGAGCGCGCGGTGCCGAACAGCACGATGCCGTCATCCTGCCCGGTCAGGCGGCCACGGACGCGGTCGCGGCCGGACTGGGAGGTATATTCATCCCGGCCGACATTGCGGACTTCGTTCGTATCACCGCATGCGCCGAGCAGCGCGGCGATGCCAAGAACGCAGGACAGGGCCGCAGGGCGGCGCCAGGGGGAGGCGGCACGGGTCATGGGGCCGTCTTGTAGCCCCGGAAAGGTGTCACTGAAAAGGCGAAGCCCGCTGAAACGCTTCAGGACGCGTTCGGTTCGCTGACCGAGAACGCCTCCGGCGCCCCACGCGTCCCATGGCAATCGCGCATGACGCGGAATGCAGCCTCCAGATTCCGCGTATAACGGGGGCTGTCGAACAGGACGCAGCCCGGAAGCGACGCCGCCAGCCTGGCGCGGATGGCGGCAAGCGCGCCCCGGTCGGCGGCCAGCGCGATGGCCCGCGCCTCGAACTCCGCCTGGCTGTGCGTCACCATGTCGGGCAGCCCGGCCGCGTGCAGCAGGCTGGCCGCCACCCGCCCGGCGAAGGCTTGCCCGATCCGCGTCAGCACCGGCAGCCCGGCGCCGAGCGCGTCGCAGGCCGTGGTGTGGGCGTTGTAAGGCAGGGTGTCGAGGAACAGGTCGGCCAGGGCGTGCCGGCCGAGATGGTCGGCATGGTCCACCCGCCCGGCCATCACCAGCCGCGCCGGGTCGATACCGCGCGCGGCGGCGGCCTCGCGCAGGTTGCGGGTCGCCGCCGCGTTCTCCTCGCGCAGCCACAGTACCGAGCCCGGCGTGGCGGCAAGGATGCGCATCATGCCGTCGAAGGCCTCGGGCAGGATCTTGTGGGTGTTGTTGAAGCAGCAGAAGACGATGCCGTCCTCCGGCAGGCCGAACTGCGCGCGGGTCAGCCCGGCGATCGTCACCTCCCGCTGGTCGTCGGTCGGCATGAAGCAGCCGGGCAGGCGGACGACCTTCTCGGCGTAGAAGCCCTCGGCATCATCCGGCACGGTGACGGCATCGGCCAGGATGTAGTCCATGAAGGGCGAGCCCATCGTGCCCGGATAGCCGAGGAAGACGGCCTGCACCGGCGCGATGCCTTGCGCGAACAGGACCGTGCGGGAATCCCCAGTGTAGCCGTTGAGATCGACGGCGATGTCGAGGTCGAGGCCGCGGACATGCGCGACCGCCGCCGCATCCGGCAGCGTCGAGACGTCGTGGAAGCCGTCCACCGCGGCGCGCAGCCGCGCCTGCACCGCATCCCCGGTCAGGCGGCCGAGCGAAATGGCATGCACCTCGAACGCCGAGCGATCATGCAGTTCCAGCAACCGCGCCATCAGGTGGCCGACGGCGTGCTCGCGCAACTCTCCGCTGACATAGCCGATGCGGATTCGGTTGCCCTCGGCGCGGGCGGGCAGCGCAGCGCGGCGGGCGGGCTGGTTCTCCCGCGCATGGCGGCTGGCGCAGCGCAGATGCAGGGCGGGATCGTCGGCGATGCACAGCGCCTCGAAGGGCGGCAGGCGCAGGCTGCCATCCTCGGCGCCAGCGAGGACCGCGTCGCGGGTCGCCGAGATGTCGGTCCAGTCACACAGCCGCAGGCGGTTGAACAGCAGCATGGCCTGCGCGGCATCGGGCAGACGCCCGGGCGGCAGTGCGACCGCGCGCGCGAAGGCGGCGATGGCCCCTTCGGTATCCTTCGCGGCCAAGCGGATATTGCCGCTGGTCAGCTGCACCGGGCGTGAGGCCGGGTAGAGCGCCACCGCGCGGTCCAGCGCCGCCACCGCATCGGGATCGCGGCGCAGCCCGCTCAGCGCCATGCCGCGGCCGATCAGCCCGCGTTCCAGGTCGGGCTGGCGGCGCAGCACTTCCTCGAAGACCTGCAGCGCGGGCGCGAAATCGGTCAGGTTCAGCAGGCCCTGCCCGAGCGTGGTCAGCAGTTGTGGCGTGGCGCCGTGGCGGCGGGCGACATCGCGCAGCAATTCCACCGCATCCCGGTTGCGGCCCAGCCGCTGCAGCGCGGACCCGGCGTGGGCGGCGGCGGCGACATGGCCGGGATTGGCGGCGAGAGCGGCGCCGAAGGCGGCCAGAGCCTCCTCCGCTTGATCGAGCGCCATCAGGGAGGTGCCGAGGTTGTTGTGGAAATCGGCGTCGATGCCGTCGAAGCGCCGGGCGAGAATGGTGCGGAAGGCTTCCAGCGCCTCGGCATGGCGGCCCATCTCCGCCAACCCGTCGGCCAGGTTGAAATGGGCGAAGGCGAAGCCGGGATCGGCGTCGATGGCGCGGTGGAAGGCTTGCACCGCCTCGGCCCGGCGACCCAGGGCGCGCAGGACATTGCCCATGTCGTTCAGCAGGGCGGGGTCCTTCGGCATCCGGCCGAGCGCGGCACGCAGATGCTTCAGCGCCTCGGCCGGTTCACCCTTGGCGAAAAGCGCGATGCCGAGCAGCCGGTTGACCTGGGCGCCGCCCCGGTCCTGCGGCAGGGCGCGGCGATAGCAGCGGATCGCCTCATCAAGCCGCCCGGCCTGGTGCAGGGCGACGCATTGGCGGAGATCGACGGCGTCCGCCATCGGCAGCCCCCTTGGCTGGTAGATCCGTGCGGGGCCGGATGCGCCCCCCACAAACACGAAGGGCGGCAGGGTTTCCCCTGCCGCCCCCGTTGCTTCCGTCCCGAAGGATCAGAAGGCGAGGCGGATGCCCACCACGCCGATGTTGATCGTGCGCGTGTTGCTGCCGTTGAACGAAGCGAGGTTCGTGCCCGGGCCGCCCGTGTAGCGAGCGTTGGTCGGCGCCGAGGTCGGCACGTTCTCGTCGTTGATGTTGTTGTACAGGCCGAAGAGCACCAGGCCCGGCGCCAGGTTGTAGGCCACGCCCACGCCCCACAGGGTCTGGGTGCGGTCGTCCAGGTCGCGGATGACCGCGGCGTTGGCACCCGTGCCGCCGACGCGGCCGCTCACGAGCTGCGAGCCGTTGCCCTGGAAGCCCTGGCCGAACACCGCGCCGAACACCAGCGGGCCGACCGTGTAGGTCGCACCGATCAGGTAGTGGCTCGCGCCGTCCACGCCGGCATTGACGGCCTGACGGCCGACCGAGGCGCCACGGTACTGACCCCAGGTGTATTCACCACCGAAGGAGAAGCCGTAGCCCGTCAGCACGAGGCCGGCGGTGTAGGCGTAGACCGACTGCGGCCGCGGGTTGCCGATGGCGCCGAAGGCGGTGCCGGCGGCGTTCAGCGACTGCGCGCTGGCCCACATGCCACCCAGGCCGGCGATCACGCCCACCGGGCCGAAGGTGCCGCGGTAGCGGATGGCCGCCGACATCTCGTTCTCGATGCCGAGGCGATCGCGCTGCGCGGAGGTCAGGCTGCCTTCGTTGTTGGTGCGCTCGCCTTCGCCGGCGTTCGCGGCGTAGGACAGGCCGAAGTCAAAGCCGGCCCACTGCGGCGACAGGTAGATGACCTTCGTCGCGTCGTTGCCGTCGTTGATGCCCGACATGATGTAGGGCGAGGTGTCAGCCAGGCCGGTCTGGACGATGAACTCGTCCCACTCGGCGTCGCCGCCGAGGGCCTGGGAGGCCGGAGCGCGGACCTGCAGCAGCGAGGCGGCGCTGTCTTCCTGGCCGAAGCGGAAGGTGCCGAAGCCGTCAACGCCGACGTAGCCGTACAGTTCGTCGAAGGACACCGTCGTGCCGTCACCGGAGGTGGCGACCACGTTGTCCATCTGGAACTCGAACACCGCACCGTAGGTGAGGCCGTTCGAGGTGCGACCGTCGATGAAGACGTTCAGCTCGGCGTCGTTGCGGAAGTCATAGCGCGAGCGGGCCTGGGCGTTGTTGACGCCGGTCACGCTGTTGCGGCTGCGGGCGCGATCCCAGTCGTCCTGGATCGCGGCGCCCGTGAAGGCGAAGTAGCCGCCCAGACGGATCGACAGACCACCGGCACCGGCCATCGCCGGCGTCGGCGCGGCCGTCACCTGCGTCGACGGGGCCTGCGGGCCGACGTTCAGCGGGCTCGGGGCAACGCCGACGGTACCCGGGGCCGTTTGGAGCGGCACGCCCTGGCCGATCGCACCACCGCCGCCGCGCGTCGTCTGGGCGAAAGCCCCCGGCGCCAGCAGGGCGGCGCCGACAACAGCGGTCGTCCCCAGCAGAATCTTGCGCATTCTAGTCCTCCTCATCGCCGGCGTGCCGGCAGTTCCGACGGCCGCCCTGCCCCCCCGGACAGGGTCCGCCGCCGCTTTCCCCCCAAAAAGGGCGGAAGGGCGGCGTCGTGGCCTGGGCCGGACTATGTCCCGGCAGCGCGCCGGGCGGCAACCGCCCATGCACCCCCTGCGCGACTTACCTGAGACAGTGTGGCGAAGGGGCCACAGCCTGTGGCGCGGCCGCGCAAGGCATGCGCCAGGCCGGACGCGCGCACCGATCTGCCCGATTGGCTCGGGAATGTCATGAAATCGCGCGCAATCCGTCGATCGCCGCAAGGCCCGCCGCGCGCAGCGGCACCCGCCCGACCGTTCCGGCCGCGACACCGCCAAGCGCCGCGGCCGGCATCGGCAGGCACCGCGCCGCCGCCAGCCAGCGCAGCGGGCCGAGCGCGGCGGCACCCGGGTGGCTCCGCGTCGCGAAGATCGGCGACAGGAAGGCAAGGTC
>NZ_JBYCZL010000022.1:0-104443 GCF_057586215.1 Roseomonas sp. SRI_022
AATGGTGGGACCCGGCACCAGCACGGCCGCCATCATCAGGAAGCCCCGCCGCCCGGTCATGACGCACCGCCCGGTAGCGGGCGCACCCCACGCGGATCCTCGGCCGGGTTGACCGCGACGCCGCCCGCATCCTCCCGCCAGGCCTTGAGCGCCCAGCGGACGGAGGGGAAAGCAATGTCGTCCCAAGGGATCTCGTCCCAGGCGAAGCGCCGCACCTCGAGGCTTTCCGGCCCGGCCTCGAAGCCTGGTTCCTCCAGCCGTGCACGGAAGATCACCTGCACCTGGCCAAGGCGCGCGATCGAATAGACCGCAAGGACGCCATCCAGCGCGACGCGGGCGCGGGCTTCCTCCCAGGCTTCGCGGCGGGCGCCTTCCTCGACCGTCTCGCCCATCTCCATGTAGCCGGCGGGAATGGTCCAGAAACCGGAACGCGGTTCGATGGCGCGGCGGCAGAGCAGGACGGTATCGCCCTCGGCGACGATCGAGCCGACGACCACCTTCGGGTTCTCATAGGCGACATGCCCGCAGTCGGGGCACATCAGGCGCTCGCGGTCGTCGCCTTCGGGAATGCGCCGGACGAAACGGGACATGCGCGAATCATGGTCACGCTCGGCCGCCGTCGCAAGCGGAGGTTGCTGGGCTGCGCCGAACCGGTACGGGCGTGGCGTTTCAGACCCGCAGGTCGAGCAGCGACCCGCGCGGCAGGGTGCCGGCGGCGGGCGGGGCGGCGCCGGCTGGCGGCGCGCTTTGCAGGATGCGCTGCGCCGGGGCCGGGTTGCGCGCCGCATCGGCCCGGTCGGTCCCGCGCACCGGCTGGATGCCGGCATTGCGGGCGACTTCCTGCGTGAAGGCGGACAGCGAATTGAGGCTCAGCATGGACAGCATTGTCCAGCCGAGGCGTGAAGAATGCCCTAACCGGGACCAGTGTCGTTCGAGACGGCGGACGGGACCGATGCGCATGGCCACAGCCTGCGCCCCGGTCCCGTTAACCTTCCAGCAACCACCGCGTGCAGGCCGGACGGACCGCCCGGCCCGCAATCACGAATGCGAGAGCGCCGCCACGCCCGGCAGGGTCTTGCCTTCCAGCCATTCCAGGAAAGCGCCGCCGGCCGTCGAGACATAGGTCATGCGGTCCGCCACATCCGCATGGCGAAGTGCGGCCACCGTGTCCCCGCCGCCGCCGATCGACTTCAGCGCACCCGAGGTGGTCAGCGCGGCGACGATCTGCGCCACCGCCACCGTCGCGGTGTCGAAGGGCGGCGTCTCGAAGGCGCCGAGCGGGCCGTTCCACACCAGGGTGGAGGCTCCGCGCAGGCGGTGTTCGATCGCCTGTTCGGTGTCCGGCCCGACGTCGAGCGCCATGAACGCGTCCGGCACGCCATCGACCCCGACGGTGCGGGTCGGCGGGTTGGCGCGGAATTCCTCCGCCACCACCAGGTCCGTCGGCAGCAGGATCTCGCAATTCGCGGCCTTCGCGGTGTCCAGGATGGCGCGCGCGGTGTCGTGCATCTCGGCTTCCTGCAAGGACTTGCCGACATTGAAGCCCTGTGCGGCGAGGAAGGTGTTCGCCATCGCGCCGCCGATCACCAGCACATCGACCTTCTTCGATAGGTTCCCCAGCAGGTCCAACTTCGTGGACACCTTCGACCCGCCGACGATCGCGACCACCGGACGCGCGGGATTGCCGAGCGCGGCGTCGAGCGCCTTCAGCTCGGCCTCCATCAGCCGCCCGGCATAGGAAGGCACCAGATGCGCCACGCCCTCGGTGCTGGCATGGGCGCGGTGCGCGGCGGAGAAGGCGTCGTTCACAAAGGCATCGGCGAGCCTCGCCAGCGCCGCCGCCATGGCCGGGTCATTCTTCTCCTCGCCCGCGTGGAAGCGCGTGTTCTCCAGCAGCAGGATATCGCCATCGGCCAGCGCGGCGACGGCGGCCTCGGCCTCCGGCCCGATGCAGTCATCGGCCCAGGCGACGGGGCGCTTCAGGGCGGTGGACAGTGCCTCCTGCAACGGCTTCAGCGACATCTCCGGGACGCGCTTGCCCTTGGGGCGGTCGAAATGGCTGCAGATGATGACGCGGGCGCCGGCATTGGCGAGCTCGGCGATGGTCGGGCAGAGCCGCTCGATCCGCGTGCGGTCGGTGATGACGCCGTCGCGGACCGGCACATTGAGGTCGGCACGCAGCAGCACGCGCTTGCCCTTGGCCTCCAGCGCGTCGATCGTCCGGTACGTCATCGTGTCGAATATCCTGGCAAGGAGGTGGAGATGGTCCGCTGGCTCGCGGCGTTCTTGCTGGCACCGGTCCTAGCATCGGCGCAGGAGGCCTTCCAGTTGCCGTCGGGCAACATCCACTGCGCCGCCTTCGAGGGGAGCCTGCGCTGCGACGTGCTGGAATCGACCTATCGCCGGCCAGCGCGGCCGCGCGACTGCGACCTCGCCTTCGGGGATTCGGTGGAAATCGGGCCGCGCGGGCCAGCGCAACTTGTCTGCCATGGCGACACGGTGGCGGATCCGAAATCCCCGGTGCTGGGCTATGGGCGCGCCTGGCAGGGGCCGGGCATGTCCTGCACCGCCAGCCAGGCCGGGCTGCGCTGCGTCAATGCCGAAGGGCGCGGCTTCGAGTTGGCGCGCGCCGCGCTACGCCTGTTCTGAGCGGGCGCGGCCATGGCATCCGAGGAGGAGAGCGGCCGCGGCGTTCCCGCCGCGCGGCTCGACGCGCTGACCGATGGCGTGATTGCCATCGCGATCACGCTGCTGGTGCTGGAACTGCGCCTGCCAGAGGAGATCGGGCATCTCGACGGCGCGGCGATGTGGCGGCTGCTGGGGGAAATGCGGCCGCAATTCGCGGGCTATGGCATCAGCTTCATCGTGGTGGGCACGCTGTGGATGAGCCATGTGCAGGTGCTGCGTCGGCAGGGCCCCGCGGATGCGGCGATGGTGTGGATGACGCTGGGCTTCCTCGCACTGGTCGCGCTGGTGCCGTTCACCACGGCGCTGCTGTCGCGCAACCACGGGGTGGTCGCGACCGTGGTCTATGCCGGCACGATGGGCCTTGCCTCGCTGCTGCTGGGGCTGATGGCGCGGCGCCGGCGGGGGAGGCGGGGGGTGGCAGGGCTGGCGGGCGACGTCGTGATCGCGCTGCTGTTCGCGGCGTCCGTCGGGATCGCCTTCTGGGATCCGATGGCGGCGAGGCTGTGCTGGCTGCTGATCCTGCCGGTGTCGCTGTGGGGGTTTCCGCGCCGGCGCGGCGGTTCCGTGTGATGCCGCGTGGCGACGCGGGAGGGCGCCGCCCTCCCGCACCCACCCGCCAAGGGCCCGAGGCCCTTGGATCCTGTTACTTGGATGGGCAGGTCGCCCAGGCTTTCGGTACGACGCTGGGCAAGCTTCGTGCCTGGCAAGCCGCTTCCGCTTGACCCGGGCAGGCGGGCAAGATATAGGAATTTTATCAAGCCACCGTGCTGCGCCGTTTTCGCGCCTTCACCAGCCGCAGCGCCTCCACCAACACGTCGCGGGTGATGTCCTGCTTGCCGAACAGCCGTACCGCGTCGTCCAGCGTAGCATGGATGGCCGGGCGCAGCATGAGCGTGCCGTCCTCGATCCAGGCTTCCAGGTGTTTCGGGTGTTTCGGGTCACCAAGGGCCTTGCGCACCTCGCGCCGCAGGGTGACCTGCCCTTGCGGCGAAACCTTCAGAACCCCGATCTCGTTCACGGCGCCGCCCTTCTCCTGCGGCGCCGAATAAAGGCATAAAAACCTAAAAGTGTAAAGTGCGCTTTAAGCCGTGGGCGGGGTTCCCGCGGTCCAGGGGCCCGTCGGCCCCTGGAGGGGGAGTGTGAGGGGGCGACGCCCCCTCACGTCGTCACAGCGACCCGAACAGCGCCGCCGTGTCGCTCATGCGGTTCGAGAAGCCCCATTCGTTGTCGTACCACGACATCACGCGCACCAGTCCGCCATCGACCACCTGGGTCTGCGTCGCGTCGAAGGTGGAAGACGCCGGGTTGTGGTTGAAGTCGATCGAGACGAGCGGCGCCGTGTTGTAGGCAAGGATGCCCTTGAGCGGCCCGCTCTCGGACGCCGCCTTCATCACCGCGTTGATCGCTTCCTTGGTCAGCCCTTCGGTCTTGGCCGGCACGAAGTCGAGCGAGACGAGGGAGACGTTCGGCGTCGGGATGCGGATGGCGGTGCCGTCCAGCTTGCCCTTCAGTTCCGGCATCACGAGGCCGACGGCCTTGGCCGCGCCCGTGCTGGTCGGAATGGCGGACACCGCCGCCGCGCGGGCGCGGTGCAGGTCCTTGTGCAGCGTGTCGACCGTGTTCTGGTCGCCCGTGTAGGCGTGGATTGTCACCATGTAGCCGCGCAGGATGCCGAAATTGTCGTGCAGCACCTTGGCGATCGGCGCGAGGCAGTTGGTGGTGCAGGACGCGTTGGAGATGACGGTCATCTCCTTCGTCAGCGTCTGGTGGTTCACGCCGTAGACGATGGTGGCGTCGGCGTTGTCGCCGGGGGCCGAGATGATGACCTTGCGCGCGCCGGCGGTGATCAGCGCGGAGGCCTTCTCCTTGCTGGTGAAGATGCCGGTGCATTCCAGCGCGACGTCCACGCCCTGGAAGGGCACCTTGGTCGGGTCGCGCTCGGCGCTCACGGTGATCGGCGCATAGGTGCGGCCGTTGGCGGTGATGATGATCTTGTTGCCGTCAACGGCGACTTCGCCGGGGAAGCGGCCATGCACGCTGTCGTAGCGGAACAGGTGCGCGTTCGCCTCGACACTGCCGAGGTCGTTGATGGCGACGCATTCGACATCCTTGCGCCCGCTTTCGATCAGCGCGCGCAGTACCAGGCGGCCGATGCGCCCGAAACCGTTGATGGCAACCTTCACCGCCATGGTGTCGTGTCCTTCCCGTCAGGAGTTCAGTGGATCAGGCGAGGCGCTTTTTCACCGCCGCCGTCACGGCATCGGACGTGATGCCGAAATGCTTGAAGAGATCCTCGGCCGGGGCCGAGGCGCCGAAGCCGTTCATGCCGATGAAGATGCCATCGGCGCCGAGCCAGCGTTCCCAGCCGAAGCCGATCGCGGCCTCGATGCCGACGCGCAGGCCGGTGCCAAGCACCTGCTCGCGATAGGTCGCGTCCTGCGCGGCGAAGATCTCCCAGCATGGCAGCGAGACGACGGCGGTCGGGATGCCCTCGGCCTCCAGCGCGTCGCGCGCCGCGACCGCCAGATGCACTTCGGAACCCGTCGCGATCAGCGTCGCCCTGCGCGCGGCGGAGGCTTCGGCAAGCACATAGCCGCCGCGCGCGCAGCGGTTCTCGCCGGCATCGCTGCGCAGCGCCGGCAGGTTCTGCCGCGACAGCGCCAGCAGCGACGGCCCATCGGCGCGCTTCACCGCGAGTTCCCAGCATTCCGCCGTCTCGATCGCATCCGCGGGGCGGAAGACGGAGACGTTGGGCATGGCGCGGAAGGAGGCGATATGCTCGACCGGCTGGTGCGTCGGCCCGTCCTCGCCGAGGCCGATGCTGTCATGCGTCAGTACATGGATGGACCGGATGCCCATCAGCGCGGCCAGCCGCACGGCCGGGCGCAGGTAATCCGAGAACACCAGGAAGGTGCCCGAATACGGGATGATCCCGCCATGCAGCGCCATGCCGTTCATGGCGGCGGCCATGCCGTGCTCGCGCACCCCCCAATGCACGAAGCGGCCGGCGAAGTTGCCCGGCGTGATCGCGGGGATGCCCTTCACATTGGTGTTGTTCGACCCGGTGAGGTCGGCCGACCCGCCGACCATCTCCGGCACCGACGGCACCAGCGCTTCGAGCGCGCGCTGCGACGACACGCGTGTCGCGAGCTTCGGCTTTTCCTCGGCATGCTTGCCGCGTAGGGCGGCGAGCGCCTCGTGCCAGGCCTCGGGCAGCTTGCCCGACATGGCGCGGTCGAACTCCGCCTGCTGCGGGTGCTTGGCGAGCCGCTTCAGCCAGGACCGGCGCGTGCCCGCGCCACGGCGCCCGGCGGCTTCCCAGGCGGACTTGATGTCCTCGGGCACGGTGAAGGCCGGCGCGGTCCAGCCGAGCGCTTCCTTCGCGGCCGCCGCCTCGGCCGCACCCAGCGGCGACCCGTGCGAGCCCGCCGTACCAGCCTTGGTCGGCGCACCGAGCCCGATGATCGTGCGGCAGGCGATCAGCGTCGGCTTGCGATTGCGCGTGGCCCAGGCCATCGCGCTGGCGATTTCCTCGGGGTTGTGGCCATCAACGCGGCGCACGGCCCAGCCATAGGCCTGGAAGCGCTTGACCGTGTCGTCGGTGAAGGACAGCGCCGTGTCGCCGTCGATCGAGATATGGTTGTCGTCCCACAGCACGCAGAGCTTCGACAGGCCGTAATGCCCGGCGAGCGAGGCCGCCTCATGCGACACGCCTTCCTGCAGGTCGCCGTCCGATGCGATGACCCAGGTGCGGTGATCGACCAGGGACGCACCGAAGCGCGCCGCGACCATCCGCTCGGCCAGCGCCATGCCGACCGAGGTCGCGATGCCCTGCCCCAGCGGGCCGGTCGTCGTCTCGATGCCCGGATGCTCGCCGAATTCGGGGTGGCCGGCGGCGGGGGAATGCAGCTGGCGGAAGCGCTTCAGCTCCTCGATGCCCATGCCGGCATGGCCGGTCAGGTGCAGCAGGGAATACAGCAGCATCGACCCGTGGCCGGCCGACAGCACGAAGCGGTCGCGGTCGGCCCAGCGCGGATCGGCCGCGTCGTATTTCAGGAACTTGGTGAACAGCACCGTCGCCACATCGGCCATGCCCATCGGCATGCCGGGATGGCCGGATTTCGCGGCTTCCACGCCGTCGATGGCAAGGGCACGGATGGCATCGGCCAGACGCCGCGCCTCCGTCGCCGGCCGGGCGAGGATCTCGGCCTGGGCAACGAGTGCCGGGTTCTGGGAGGCGTCGGGCGTGGGGGCGATGCTGGCCAAAGTACACCTGGGGCTGCGTCGGGGGCCGGGCCGCTATAGAGGCGGGGTGGCCTCCGGGCAACCGGGGCCGGTTGGGGTCGGGCATGCGCGGCGCACACCCTCCCCGCCCGCCGCATCGGCGTCGAGGAAGACGATGCCGGCCAGTTCCAGCGCATGGCGGATCGCGACCTCGGTCGCCCGGTGCAGCACATGGCGGCTGGATTCGAAGCCGCGCACCGTGCCGGGGCTGACCTCGGCGCGCAGGGCGAGGTCGGCCTGGGTCCAGTCCAGCAGCGCGCGCGCGGCGCGGCATTGCGGAGCGGTCAACATGACCAGCAGATGGTGATCCCGACGAACTTCGTCAATATTGACGAAAATGGTTGAAATGGACCTCGCCACTCCCAAGTTGCCTTAACGAAACACACATTCCAGAGGCGAGGAGGGTCCCATGCCCGACCACAGCACCCCCCTGATCGCCACCATCGTGGTCGGCCTTGGCCTGGCCTTCGCCTTCGGGCTGCTGGCGCAGCGGCTGCGCATCTCGCCGCTGGTCGGCTACCTGCTGGCCGGCGTCGCGGTCGGGCCCTTCACCCCGGGCTTCATCGCCGATGCGGCGCTGGCGGTCGAACTCGCCGAGATCGGCATCATCCTGCTGATGTTCGCGGTCGGTCTGCATTTCTCCTGGCGGGACCTGATGTCGGTCGGGTCCATCGCCATCCCCGGCGCGGTGGTGCAGATCGGGGTGGCGACGCTGCTCGGGATCGGCCTTGCCATGTTGCTCGGCTGGACGCTGGTGGCCGGGCTGGTCTTCGGCCTCGCGCTGTCGGTCGCATCCACCGTCGTGCTGGTTCGCGCCCTTCAGGAACGCCGCCTGATGGACAGTGAGCGTGGTCGCATCGCGGTGGGCTGGCTGGTGGTCGAGGACCTCGCCATGGTCCTCGCCCTCGTGCTGCTGCCGGCGCTGGCCGGGGCCAGCTTCGCGGGACAGATGGCGGCGGGGGATCTCGCGCTCACGCTGGGGCTGACCTTCGGCAAGGTCGCGGTGTTCGGCGCCGCGATGCTGATCATCGGGCGCCGCTTCATTCCCTGGATGCTGCACTACGTCGCCCATACCGGCTCGCGGGAACTGTTCCGCCTCGCGGTCTATGTCATCGCCCTCGGCGTCGCCTTCGGTGCAGCCAAGCTGTTCGGCGTGTCCTTCGCGCTCGGCGCCTTCTTCGCCGGCATGGTACTGTCGGAAAGCAAGCTGTCCCAGCGCGCCGCGGAGGAAGCCATGCCGCTGCGCGACGCCTTCGCGGTGCTGTTCTTCGTCTCGGTGGGCATGCTGTTCGACCCCGGCGTGTTGCTGCGCGACCCGCTCGGCGTCGCGGCGGCGGTGCTCATCATCGTGGTGGGCAAATCCGCCGCCGCCTATGGCATCGTGCGCGTCTTCGGGCATGGCCATGCGACGGCGCTGACCATCGCCGCTTCGCTCGCGCAGATCGGCGAATTTTCCTTCATTCTGGCCGGGCTTGGCGTGTCGCTGGCGGTGCTGCCGCCAGAGGGGCGCGACCTGGTGCTGGCCGGCGCGATCCTGTCCATCCTGGTGAACCCGCTGCTGTTCCTTGCGGTCGAACGCCGCATGCCCGCCGCCGTGCGGTCCCCGGTGCCGCCGCCCCCGACCCCGGCGCCGGCCGGACATGAGGTGATTGTCGGCTACGGCCGCGTCGGCGGGCTGGTCGGCAAGCGCCTGACCGCCGCCGGGCGTACCGTGGTCGTCATCGAAGCCGGGGAGGAAGCCGCCGAGGCGGCAAGGCGCGACGGCGCCCGTGTCGTCCCTGGCAATGCCGCGGACCCCGAAGTGCTGGCCGAAGCCGACCTCGCCGGTGCGCGCCGCGTCTTCGTCGCCATCCCGGAAGCCTTCGAGGCCGGCCAGGTTGTCGAACAGGCACGCGCGGCGAAGCCCGGCGTCGAAATCCTCGCCCGCGCGGATTCGGACGAGGCGGTGGAGCATCTCACGCGGCTCGGCGCCACGCTGACGGTGATGGGGGAACGCGAGATCGCGCATCGGATGTTGGAACGGGCGCTGGGGCGGCAGGCCGCGGCGCATTGAAGGCGGCCGGAGGGGCCAGGCCTCTCCGATCTTCAGCACCCGATCACAGGAAATCCCGCAGCAGCGCCACCAGCGGCTTGTCCGCCGGCGGCATGGCGTATTCGCCGAGCCGCTGCGGCCTGACCCACGTCAGGGCCTGGCCTTCCATCGCCGTCACCTGCCCGGTCCAGCGCCGGCACAGGAACAGCGGCATCAGAAGGTGGAAGCTCTCATACCCGTGGGAGGCAAAGGCGAAGGGCGCGAGGCAGGCCTCCGTCACATCGATGCCGAGTTCTTCCTTCAACTCCCGGATCAGCGCGGCTTCCGGCGTCTCGCCCGCATGCACCTTGCCACCGGGGAATTCCCACAAGCCGGCGAGCGGCTTGCCCTCTGGCCGGCGTGCCAGCAGCACGCGGTTATCCGGGTCGATCAATCCGACAGCGGCGACCAGCACGATGCGCTTGCCGCCCTCGGGCAGGGCCAGCGCGACGGGGGCCGCGGCGGGTTCGGCCGGGGTGGCGATCATGTCGGCGCGCCCGGCCTCGAACAGCCGCACCGGCATGGCCCCGCCACGGGACAGGAAGGCCTGCGCCCCTGTCCCGGTCTCGCGGAAGCCGATGCGCTTCAGCACCGCGGCGGACCGCGCATTGTCCATCAACGCGCTGGCGACGATGCGGTCGAGGTCGAGGTTCGCGAGCGCCCAGCGCGACAGCCGCCCGGCCACCTCCGGCGCGATCCCCTGCCCCCAGTGCCGCCGTCCGATCCAGTAGCCGAGCTCGGCCGAACGATCCTCCCGGTCCCGCGTCAGTCCGACGCAGCCGACCAGCACGTCGTCCTCCCGCCGCGCGATGGCGAGGTGATAGGCCTCGCCCTCCGCGATGCGCTCGACCGTCGAGGCGATCCATTCGTCGGCAAGGTCGCGCGGATAGGGAAACGGCACGCGGGCCAGGGTCTTCGCCACTTCCCAGTCATTGACCAGGCGATGCAGTTCCGCCGCATCCGCCGGGCGCAGCGGGCGCAGCAGGAAGCGCTCGGTCTCGAGTGGCGCGAAGGTGACGGCGGAGTCGGGCATCCGGGCGTCAGGAACGGCGAGCCTGCCGCCGCCGTCAAGGCTTGCGGGCGACCAGCAGCACGAACATCGGCGCGGCGTTGCGCGGAAACGGCAGCACCGCCGCGGCGGCCCGGCCGAACAGGAAGGACAGGCCAAGCGCGGCATACCAGGACCGCCGCGCGGCGAACCACGGCCCCTCCGGTTGGGTCTTCAGCGGCGACAGCCGACCCATCCAATGGATCAGCGGCTGCGCGGCGACGGGCGGCAGGGGCAGCAGCGCCTCGACCGACAAACCCAGCCTGTCGGCCAGCGCCGCCATCGCGGCCTCGTTCCACCAGGACAGGTGGTGGGGCGGGGCGTTGAAGACGAAATCGGGGATCGCCGTCATGGCCGAGGGCCAGACTGGCGCGCCGAGCATCAGCAACCCGCCCGGCCTCAGACAGCGAACCATGTCCTGCGCGAGGCGCAGCGGGTCCGCGACATGCTCGATCACCTGGAAGGCGCAGGCGGCATCATAGGCGCCATCATGCGCCGCGGCGTGACTGGCGAGGCTTTCGGTGCGGATCTCCGACTCGGCCGCGGCATAGGCGGTGGGATTGGGGTCGAGCCCGACGTAACGCGCGCCGGGGATGAAGCGCGCGAAGGCGCCGGCCCCGGCGCCGACCTCCAGCACCGCATCGCCTGGGCCGATGCGTTCGGCGGCATGGGGATATTCCGCCCGGTCGTGCCCGGCCGCCCGCACCCGGCCGCCAGCGTCGAGGCGGCGATACAGCGCCTCATAGAAAGCACCGTCGCCTTCCTCGGCCGGAGCGAAGAAGACCAGGCCGCAAGGGGCGCGGTAGATGCCGATGCGCCCGGACGGCAGCGGCGTCGGTGCCACCCCGAAGGCACGGCGCCACAGCCCGCGTAGCAGGCCGGCCGAGACTTCCTGCGCCAGCGCAGCCGGCGCGCCGGTGATGGGGCAGACGCCCGGCGTCACGCCGCAGCGCCAGGCGTGTGGCGGCGCAGGACGCGCACCTCCTCCGGCCCCAGGACCTCGTATTCGACGTGGCGCCAGCGGATCACCCGCGTGCGCGCGCTGGTCCAGAACAACGCAGCCACCGCCGGCGCCGTGATGGGCGCGAGCACCCCCAGCGCCATCTGCACCACCCTCGCCGGCCCGCCCTCGCGTATGCCCACGGCCCGCGTCACGCGGTCATGCAGCACCGCGCGCAGCAGCCCGACCGCCGAGACCGCGGCGAGGAAGCCGACCGCCACCGCATCCCCGGCGAGACCCAGCACCGCGACCGGCAACGCCAATGCCTCGGCATGCAGCGCGACGCCAAGCCAGACCCAGAGCGAGGGCACATAGACATGCACGATCTGCAATTGCCGGGTCTTGAAGGCGATGGCCTCGCGGTCACCGCCCTCGGGTGGCGTGGGCAACAGCACGGCCCGGCGCGTCAGCACCCGCAGGCCCAGCGCCCGCGCCCGCCGGCTGATTGCGCCATCGGTCGAGAAGGTGCGCGACAGCGCCCCCGCCAGGTCCATCCGCGCCAGCGCATCGCGCGAGATCGCCACCGACCCGCCCCAGACGAGCCCTGATGCCAGGAAACGCGGCCCAAGCGCCAACGACCGATCCAGCCAGGCCACCACATGCCGCCTCGGTCCCGCACCATCCAGTGCATGCCAGCGATAGCCGGTCACGACATCCGCCGCGCCGTTCATCGCCGGCGTGGCCAGCCAGGACAGCCAATGGTCCTGCGGCAGGATATCGGCATCCAGCAGCACCAGCGCGTCATCCTCCGCATCGATGCGCGTCAGCGCGGCGATCATGTTCGTCGCCTTCTGGCTGCGCGTGTCGTCGAGGCCGGCGACGACGATCTCGATCGGAAAGGGCAGCAGATGCTCCAGTTCGCGCACCTGGGCCAGCGCCGGATCGGTCTCCGCCTCCACCGCCACCAGCATGCGCCGCGGGCGCAACGTCTGGCGGGCGAGCGCGGCGAAGAGCGCGGGCAGGCCCTCGGTGCGGCCGGTCACGGCGAGCAGCAGGGTGACGCTGCCGGGGACCTCGACGGCCGGGGCGCGGAAGAAGCGCAGGAACCAGATGACGCCGGCCAACCAGGCGAGCGTCGCCAGCAGCGCGATCGTGCCGAGCAGCGCGGTCATGGCGTGCGCTGACGGAGAGGGGCTTTGCCCCCCTCCGGACCTCCCCCCACCAAGGGGCTACGGCCCCTTGGATCGCGGATCTTCAATCGGGGGATCTGGCGAGGGGCATCGCCAGTGGCACCGACGCCGAACAGTGCGCCACGCCCCTCCCCAGATCCCCCGATCAAGTCGAGGGTTCCAAGGGCCTTAAGCCCTTGGCGGGTGGGGTCCGGGGAGGGCAGAGCCCTCCCCGTCGCGCCCCGTGCCGCCACTAGCTCCGATACGACCCGTTGATGTCGATGTAGCCATGCGTCAGGTCGCAGGTCCAAACGGTGGCCTTGCCCTTGCCGAGCCCGATATCGACGGTGATCTCCACCTCGCGCCCCTTCATGTGCGCGACGACCGGCGTTTCGTCATAGCCATCGACCACGCCGCCGTCGCGCGCCATCCAGGTGCCGCCCACGGCGATGGACAGCCTGTCGCGGTCGGCCGGCTCGCCCGCCTTGCCCACCGCCATGACGATGCGGCCCCAATTCGCGTCCTCACCGGCGATCGCCGTCTTCACCAGCGGTGAATTGGCAATGCACATGCCGATCTTGTGGGCCGAACGCGCTGTGATGGCGCCGGTCACGTCGATGCGGATCAGCTTCTGCGCGCCTTCGCCGTCACGCGCGACCATCAGCGCCAGGTCCATCAGCACTGCGTTCAGCGCGCGGGCGAAGTCCTTCAGGATCGGCCCGCCTTCGGCCGGCACGCGCGGGTGCTTGGCCGTGCCGGTCGCGAAGACCAGCACGGTGTCGGAGGTCGAGGTATCGGAATCCACCGTCACGCAGTTGAAGGACTTGTCGCAGCCCTTCTTCAGCAGGGACTGCAGTGCGGCGGCCGGGATCTTCGCGTCGGTCGCCAGGAAGGACAGCATCGTCGCCATGTCGGGCGCGATCATCCCCGAGCCCTTGGCGATGCCGGCGACCGTCACGGTCGTCTCGCCGATCTTCGCCGTGTGGACGGAAGCCTTGGGGAAGGTATCGGTCGTCATGATCGCCTTGGCGGCCTCGGCGAAGCCGGCCTCGGTCACGGCGTCGAAGACCTTGGGCAGGGCGCCGACCAGCTTCTCGGTCGGCAGGCGTTCCCCGATCACGCCGGTGGAGGCGAGGAAGATCTCCTTCGGCTTGCAGCCGAGGATCTTCGCCGCCGCCTCGGCGGTCTTCTCGCAGGTGTCGCGGCCGGCCTTGCCGGTGAAGACGTTGGAATTGCCGGAGGTGACGACCAGGCCGCGCGCCTTGCCGGATTTGAGCGCGCCACGGGACCATTCGACCGGCGCGCCGGGGCAGCGGTTCTTGGTGAAGACGCCGGCGACGGTGGTGCCGGCGGGGAAGGCCATGGCCATCACGTCCTCACGCGCGCGGTAGCGGATTTCCGCCATGCCGGTCGCGACGCGCACGCCGGGAACGGGGGGCATGTCTGGCATGGGCAGCGCGAGGGGAGAAACGGGATGAGCCATGGAACGCGTCCTCGGGTCTTGTTGATTCGCTGAAGGATCGGATCAGCGGCGGATCGGTCCGCCGGGCCGCGCCGCGGGGGCCGCCGGGGCGGGCGGCTCGGCGGCGTCGGTCGGGCGCGGGGCGGAACCGTCGAGGTTGAAGCGCTCGACCCGGGCCGCGCCGCGGGCGCGCTCGACGGCACCCTGCACCTCAGCCTCCAGCAATTGCTGGCGGATCGCCTGCGCCACGTCATCGAAAGCCGGGGCGGCGGCCTGGCGGCGGGCCTCGACCTTGATCACGTGCCAGCCGAAGGGCGAACGGACCGGGTTCTCGCTGATCTGGCCGGGTTGCAACGCGAAGGCGGCCTCGGCGAATTCGGGCACCATGTCGCCGCGGCGGAAGAAGCCTAGGTCGCCGCCCTCCCGCGAACCGGGGCCGGTGGAGCGGCGTTGGGCGACGGCGGTGAAGTCGGCCCCGCCGCGGACCTCGGCCAGCGCGGCGCGCGCCTCCGATTCGGTCGGCACCAGGATGTGGCGGGCATGCACCTCCTCCTCGGCCGGGCGGTTCGCCACCTGCTGGTCGTAGCGGGCGCGCACGGCAGCGTCGGTGACGCGGGAGGCGATTTCGGCCGACAGCCAGGCCTGCTGGAGTTCCTGTTCCTCGGCGCGGCGGATGCGCGCGCGCACCGCCTCGTCCCGGTCCAGGCCCGCGCGGCGGGCGGCGGCCGTCACGGCGCGCCCGGCGATCAACTGGTCAAGCAGCAGGGGATAGAGCATCTGCGGCGGGGCGCCGCGCAGTTCCTCGGGCAGGTCGCGCGCCGCGGCGGCGAGGTCGGACAGCAGGATCGGCTCCCCATCCACCCGCGCCACCACCGGGTCCCCCGGGGTCGTCGCGGGGGCCGTCGCCGGGGCGGGCTGCTGGGCGCCAAGCGGCTGGGCGGCGCAAAGCGCGATCGCCAGGGCAAGGCCCACGCGAAGGGGTTGGGCGGGGCGGCGGCGCGGCGTCATGGAACCTCGGGGGCGGGAAGGGCTGGAAGATGGCCGAAGCCTATGGGGGCGACAAGGTGACGGCGCGGCTACGGCCCGGATACGACAGTGTAAGATGACGGAAATCCGGCCCGCCCGCCGTGCAAAAGCCGCCGCCCGGCGGTGTCCCGGCGTTGACCCGCCCTGCCCGGCCGCCTATCTGACCGGGGGCCGCGCCGCGCCCGCCCAGACCCCCGTCGGTCCGGCCGGGAGTGGCGCGTTCCGAGTCCGTAGCCCCCCGGTGGGGGCGCGCTCGACCGGGCACCCAGCCCGACGGAGACCGACACCCCCGATGTTCGCCCGCCTCGCCGCCGCCATCTTCGGCACCTCGAACGACCGTGCGCTGAAGCGCTACCAGTCGCGCGTGCCGGCCATCAATGCGCTCGAGCCCCAGATGCAGGCGCTCTCGGACGAGGCGCTGGCCAACCAGACGGTGCTGTTCCGCGAACGCCTG
The DNA here is from genome assembly GCF_057586215.1 of Roseomonas sp. SRI_022. Taxonomy (NCBI): domain Bacteria; kingdom Pseudomonadati; phylum Pseudomonadota; class Alphaproteobacteria; order Acetobacterales; family Roseomonadaceae; genus Roseomonas; species Roseomonas sp. SRI_022. Next base: position 15,143 of record NZ_JBYCZL010000022.1, read on the forward strand.
GCCAAGGGCGAAACCCTGGACGACATCCTGCCCGAGGCTTTCGCCACCGTGCGGGAGGCCGCGCGGCGCGTGCTCGGCCTGCGCCATTTCGACGTGCAGATGATCGGCGGCATGGTCCTGCATCAGGGCCAGATCGCCGAGATGAAGACCGGCGAGGGCAAGACCCTGGTCGCCACCCTGCCCGTCTACCTGAACGCGCTGCCCGCGAAGGGCGTGCATGTGGTGACGGTGAACGACTACCTCGCGAAGCGCGACGCGGAATGGATGGGCAAGATCTACGGCTTCCTCGGCATGACCACGGGCGTGATCGTCCATGGCCTGACCGATGAGGAACGCCGCGACGCCTATGGCTGCGACATCACCTACGGCACCAACAACGAATACGGCTTCGACTACCTGCGCGACAACATGAAGTACCGGCTGGAGGACATGGTCCAGCGGGACTTCGCCTATGCCATCGTCGACGAGGTGGACTCCATCCTGGTCGATGAGGCGCGCACGCCGCTGATCATCTCAGGACCTTCGGAGGACAGCTCCGACCTCTACCGCAAGGTGGATGAGGTGGTGAAGGAGATGGTCCGCGACCCCGAGGTCTACGACAAGGACGAGAAGCAGCGCACCGTCACGCTGACCGAACTGGGCGGCGAGCGCATCGAGGAGATGCTGAAGGCCGCCGGGCTGCTGACCGAAGGCGACCTCTACGACATCCACAACGTCACGCTGGTGCACCACGTCAACCAGTCGGTGCGTGCGCATACCCTGTTCAAGCGCGACGTCGAATACGTCGTGCGCCAGGACAAGATCGTCATCATCGACGAGTTCACCGGCCGTATGATGGAAGGCCGGCGGTACTCGGACGGGCTGCACCAGGCGCTGGAGGCCAAGGAGCACGTCACCGTCCAGCCGGAGAACCAGACGCTCGCCTCCATCACCTTCCAGAACTACTTCCGGCTCTATCCGAAGCTGTCCGGCATGACCGGCACTGCGGCGACCGAGGCCGACGAATTCGCCGAGATCTACAAGCTGGAAGTCGTGGAGATCCCGACCAACGTGCCGGTGGCGCGCGCGGATGAGGATGACGAGGTCTATCGCAGCGCAGCCGAGAAGTACGAAGCGGTCGCCGCCCTGATCGCCGAGGCGCGTGACCGCGGCCAGCCCTGCCTGGTCGGCACCACCAGCATCGAGAAGTCGGAGCTGATCTCGGAACTGCTGAAGAAGAAGAACGTCCCGCACCAGGTGCTGAACGCGCGCTACCACGAACAGGAAGCGGCCATCGTGGCGCAGGCCGGCCGCCCCGGCGCGGTGACCATCGCGACCAACATGGCCGGCCGCGGCACCGACATCCAACTCGGCGGCAACTACGAAATGCTCGCCCGCCAGGAAGCCGGCACCAATGAGGGGCCGGACTACGAGGCGGCGATCATCAAGCACAAGGGCGAGGTCGAGGCGGTGCGCCCGGCGGTGAAGGAGGCCGGCGGCCTTTTCGTCATCGGCACCGAGCGCCACGAATCGCGGCGCATCGACAACCAGCTGCGCGGCCGCTCGGGCCGCCAGGGCGACCCCGGCGCATCGCGCTTCTTCCTTTCGCTCGAAGACGACCTGATGCGCATCTTCGGGTCGGACCGCATGGGCGGGATGCTGCAGAAGCTGGGCCTCAAGGAAGGCGAGGCGATCGTCCATCCCTGGATCAACAAGGCGCTCGAGAAGGCGCAGAAGAAGGTCGAGGCGCGCAACTTCGACATGCGCAAGAACCTTCTCAAATACGACGACGTCATGAACGACCAGCGCAAGGAGGTCTATTCCCAGCGCCGCGCCTTCATGATGGCCGATGAGGTGCTGGAATCGATCCAGGAGATGCGGCGCGAGACCATCGCCGACCTCGTCGCCCGCTGCATCCCCGAGAACGCCTATCCCGAGCAGTGGGACCTCGAGACGCTGCAACGCCAGGTGCAGGACGTACTGAACCTCGATGTCCCGGTCGCCGAATGGGCGCGTGAGGAAGGCATCGACGACGACATCGTGCGCGAGCGGCTGGAGGAGGCGGCGGACCGGTCCTACGCCTCCCGCGCCGCCAATGTCGGCCCGGAGATCATGCGCCAGGTCGAGAAGTCGCTGCTGCTGCAGGTCTTCGACCAGGTGTGGAAGGAACATCTGCTGGCGCTTGACCATCTGCGCCAGGGCATCGGGCTGCGCGCCTATGGCCAGCGCGATCCGCTGAACGAATACAAGTCCGAGGCCTTCGCGCTGTTCAACGGCATGCTGTCGGACCTGCGGGAGCGCGTGACGTCGCTGCTGCTGCGCATCGAGCTGCGCCCGGATGCGCCGCCGCCCTCGCCCGAGGGCGTGGGCTTCCTCGACATGCGCCATCCGGACCCGGCGATGGCCGGCGCCGAGATGGAAATGGCCGATGGCGGCGGCACGACATACGAGCCCGTGCCGATGGCGATCGGTACCGCGGCACCCCGCCCCATCGCAGAAGGGGTGGACCCGAACGATCCGTCCACCTGGGGCCGCACCCCGCGCAACGCGCCCTGCCCCTGCGGGTCGGGCAAGAAGTTCAAGGCCTGCCACGGGCGGGGCTGAGGTCATGCGGGCAGCCCTGGCGGCCATCCTGGCCCTGATGGCCTGGCCCGCCGAGGCGCATTGGGAAAGCACGCGCTGGGGCATGTCCGAGGCGCAGGTCACTGCGGCCCTGCGTGGGTCCTCGGTTCGCGCCCTGCCGGCCGATCAGCGCCGTCCCGTCCCGTCCGCGCGCATCGAATACCGGCTGGGCGGCGAGTTCCGCAGCGGCAATCTTCGGCTGCGCGTCGCCTTCGCCTTCGACGGGCGCACCGGCGGGCTGGTCTGTGTCTCCGCCCAGGGGGATGAATCGCAGGGACCGGCGTTGCGGGCGCGGCTGGAACGGCAGTTCGGACCACCCACCGAACGCGGCCGCGACCCGCCAAGCGGCCCCGGCATCGAGACACTGGGCTGGACGCGACCCGATGAGATCGACCTGCAGATCGCGCCGGGACGCCCGGTGACGCTGCTGCACTGCGCGCGGGGCGTGTGAGGGCGCAGCCCCATCTGCGAGAACGGACGGCGATGGCTGGACCGGCGGGGGCCTTGCCCCCTCCGGACCTCCCCCACCAAAGCCCGAGGCCTTTGGAAACCATCGCTGGGTGGTGCGCGGGACGGGCGTTTGGTGGAAGCGAAGGGTGCGCCGCGCCCAGAGCCCAGGATTCTCTCGGAGTATCGTGCCCGCCGCACGCCCCGTCATCTCGGCACGCCCACCAAATCCCGGCGGTCCAGGGTGCACTGCACCCTGGCGGGAGAGGTTTGGAGAGGGCAGAGCCCTCTCCAACAAACCTCAGGCCTCGCCGACGCAATCCAGCATGGACGCCGCCAGCGCCTCGGCCGGCGCCTTGCCGCCCCACAGGACGAATTGGAAGGCGGGGAAGAAGCGCTCGCATTCCGTGATGGCGATGTCGACCATGTCCTCGAGGCTTTCGGCCGAGGCGCCCTGCGCCCCGCGCAGCAGCACGGAATGGCGGAACACCGGCACGCCATCCTCGGATTCGATGCCGAAATGCCCGATCCACAGCCGGTCATTGGCCAGCGCCAGCAGCTCATAGAGCTTGTCGCGGGCCTCCGCCGGCACCTTCATGTCGAAGGCGCAGGTGAAGGCCATGGCGCTGATCTCATGCGACCAGGAGAAATGCAGGCCGTAGTCGCACCATTTCCCCGGCGCCTCGGCGGCCATTTCCCCATCCGAACGGCGCTCGAAGGCCCATTCGTTGGAGGCAATGATCTGTTCGAGGATGTCCAGCGGGTTGGTCGACCGGTCACGGTCCAACTGGAGAGAGGCGGACATGCGGCACCTCCTTGCCCTTGGCGCCCGGCCGGGAGCCCACAAGATCTTGGGGGCGAATCGGACGGGCAACAACTAATGGCAGACTACGCAGACGCGGAATCACGCTGCAAGCCCGGCAGAGTTGCAAACGGTTCTTCAGCTTTCGGGTGAGGAGTCCGTGCCAGCATCAAGCCCGGCAAGACGCTGCTCCAGGGCCGTGATCCGGGCGTCCAGGGCTTCGGCCTGTTCGCGGGCGCGGCGGGCCACTTCCATGGCGGCATCCAGCTCCTCCCGCTTCACCAGGTCGAAGCGGCGGACCATCGCCTCGGCCTGGGACTTGGCCATCTGCTCCGCCTCGGCCCGGATGCCCGCGAGCACCGAGAAGGCGCCCCCGGCCATGCCGGCCAGGTCGTCCATGAACTTCGCGCGACCGTCATTGCCAGCCATGGCGTGCTCTCCTGTCATGCCCGCTTGCTTGCCGGGCCGTCCCGGCGGGGCCTATACCGCCCGCGCCCCGGCCTCAAGGCCGGTTTGGAACCAGTGGAACATGCATATTGTCACCGGCGGGGCCGGATTCATCGGCTCCAACCTGGTTGCCGCCCTTTGTGCCCGCGGCGAGGAAGTGGTGGTGGTCGATCGCCTGCGTCAGGGCGTGAAGTGGCGTAACCTCGCCAAGCACCCGATCGCCGGCATCGTCGCGCCGGACGACCTGCCGGGATTCCTGGCCAAGGCGCCGCCGGTCAAGGCGCTGTTCCACATGGGCGCGATCAGCGCGACGACCGAAACGGATGGCGACCTCGTCGCCGCCACCAACATCGCGCTGCCGCAGATGCTGTGGGATTGGTGCGCCGAGGCCGGCGTGCCCTTCATCTACGCCTCCTCCGCAGCGACCTATGGCGATGGCAGCCAGGGCTTCGAGGACGACCTGCGCGCCGAGGCGCTGGCCAGGCTGCGCCCGCTCAACCTCTATGGCTGGTCGAAGCTCGCCTTTGACCGGCGCGTCGCACAGATGCTCGCACGCGGGCACAAGCGCCCGCCGCACTGGGCGGGGCTGCGCTTCTTCAACGTCTATGGGCCGAACGAGCACCACAAGGGCCGCATGGCCTCGGTCGTGCTGCACAAATTCAACCAAATCATGAAGGGCGACCCCGCGACGCTGTTCGCCTCCGACCGCGAGGGCATCGCGGATGGCGACCAAAAGCGCGACTTCGTGCATGTCCAGGATTGCGTCGCGGCGATGCTGTGGCTGCAGCGCAACCCGCAGGCCTCGGGCCTGTACAACATCGGCTCCGGCCAGGCGCGGTCCTTCCTCGACCTGACGCGGGCGATCTATGCGGCGCTCGGGCGCAACGCCGATATCCGCTTCATCCCGATGCCCGACGATCTACGGGGCAAGTACCAATACTTCACCGAGGCGCGGATGGAGCGCCTGCGCGGCGCCGGCTTCGACCATCCGCCGACCTCCATCGAGGACGGCGTCCGGTCCTATGTCCGGGACGTGCTGACGAACGCCGAGGACCCTTTCGCCTGATGTTCTTCGCCATCCCCTTCCCGATGATCGACCCGGTGCTGATCGAGGTCGGCCCGATCGCCATCCGCTGGTACGCGCTGGCCTATATCGCCGGCATCGTGATCGGCTGGCGCCTCGCGCGCAGCCTCGTGCAGTGGCCCCCCAAGGTCGCGACGGCCGAGCAGGTGGACGACTACGTCACCTGGGTGACGCTCGGCATCATCCTCGGCGGGCGGCTCGGCTACGTGCTGTTCTACCGGCCCGGCTACTACATCACCGCGCCGTGGGAGGCGCTGGCCGTCTGGCATGGCGGCATGTCCTTCCATGGCGGGGCGCTCGGCGTGATCATCGCGACCTGGCTCTATGCACGCCGCAACGCGATCGACTGGGTCGCCTTCGCCGATCGCATCGTCTGCGTGGTGCCCGTCGGGTTGTTCTTCGGCAGGCTCGCCAATTTTATCAACGGCGAATTGTGGGGCCGCGTCGCCCCCGACGTGCCCTGGGCCATGGTCTTCCCGACCGGGGGGCCGGAGCCGCGCCATCCGTCGCAGCTGTACCAGGCGGGGCTCGAGGGCATCGCGCTGTTCACGCTGCTGATGGTCCTCGCCCGCAGCGAGGCCATCCGCGCGCGGCCCGGCTTCCTGTCTGGCGCCTTCCTCGCCGGCTATGGCGTGGCGCGCATCACGGGCGAGTTCTTCCGTCAGCCCGACGCGCATCTTGGCTTCCTCTTTGCCGGGGCGACGATGGGGCAGCTGCTGTCGCTGCCGATGATCATGGTGGGCGGGTGGCTGATGCTGCGGGCACGGCCGGCGCATGCCTGATCGGGGGGCAGGCCAGAGAGCGGCGTTGCCCCTCTCCGGACCTAACCCCACCAAGGGCCAGTGGCCTTTGGAATGCCGGCACCAGGTTCTGGCGGTCCAGGGTGCCCTGCACCCTGGCGGGGTGGTCTGGAGGGGCAAAGCCCCTCCATCCCCGTCATGACTGAACGCCTCGACCACTTCATGGCCCGCGCGGTCGCCGCCTACTACGCCGCGCGCGATCCCTTCGGCGCGACCGGCGACTTCACCACGGCCCCGGAGATGACCCAGGCCTTCGGGGAATGCCTCGGCCTGTGGGCGGCGGTGACCTGGCAGGCGATGGGCCGGCCCGATCCGGTGCTGCTGGTGGAACTCGGCCCAGGGCGCGGCACGCTGATGGATGATGCGCTGCGTGCCGCCGCGGAGATGGCGCCGGAATTCCGGGCCGCATTGCGCGTGCATCTCGTCGAAACCTCCCCACGCCTGCGCGCGGTCCAGACCGAACGCCTGGGCGCCGCGGTCACGGCCTGGCACGACGACATCGCCGCGCTGCCGCCCGGCCCTGCCCTCGTGATCGGCAACGAGTTCCTCGACGCCTTGCCGATCCGCCAGTTCATCCGCCGCGGCGACACCTGGCTGGAACGCTTCGTCCAGGCCGGCGCCTTCGTAGAAGCCCAGGCCACCGACGCCCCGCCGCTGCCTGAGAGCGCTGAGGACGGCGCGGTGCAGGAGGTCGGCGAACCCGCCCGCACCATCGCGGCCACGCTCGCCGCGCGTCTCGCCGCGCAGGGCGGTGCGGCGCTGTTCCTCGACTACGGCCCCGCCGAATCCGGCTTCGGCGACAGCCTCCAGGCCATGGCCACCCATGGCGTGGCCGACCCGCTCGGCCCGGCGGGCTCGGCGGACCTGACCGCCCATGTCGATTTCGCCGCCCTCGCGGCCGCCGCGCGCGCGGCCGGGGCGCGGGTGCAGGGGCCGCTGCCGCAGGGCGTCTTCCTCGGCCGCCTTGGCTTCTTCGCGCGGACCGCGATGCTGGCGCGGATGGATCCGCGCGGGGCGACACGCCACCTGGCCGCCGCGCAGCGCCTGACGGCGCCCGAGCACATGGGACGGCTGTTCAAGGCGCTCTGCCTCTGCCATCCCAGCCTGCCGGCATTGCCCGGCTTCGAGGAATCGTGATGGCCGAATTCGTCACCGCCGAGATGCTCGCCGCCCAGCCGGGCCTCGCCCATGGCTTCTTCACGCGCCGCGGCGGTGTGTCCGCCGGGCCTTTCGCCGCGTTGAACTGTTCCGTCTCCAGCAAGGACGACCCGGATGCGGTTCGCGAGAATCGCCGCCGCGCCGCCGGCGCGCTGGGCCTGCCCGGCGGCGCGCTGGCCGGGCTGACTCAGGTGCATGGCATCGACGTCGCGGTGCTCGACACGCCCTGGCCCGACACGGACCGCCCGGTCGCCGATGCGCTGGTGACGTGCCGGCCCGGCATGGCGATCGGCGTCGTCACCGCCGATTGCGCGCCGGTGCTCTTCGCCGATGCGGAAGCGGGCGTGATCGGCGCGGCGCATGCCGGCTGGCGCGGCGCGGTGGCCGGCGTGCTGGAAGCGACGATCGAGGCGATGCTCATGCTCGGTGCACGGCGCGGCCGCATCGTCACCGCGGTCGGCCCCTGCATCCGCCAGCCATCCTACGAAGTCGCCGCCGACCTGCGCGACGCGGTGCTGGCGCGCGATGCCGCCGATGCACGCTTCTTCGCCGATGGCGCGAGGGCGGCTCGCTGGCAGTTCGACCTCGCCGGATACTGCGCCGCGCGCCTCGCCGCGGCCGGCGTCGCGGCGGAGGTGACGCCGCACGATACGCTGGCGCTGGAAGACGCCTTCTTCAGCCATCGCCGCCGCACCCTTTCCGGCGGCGGGCCGATCGGGCATCAACTCTCCGCCATCGCGATCGGTGGATGACGTCCTTCCATGCCCTATCTCTACATGTTCGGGCTGATGATCCTCCTGACCATGCTCGCGACCTGCGTCGCCATCATCCAGCCGTGAACGCACCGGAGTGAAGCGGCCCATGATCCTGTCCTTCCGCGCCCTGCGCGGCGCCGCGCTCGCGCTGGTCCTGGCACTGCCCGCCTGTGGCGACCTGCCGCAGCCCTTCCGTGGCAATCCGGGCGGCCAGGCCGGCGCCCTGGCCGCGCCGCCGGCCTATCGGCTGGCCGTGCCCGCGCCCTCGGCCGCGCTGCTGGACGGCGCGCAGGCGGTGGGCTTCGCCGAGGCGATGTCCGCCGCGTTGCTGACCGCGGAGGTGCCGGCCTCGGCGACCGAGCCGCTGCCGCTCGATTGGCGCCTGACCATCGAGGCCAGCCTGCAGGGCAACGCCGTGGTCCCGCGCTACGTCCTGACCGACCCGGATGGGCAGCAGCAGGGTGCGACGCTCGGGTCGCGCATCCCGGCGCGGGACTGGCAGGATGCCAACCCCGAAGTCATGCGCCGCGTCGCGCGCGAGGCCGCGCCACGCATCGCCGACCTGCTGCTGCGCGCCGAGGCGGCGCGCAAGGGCAACGATCCCGCCGCGCTCACGGCCAGCGGCCCGCCGCGCATCTATGTGCCGATGGTTCGCGGCGCACCGGGCGACGGCAACCTGGCGCTGACCGCGCGCATCCGCGACGCGCTGACGACCCAGGGCATGGTGGTGCAGGACACCGCGACCGGCGCGCGCTTCGCCGTGGTCGGCCGTGTCGAGGTGGTGAACCAGCCCGGCGGGCGGTCGCAGATCGTGGACCTGCGATGGACGGTGTCGCGCCAGGATGGCCACGACCTCGGCATGGTCGCGCAGCTCAACGAGATCCCGGCGGGCGTGCTCGACCGCTTCTGGGGCGATGTCGCCTTCGCCGCGGCCAATGAGGCCGCGGGCGGCGTCCGCGAGGTGGTGCGCCGCGCCGGCGGCTTCCCGCAGCCGCCGCCCGGCGCGGGCGGCGCGGAAGCGGCACCGCAGCCCGTGCAGGCGCTGGCCCTGCCCCGCGACCCGAACGCGCTGCCGCCGCCGCAGGTGAGCACGGCGAACTGACCGCCGCCCTCGCGCCCCGCGCCCCTTCCGCCTAGGGTCGGGCCGTCGAGCGGGGGGAGAGCGGCCATGCGTGTCCTGGTTCTCGGGGCGGGTGCCCTGGGTGGCTATTACGGCGGCCGCCTTGTCGAGGCCGGGACGGCGGAGGTTGCCTTCCTGGTCCGTCCCGCGCGACAGGCCGTGCTTGCCCGCGACGGCCTCGCCATCGACAGCCCCTTCGGCGCCTGGCGTGGTCCCGTCACCGCGCTGACGGCCGGACAGGTCGCACCCGGCTGGGACGTGATCCTGCTGTCCTGCAAGGCCTACGACCTGGACGACGCGATCGCCGCCATCCGTCCGGCGGTGGATGCGCGCACAGCGATCCTGCCCGTGCTGAACGGCCTGTCCCATGTCGATCGGCTGGCGGCGGCCTTCGGCGCGGAGCGCGTGCTTGGCGGCCTCGCGAAGATCCAGGCCACGCTCGCCGCTGATGGCACGGTGCGCCAGCTCAACGACTGGCGCTGGATCACCTTCGGCGAACGGGGTGGCGGGCTGTCCGATCGCGTGCGCGCCATCGAGGCCGCCTTCGCACCCACGCGCGGCGTCGTCGCGCAGGCGGTGCCCGACATCATGGCGCGGATGTGGGGGAAGCTGGTCCATCTCGGCACCAGCGCCATCGGCACGGTGCTGATGCGCGCCAATGTCGGCGAGATCGTGCGCGGCGGCGGCGGTCCCTTCCTGCACCGGCTGCTGGACCGCAACGCCGCGATCGCCGCCGCCCATGGCTTCCCGATGAGCGATGCCTTCGTCACCGAATACCGCGCACTGTTCGCCGATGCGGCCAGCGCCTACGGCACCTCCATGCTGCGCGACATCGAGGCCGGCGGGCGCATCGAGGCCGACCAGATCCTCGGCTTCCTGCTGGAGGCCGCACGGCGCGCCGGCGTGCCCGATGAGATCCACGAAGCCGCCCTGCTCCACGCCCACGCCTATGAACAGCGCCGCGCGGCGGGCCGAGTGCCCGGGTAGCGTGCGGCGGCAGGCATCAAATGCAACTCCAGCGCGCGCGAACACGCCGGAAACGAAACTCACCAGCCTGCATCACGAAATAATTGCACAGAACGCAAGACTCGGCACCCTCCGAAGGCTAATGTCCAAACCTCCGGTCGGGCATACCGCCATGGACACGCAAAACGCCGAGCCTCGCTTCGTAGACGATTATCTCCTCTCCCTCCTCGCGCGTGCATCGCATGTCGTCTCCGCGGAGTTCCATGACAGGCTGCGGGGACGTGGCGTCTCGGTCCCGGTCTGGCGCGTTCTGGCCACGCTCTCGGGTGGGCCGGAGACGGTGACGGTCCTCGCCGAGGCCTGCCTGCTGCAGCAGCCCACCATGACCAAGGTGCTCGACCGCATGGAGCGCAGCGGGCTGGTGAACCGCCAGCAGGATGCGCGCGACCGGCGCCTGGTGCGCGTGCACCTGGCCGCGAAGGGTGAAGCGATGCTGGGCGAGCTTCTCGCCGCCGCCCGCGCGCATGAGGCCGAGGTCGTCGCACGTCATCCCGATGCCGCCGCGATCAAGGACCTGTTGCGCTCGCTGATCGCCCGGCAGGGCCGCCGGCAGCGGCCACGGCCGTAGCGCCACCCACCCACCGCTTCCCCGCACGGATCGCGCGTTGACCGCATGGCCCTGCGCGGCCAGCCTGCGGCGCGACACGCGGGGGATTTGCCATGAAGGTCGGCGTCATTGGTCTGGGCAGCATGGGCATGGGCGCGGCACTGAGCCTGCTGCGCGCCGGCCATGACGTGACAGGCTGCGACATGCGCGAGGCCGCGCGGGCGGAATTCGCCGAGGCCGGCGGCGCCGTCGCTGCGAAGGCTTCGGAATTGCCCCAGGGGATCGAGGCGCTGGTCGTGCTCGTGGTCAATGCCGCGCAGACAGAAGCGGCGGTCTTCGGCGCGGATGGCGCGGTTCCGCGTTTGGCCCCCGGCGCGGTGATCGTCAGTTCCGCCACGATGGGGCCGGATGCGGCGCGCGCACTCGCGGAACAGGCGGCGGCACGGCAGTTCCTGTTCCTCGATGCGCCGGTCTCAGGCGGCGCGGTGAAGGCGCGGGCAGGCGAGATGACGGTGATGGCCGCGGGCAGCGGCGCGGCCTTCGGCGCGGCGGAACCGGTGCTCGGCGCGATCGCGACGAAGGTCTGGCGGCTCGGCGAGGAACCCGGCATCGGCGCGACGGTGAAGGTGGTGCACCAGTTGCTCGCCGGCGTGCACATCGCGGTGGCGGCAGAAGCACTCGCGCTCGGCATCCGCGCCGGCGCGGATCCACAGGCGCTCTACGACGTGGTGACAAGTGCCGCCGGCAATTCCTGGATGTTCGAGAACCGCATGGCGCGCGTGCTGACGGGCGACGACGCACCGCGATCCGCGGTGGACATCTTCGTCAAGGATCTCGGCCTGGTCACCGACATGGCGCGCGGGCTGAATTTCCCGGTGCCGCTGGCATCCCAGGCGCAGCAATTGTTCACCGCGGCGCGCGCGATGGGCCAGGGCGGCAAGGACGACGGCTTTGTCATCCGGGTGTGGCAGGCGATGACGGGCATCAAGCTGCCGGGCGATCCCGGCAGCTGATACCCACGCGGATCAGAACCCGCGGCCGAGCCACTCGCAGAAGCGTTCGATGTTCCCCGGCAGGTAGTCGGCGTAGTTGCCCCAGCGTTCGTAGCGCGGCAGCTTGATCTCGCGCATTGCCGTGTCGAAGCACTTGCCTTCGTTCTCGGCGGCGCGCACCGCCTCCATCACGTCGGTCATGTACTGCTTCAGGTTCCGCACATCGTCCTTGGTGCCGAGCCGCCCGCCAGCATAGGGATGGCCGGGCGCCATGCTGTCCCACTCCATGGCCAGCACGCGGTCGAGGCTGTCGAACCAGTCCGGCAGGAAGCTGTCGGGCATGTCGCGCCAGTTCAGCGTCTCGATCGGGATGAAATCGACGGTGAACAGGATGCGCTGGCGCGGCAGCAGCAGCACCAGCGAATTGTCGGAGTGATTGCGCCCGACATAGTGCAGCTCGACACGCATGCCGCCGAGTTCGATGACGCGGCCCTCATCGCCCACCACCTCGTCCACCGGCACGACATCGGGCATGCGCAGGCGGTCGAGATGCGCCTTGGCGTTGCGATGGGCGACGACCGTGGCACCCGCTTCCTTGAAGGGCGCGCCGCCGGCGATGTGGTCGTAGTGATGATGGCTGTAGACCAGGTAGCGGATCGGCGCCTGGCTGACCTTGCGGATCTCCTCGATATAGGTCCGCGCCGCCTGCGGCCGGCGATAGGAGATCGGGTCGGTGGCGATCACCCCCTCCGGCGTGGTGATGAAGATCGATTGGTGGCCGACATAGCGGAATAGATAGACGTTCTCTGCCAGTTGGCGCGTCGCGAAGGGCGCGGCCTGGGCATTCGCGGGTGAATCCGCGATCAGCGCGCCGGCGCCCGAACAGGCCGTGCAGGCTGCAAGGAAATTGAAGGATCGACGGTCCAACGGCATGGTGAACCTCCCTTGCGCGGGTCTGTGCCCGATCGCACTGGGGAGATTACCGGATCGCGGACCACCCACGACACTGGAAACCGCCGGGTCAGGCCGCCGGGCGCAGCAGCGCGGCGCGCCGCCGGATGTCCCGCCGCGCCATGGACCGCTTCGCCCAGATCCACAGGCCGCTGCCCATCAGCCCCGAGAGCGTGACCCCCGCGAGCGGCAGGGCGAAGGCCAGCGCCATCCAGCGATGAGGGCGCAGCAGCAGGGGCTTCGGCATGGCGTGCTCCGATGGCGCAAGCCCGTTCCAGGTGTCGTCCGCGTGGCGCGGTGTCAGGAAGTGTTGCAGCGCGTCACGACGCGTCGGGCGGCAGATGGAAGGCCAGCCAGATCGTGTCCACGGAGGGATCCGTCCAGGCGACGCGATGGCGGCAGCCGGCCGGCAGATGCACCCAGTCGCCGGGCGACAGCGCGTGCTCGCTGCCATCCGCGAAGCCAAGCCGCGCCTGCCCGGCCACCAGCAGGACGAATTCCGCCCAGCCCTGCTCGTACCACTCGCCGTCGCCGACGGCGCGGGAGGCGATGCGTTCCACCCGCGCCCCGCCCGCGCCGGCGAGTTCGGTGAAGGTCTCCATCCCCGGCGCGGCGGGCGAAGGCCCGTCGCGCAGGGTGCCGAAGCGTGGTGCGTTCACGCCCCGAGCGCGGCCTCCACCGCCGCCGCCACCGCGAAGAGCCGCGCATCGCCCATGTGCTCGCCGGTCAGCATCAGCCCGACCGGGGCCTCGCCTTCCACATGGCAGGGGATGCTGATCGAGCAGCGGTCGAGGAAATTGCCGACGCTGGTGTTGCGCAGCAGGGCCATGTTGATGCGGTTGTAGTCCTTCTCGTCATCGACCTCGGCGATGCGCGGCGGCACCAGCGGGCAGGTCGGGCAGATCACCGCGTCGAAGGGCGCGGTGCGCGGCGCGATGGCAGCGATGATCCGCATACGCGCCTGCACCAACTCCACATAATCGGCCGCGGACATGTGCTCGCCGCGCTGGATGCGCTTGAGGATGCGCGGATCGAAGGAAGCGGCCTTCTCGGCGATCAGCCCGTGGTGGAAGGCCCAGGATTCGCTTGCCGCGAAGCCGCCGGCGCCATTGGCGGCGGGGATCTGCTCGAGTTCCGGCAGGTCGAATTCGACGACATGCGCGCCGGCGGCGGAAAGCCGCGTCAGCGTGCGGCCGAACACCGCGGCGACAGTGCCATCCATGCCATCGGTCAGGAAGGTGCCCCGCGGCAGGCCGAGCCGAAGCCCCTTGATCGGCAGCGGCGCCGGCGCCACCGGATCCTCCGCACCCGCCATGATGGCATCGACCACGGCGCAATCCGCCACGCTGCGCGCAAGCGGCCCGGCGGAATCGAGCGAGCCCGCGAGCGGCAGCAGACCGGTCAGCGGCACGCGCTTCGCCGTCGGCTTCCAGCCCACCACGCCGCACAGCGCGGCCGGGATGCGGCAGGACCCGCCGGTGTCGGTGCCGAGGCCGGCGAAGCCCATCCCATCCGCCACCGCGACACCCGCGCCGGAGGACGACCCGCCCGGCAGCCGCCCGGTCGCCCGGTCCCAGGGGCTGCGCGGCGTGCCGAAATGCGGGTTCACGCCAAGGCCCGAAAAGGCGAATTCCACCATGTTCGTGCGGCCGAGGATGACGAAGCCGGCACGGACCAGGCGCTGCACCGAAGGCGCCGTTGCCTTGGCTGCCGGCGCGCCCTTCAGCGCGACGGAACCGGCCCGGGTCGTGACCCCGGCCTCGTCATACAGATCCTTGATGCTGATCGGGATGCCGGCGAAGGACGATGGCGCCCGCCCGGCGGCGCGCAGCGCATCCATTGCGGCGGCGGAAGCCCGCGCGCTGTCCGCATGCACGGTGATGAAGGCGCGCGCGCCCTCCCCTCCCGGCTCGGCGATGCGGGCGAGCGCGGCGTCGGTCAGCGCGGCGGCGGTGGTGCGTCCGGCCGCGAGGGCGGCGGCGGCGGCGGCGATGGTCTTCATTCTGGCGCTGCTCCTCAGTCTGCGCGCATTCTTCCGCCGCCCCGGAGGATCGACAAGGGTGCGTGCGACGGCGAGAATTTGGCGTGCGCCGCCCATGTTGGAGGCGTAACTTCTCGCCCACGCTCCGTGCGGGGATTGGGATGTCCCGCCGGTTGGGAGGCTCTCCGATGTTCGACCTCGACCGCTTCATCGCCGATTGCCGCGAGGCCATCGCGCAGGACAGCACCCACAAGTCGGTACGCGAGGTGGTGGCGCGCGCCGTCGCCGACCATGCGTCGGTGATCAAGGCGCTGGGCGAGCCGCAGCGCGCCGGGCTGAGCCCGATCTACCGGTCCCCGGACCTCACCATCCTGAACCTGGCCTGGGGGCCATACATGACGCTGCAGCCGCATGACCACCGCATGTGGGCGGTGATCGGCATCTATGGCGGGCGGGAGGACAACATCTTCTGGCGCCGCATTGCCGGCAGCGACGGCCACCATATCGAGGCGGCTGGGGCGAAGGCGCTCGGCACGGGCGATTGCACCGTGCTCGGCAAGGACATCATCCATTCGGTGACCAACCCGATCCCGCGCTTGACCGGGGCGATCCATGTCTATGGCGGGGACTTCTTCGCCGCGCATCGCAGCGAATGGGACCCGGAGACGCTGGACGAACGGCCCTATGATTCGGCGGCTGTCATCCAGCGGTTCGAGGATAGCAATGCGATGCTGGCGCGGCGGTGAAGGTGGGCGGAGAGGGGCGCCGCCCCTCTCCGGACCTCTCCCCGCCAAAGGGCAAGGGCCCTTTGGAATGCCGATTTCTGGCGCTGGGCACGACGTGCGGCGCGTGCTATGCGCGGAAGCGCATTTCCGAACCGTGATGTCCGACGCCGAGTGATGGCATTCCAAAGGGCACTGCCCTTTGGCGGGGTGGTCCGGAGGGGCGGCGCCCCTCCGGTTCCCCCTCAGTAGATATCCGGCTCCGGCGTTGCCTGCGTGCCTTCGAGGAACTTCATGTCGCATCCCTCATCCGCCTGGGTGACGCTGTCGAGATAGAGTGACGTCCAGCCGCGCCCGTAGCGCCGCGCGGGCGGCGTCCAGGCGGCACGGCGCTTCGCCATCTCCGCATCATCCACCAGCAGGTCGAGCCGGCGGTTCGCGACGTCCAGCCGGATCAGGTCACCATCCTTCACGAAGGCGAGCGGCCCGCCGACATGGCTTTCCGGTGCGACATGCAGCACGCAGGTGCCATAGGACGTGCCGGACATGCGTGCATCGGACAGTCGCACCATGTCGCGCACGCCCTGCTTCAGCAGCTTCTGTGGCAGCGGCAGCATGCCCCATTCCGGCATGCCCGGCCCGCCCTGCGGCCCGGCCTGCTTCAGCACCAGCACGGAATCCGCCGTGACATCCAGGTCGGGATCGTCGAGCCGCTTCTTCAGGTCCGCGTAGTTCTCGAACACCACGGCCGGGCCGGTGTGCTGCAGCAGGCGCTGCTCGGCCGCGCTGGTCTTGATGACCGCGCCGTTCGGCGCGAGCGAGCCCTTCAGCACGGCGAGCCCGCCTTCCTCCTGCAAGGGCTTGTCGAGCGGCAGGATGATGTTGTCGTCGAAGACCTCGGCATCCGCGATGTTCTCGCCCATGGTGTGGCCGGTGACGGTCTTCGCGGAAAGGTCGAGATAGTCGCGGATGCGGTTGAGGAAGGCGCGCGCCCCGCCGGCGTAGAAGAAATCCTCCATCAGGTATTCGCCCGCATTCGGGCGGAGGTTCGCGACCAGCGGCACGCGGCGCGACAGCGCGTCGAAGCGTTCGAGGTCGAGCATCACGCCCGCGCGCCGCGCCATGGCGATCAAATGCGGGATGGCGTTGGTCGAACCGCCGAAGGCCATCGCCGCGGTGACGGCGTTGTCCACGCTGCCTTCGGTGATTAGCGATTGCGGCGTCGCGTCCTCCCACACCATCTCGACGATGCGCTTGCCGGATTCCGTCGCCATCCGCGGATGCGCGGAATCGGCCGCGGGGATGGACGACGCACCAGGCAGCGTGAAGCCGAGCGCTTCCACCGCCAGCATCATCGTCGCCGCCGTGCCGGCAGTCATGCAGGTGCCGAAGGACCGCGCGATGCCGCCTTCCATGTCCTTCCACTGCGCCGGCGTGATGTTCCCCGCGCGCAATTCCGCATGGTACTTCCACACATCCGACCCGGACCCGAGTGTCTTGCCGCGCCAATTCCCGCGCAGCATCGGACCGGCCGGGACGAAGATGGACGGCAGGCCCGAACTGATCGCGCCCATCATCAGCCCCGGCGGCGTCTTGTCGCAACCGCCCAGAAGCACCAGCCCGTCGCAGGGGTGCGACCGCGCCAGCTCCTCCGTCTCCATCGCCAGCATGTTGCGATAGAGCATGGACGTCGGCTTCTGGTACTGCTCGGTCACCGGGTGCGCCGGCAGTTCCACCGGGAAGCCGCCGGCCTGCCAGACGCCGCGCTTCACTTCCTCCGCCCGCGTGCGGAAGTGGAAGTGGCAGGGGCTAAGCTCCGACCAGGTGTTGATGATGCCGATCACCGGCTTGCCGCGGAAATCATCCTCGGCATAGCCGGCCTGGAGCATGCGGGACCGGTGGCCGAAGGCCCGCAGGTCATCGACGCCGAACCAGCGATGGCTGCGCAGATCCTCGGGGCGCTTGCGTGGCATGGCGGCTCCTCCTCGTTCTTCCCGTCAAGGCTGCCAACTGCTATGGCAGTTGTCCATGGTCGCTGCAAAGACAGCCCGCGGGAGGATCGCACCACTGGCCGAGGAGGACACGCTCTCCCTTGGGGAGCGCGCCTATCGTCGCATTCGCGAATCGATCGTGCAGGGCCTGCTGCCCGCCGGGCACAAGGTTTCCGAACGCAGCCTGGCGACCGAACTCGGCATCTCCGCCCAACCGGTGCGCGAGGCGCTGCGCCGGCTCGAGCAGGATGGCATGGTCGTCACCCTGCCCCGTCGCGGCACCGTGGTGGCGGAAGTCGGCCCCGCGCAGCTCGGTGAACTCGGCCGCATCCGCGCAGCACTCGAAGGGGTCGCGACCGCGCTCGCGGCGGAGCGGATGGATGCGGCCGCGCTCTCGACGCTCGGTGCCATCCTCAGGCGCATGCAGGCCGGCACCGAGGCGCGCGACACCGATGCGCTCGATGAGGCGAATGAGGAATTCCACGCCCTGATCCACCGCGCGACGGGCAACCTGTTCCTGATCCGCTCGCTGGGGTCGCTCCGCGCCTACGACCATCTCGGCCGGCACCGCGCCGTGGGCAGCACGCCGCGGGACCTGCCCAAGGCGCTGACCGAGCACAAGGGTATCGTCACCGCGCTGCGCAAGCGCGATCCGGCGCTCGCCGAAGCGCGCATGCGCCATCATATCCTGCGGTCGCTCGTCACCAACGGCGTGCTGCCGCCCCCACCGAGAAAGGGCCGCGCACCATGACCTTGGAACAGGCCCTCAGCGGCATCTCCGGCATCCTCGTCACGCCCTTCGACAGCCATGACGCCCTCGCGCCCGGGCGGCTCGAGCCCATCGTCGCGCGCTGTGCCGCGGCGGGGGTCGATGCGCTGACGGTCAACGGCAACACCTCCGAATTCTATGGCCTGACCTTCGCCGAGGCCGAGCGCATGCAGGCCGAGGTGCCCGCCATCGTCGCCGGCCGGGCCAAGGTTGTCGCAGGCATCGGCCGCTCGGTGAACGAGGCGGTGCGCCTCGCCGCGCGCGCCAAGGCCGACGGCGCCGACGCGGTGATGGTCCACCAGCCGCCCGATCCTTTCGTCAGCCCGCGCGGCGTCGCCGAGTATGTGCGCCGCGTCGGCGATGCCGCCGGGCTGCCGGTGGTGCTGTATCTGCGCAATGCCGGCATCGGCGACGCCGCCATCGCCGCACTGACCGCCATTCCCGGCGTCGTCGCGGTGAAATGGGCGAGCGTGGACCTGATGGCGCTGGCCCGCGCCATCCGCGCCGCGCCGCAAATCCGCTTCGTCTGTGGCCTCGCCGAGCCCTGGGCGCCACCGATGACCGCGCTCGGCGCGCAGGGCTTCACCTCCGGACTGATCAACGTGGCGGCCGAGCGATCCGTGGCCATCCTGACCGCGCTGCGCGCCGGCGACATGCCGCGCGCCAATGCGCTGATCGCCGAGATCGGTCCCTTCGAGGCGCTGCGTTCGGAGGAACAGAACGGCGCCAACGTCTCGATCGTGAAGGCCGCGCTGGCGCTGGCAGGGATCGATGCCGGCCATGCCCGCCCGCCGGCTGCCTGGCCGGTCGCGCCGGACTCCCTCGCGCGGCTGCGCGACCTCATGGCCGGTTGGGGTGCCGCCGCACAGAGCCGTTGACGGCCGGCGGGCAGGCACTCCAATCTGCCATCTGCTATTGCAGCTAATCAATGGAGGGGCGGACCACCGCCCCCCAGCTGAGGAGACCTCCATGACCCCCAAGCCAACGCGGCCCCGCCGCGCCCTGTTTGCTGCCGTCGCGGCCGCCGCGCTCGGCGTGCTCGGCCTCGGCGCCGCGCCGGCCGCCGCACAGGAATGGCGCGGCTGGAACATCCATGCCGCGGATTATCCGAACGGCGTCGGCATGGATGCCTTCACCCGCATCGTCGCCGAGCGCACCAACAACCGCATCCGCATGCGCACCTTCCATTCGGCGCAGCTCGGCCAGCAGGATGAAGCGATCCAGCAGATGCGGCTGGGGACCATCGACTTCGCCAACTTCAACCTCTCGCCGTTCAACAACCTGGCGCCCACGACGAATGTCGTGACGCTGCCCTTCCTGTTCCGCGATGTCGGGCACATGCAGCGCGCCATCGACGGCCCGGCCGGCGAGGCGATCGCCCGCGACCTCGAGAACATCGGCATCATCGCGTTGGCCTGGTACGACGCGGGCGCGCGCAGCATCTACACGACGCGCCCGGTCCGTGCGCCCGCCGACCTGCGCGGCATGAAGATCCGCGTGCAGACCTCCGACCTGTGGATCGACCTGATGCGCGCGCTCGGTGCCAACCCGACGCCGCTTCCGTTCGGGGAGGTCTTCACCTCGCTGCAATCCGGCGTGATCGACGGGGCGGAGAACAACTGGCCGTCCTATGAATCGACCCGCCACTTCGAAGTGGCGCGCTTCTACAGCACGACCGAGCATTCCAACGTGCCCGAGGTGCTCGCCGTGTCCCGCCAGCGCTGGCAGCGGCTGTCCGAGGCCGATCGCGCCATCCTGCGCGACGCGGCGCGTGAATCGGCGGCGATCCAGCGCCGGTCCTGGGCCGAGCGTGAGCAGGTCAGCCGCCAGCGCGTCGTGGCCGCCGGCGTGACGGTGGTGGAGATCACCGACCGCGCGCCCTGGTCGGCGCTGATGGAACCCGTCTACGCGAAGTACGCCGCGGATGCGCGCCTCGCGGCGCTGGTCCGGCAGATCCGCGAACTGCAGTGAAGGCGTTCTCCCGCGCGCTCGACATCCTGTCGGCGCTGACGGTGGGGCTGGCGGGCACTGCGCTCGTCGGCCTCATCGCCATGATGGGCTGGCTCGTCTTCGGCCGCTACGTGCTGAACGACACGCCGACCTGGATCGAACGCGCGGCGACGCTCGCCATCCTCGCCATCGCCATGCCGGTCGCCGCGGTGGGGGTGCGCGAACGCTTCCACCTCTCGGTGCTCGGCCTGCGCGAAGCCCTGCCGATGGGAATGCAGCGCTGGATCGCGCTCGGCTGCGACGCGTTGATGGGGCTGTTCGGCCTCGGCATGGCGATCTGGTCGTGGGAACTCGTCGACATGGTCGCCCAGTTCAAGATCCCGCTGCT
This sequence comes from Roseomonas sp. SRI_022, assembly GCF_057586215.1. NCBI lineage: Bacteria > Pseudomonadati > Pseudomonadota > Alphaproteobacteria > Acetobacterales > Roseomonadaceae > Roseomonas > Roseomonas sp. SRI_022. The sequence continues at coordinate 35,674 of NZ_JBYCZL010000022.1, forward strand.
CGGCATCAGCCAGGGCTGGACCTATGTGCCCATGTCGGTCGGCGGGGCGCTGATGACGCTCTATGCCATCGAGCAGGTGCTGAAGGACTTCCTGTCCAAGGAAGGTCCCGAACAGCGCGGCGTGACCGCCGCCTTCCTGGAGTAGCCCGCGCGTGGAACCTGGCCTTCTTCTGATCTTCGCGGTCTTCGGGCTTGGTGTGATAGCCGGCGTGCCGGTGGCCTTCTGCCTCGGCATCGCCGCCGTCGCCGGCTTCATCTTCGAAGGGCTGAACCCCGCCGTCGCGTTCCAGCAGATGGCGAGCGGCATGAGCATCTTCGCCCTGCTCGCCATCCCCTTTTTCATCTTCGCCGGCGAGATCATGCTGCACGGCGGCATCGCGCGGCGGCTTGTCGCACTCGCTTCGGCCACGGTGGGCTGGATGCGCGGCGGGCTCGGCATGGTGGACGTGTCCACTTCCATGCTGTTCGGCGGCATCTCCGGCTCGGCGGTGGCGGATACCTCGGCGACCGGCGTCATCCTGATCCCGGCCATGAAGGCCAAGGGCTACGGGGTGGATTACGCGGTGTCGCTGACGGTGACCTCCTCGATCGCCGGCATCCTGATCCCGCCCAGCCACAACATGATCCTGTATTCGCTGGCGGCGGGCGGCGGCATCTCGGTCTCCGCGCTGTTCATCGCGGGCATCGTGCCGGGCATCCTGATGTGCCTGTTCCTTGCCATCGCCGCCTATGTCATGGCGGTGCGGCGCGGCTATCCGGCCGATGCGTGGAAGGGCTTCCGGCACCTCGCCTGCTCTTTCGTCGATGCGTTGCCCGGGTTGCTGACCGCTGTGATCATCCTCGGCGGCGTGCTGACCGGCATCTTCACCGTGACGGAAAGTGCCGCCTTCGGCGCGATCTGGGCGCTTCTGGTCACGCTTCTCGTCTATCGCGCGCTGTCGTGGGAGAACTTCCTGGTCGCCGTGCGTGCTTCCGTGCGCACCACGGCGGTGGTCTTCCTGCTGGTCGGCACGGCAACCGCCTTCGCCTGGCTGCTGGCGATGTACCGGCTGCCGGATATCCTGACCGAGGGGATGCTCGCCATCAGCGACAACCCCATCGTCATCCTGCTGCTGATCAATCTGTGCCTGCTGGTGCTCGGCTGCGTGATGGACATGGCAGCGCTGATCCTGATCACCACGCCGATCTTCCTCCCGGTGGTCATGGCGATCGGCATGGACCCGGTACAGTTCGGCATGGTGATGATGATGAATCTCGGCCTGGGGCTGACCACGCCGCCGGTCGGCGCCGTGTTGTTCGTCGGCTGCGCCATCGGGCAGATCCGCATCGAGCACATCATGAAGACCATCATCCCCTTCTGGGGTGCCATCCTGGTGGCGCTGGCATTGACCACCTACTGGCCAGCGATTTCACTGACCCTGCCGCGCCTGCTGCTCGGCTATGGAGCCTGACGCCATGACCGCACCTGCGAAGCCCGTCCTGCTGACGGGCGCTTCCGGCAATCTCGGGCGGCACCTCGCCAAGACCCTGGGGGACCAGGGCTGGCGGCTACGCCTGACCGACATCGCCCCCTTCCCGGACCCGCTGCCGGAAGGTGCGGCCTTCGTGAAGGCGGACGTCAACGATGGCGTGGCCCTGCTGCGCCAGGCCGAAGGCTGCGGCGCCATCCTGCATTTCGGCGGGGTGTCGGTGGAACGACCTTTCGAGGAAGTGCTCGGCCCCAATCTGCGCGGCCTGTACCACGTCTATGAGGCTGCGCGGCGCGAGGGTGCGCGCGTCATCTTCGCCAGTTCCAACCACTCGATCGGCTTCCATGAACGGCCAACCGGCAATGCGGAGCGGCTGGACTACGACTGCGCCTTCCGCCCCGACGGCTATTACGGCCTGTCCAAGGCCTATGGCGAACTCATGGGCCGGATGTACTGGGACAAGCACGGCGTCGAGAACGTCAACCTGCGCATCGGGTCCTGCTTCCCGAAGCCGGTGGACCGGCGGATGCTGTCCACCTGGCTGTCCTATGCCGACCTGACGCGGCTCGTGGAACGCTGCGTGCTGGCGGATCGCGCCGGGCATGCGGTGATCTGGGCGTGTTCGGACAACCCCGCATCCTACTGGGGCAAGGATCATCGCGGCCGCATCGGCTGGGCACCGCAGGATTCCGCCGAACCCTGGCGCGCCGAGGTGCAGCACATCACCGCCGACCCGGTGACCGAGCGCTACCAGGGCGGCGGCTTCACGGCGATGGAATATTCGCGCAAGGCGCCGTCACCGCGCGATCCCTTCAGCCTCGAGGATTGAGGTGGCAGCGCCGGGGACGACTGACCGGCTCGCTTCGCGACTGAAGCTCGGCATCCTGGTGCCGGCCTTCAACGCGACGGTGCAGCCGGAGATGGAATCGCTCCGCCCGCCCGGCGTGACCAATCACATCGCCCGCATCGACATGCCGGACCGCCAGTTGTCCGGCGACGACGACCAGGAGGCGGTGATCGACAGCATGGGTGCCGACCTGTTCGGCGCGCTGTCGCGGGTGATGAAGGTGCGGCCGGGCGCAGTGATCCTCGGCATCTCCGTCCCCTGCTTCTGGACTGGGATCGCCGGGGGCGAGGCGCTGCGCGGCCGGATCGAGGCCGCCTGCGGCGTGCCGGCGGCGACCGCTGACGCCGCCTGCCGCGATGCGCTGGCGCGGCTGCCGCCGGTGCGGCGGATCGGCGTGCTCACGCCCTTCCGCCCGATCGCCAATGACCGCATCGCTGCCTTCTTCCGCGAGGCCGGCTGCGAGCAGGTCTCGCTGCGCTCGACCGAGGCCGCCTCCAACCTCTCCATCGCCCATGCCGAAGCGGCGGCGATGATCGATCAGATGCGCAGCCTTGCCGAGGAAGGTTGCGAGGTGCTGCTGCAACTCGGCACCAATCTCCCCTTCCTCGACCTCACTCAGGAAGCACAGCGCTGGCTCGGGCGGCCCTGCTTCGCGATCAATGCGCTGCTCTACCGCCAAGCGCTGCGGCTGGCCGGCCTCAGCGATCCCGTGGCGGGTTGCGAGATGCTTGATTGATCACTGGCCGGACAGCCCCACCAGTGCCTGGCGCACCACCTGGCGGCAGCGGGCGATCACCATTTCCTTCCAGTCGTCGCGCGCCGGCAGGTAGGCGTCGAGCATCTGCGCCTTGATCCCGCGCGTCAGCGGCGCCGTCCAATCCGGCGTCCCTTGCGCATGCAGCCAATGATCGGCGCAGAGCGCACGCTGCATCACCTTCGGAATGCGTGTACCGAATTCGAGGTAGGTGAAGGTGACCCCCGAGCCCACCAGCCGCGTCCAGCCGAGATGCGCCATGCCGTATTGCGGCACGATGATCGACCCGCCGCGCAATGGTTCGGTCAGCGTCGGGCCGTACCAGGCACGCAGCCGCGCGGCGGCCTCCTCCTGCGGATCGGCGCCGGCGATCAGTTCGCCATAGCCATAGGGGCCGAGGCCGGTGTGGAAATCGACCACCGCCACGGCGCGACCGGGCAGGTTCCAGTCGGCGATGATCCGCTCGCTGGTCAGCCGCGCCCAGCTCGGCGCAACCCCGCCATAGAACAGCCCCCCGGCATGGGTGTACTGGCCACTGCCACGGGCGGTCAGATAGGCCGCCTCCCCGTGCTTCGCGCGATAGGCCGCCATGCGGTCCTCGGCGGCAACCAGCGCCGCCTCCGACAGGTCGGACGTGACGAAGGCATCGGCCAGTTCGCCATAGCCCGGGTTCTCCGGCAGCGGCGCAGTGAAGTCGACGAAGTTGCGGTTGAGATCCACACCTTCCTCGGTAGTCCGGCGCGCCCAGGCGAAGCCATGCGGATTGATGCCGTGCACCAGCAGGCAGGCGGTGCCGTCCGGCAGGCCCGCCGCGCCCGCCCGCTTCAGCCAGTCGATCTGCGGGCCCGATCCGGCGAAGCCCTCCACGCCATGCGATCCGCTGATCAGCACCAGCACCCGCGGCGCATCTGCCGGCCCGACCCAGGCAGTGTCGCAGGTCAGTACCTCCCCCAACGGTCCCTGGCGCGGATTGCGATAGGCGCGCAGCCGCGCGCCGGCCGCGGTCGCCGCCACGATGAAGCGTTCGCGCGCCGTCGCATAGTCGGTGCAGAAATCGCCGATCGCGGGGTCTGGCTGGATCATGCGGAATCCCCTTTGATTTCACGTAGCCGAGCGTTCGGCGGAGCGGAGCCACGCCCATGATCGATGTCTATGCCTCACCGACCGCGAACTGCCAAAGGGTCACCATCACCCTGGCCGTGCTCGGCCTGCCGCACAGGGTCATCGCCGTCGACCGGGCCGCGGGGGAACAACGCGGCGCGGCCTTCCTCGCCATCAACCCGGCCGCCGCGGTGCCGGTGATCGTCGATCGCGACCCGGCGCTGCCAGCGCCGGTCACGCTGGCGCAGTCCGGCGCCATCCTGGTCTACCTCGCCGAAAAGGCCGGTCGCCTGCTGCCGCGCGATGGCGCGCCGCGCGCGCTGGTGATGCAGTGGCTAATGCACGCGATGTCCGATGCGAACGCCGCCGCCTCCCTGGTCTTCATGGCACGCAACGGCCTGATCCCTGGCGCAGGGCCCGAGGTGCAAGGCTTCTTCGATGCTCGCCTCGCGCGCTTCCTCGGCGATGCCGATCGGGCGCTCGCCGCCGCGCCAAATCTTGCGGGCGAGTTCTCCATCGCCGATCTCGCGCTCTATCCGGTGGTGGCGCATCGCTGGCGGGATGCCGAGGTTCCGACGCGCCATCCCCACCTCGCCGCCTGGGCCGCGCGCATCGCCGCGCGGCCGGACGTCGCCGCGATCCTGACGCTGCCCGCATGAGGGTGCTTTCGCTGTGCGGGACCCTGTCCCTATGCTGCAATGACGACCGACCGGGGAGCCGACCATGACCCTCCTGCGCCGCAGCCTTCTCGCCACAGCCCTTGCCTTGCCGGGCCTTGCCCGGGCACAGGGGCGCTGGTCACCGGAGCGTCCGGTCACCTTCCTCGCCCCCTTCGCCGCCGGCGGCGCCTTCGACGTCACGCAGCGGGCACTGGCGCGTGGCGTGGAACCGGCGATCGGCCAGCCTATCGCCATCGTGAACCGCCTCGGCGCGGCGGGCACGATCATGCTGACGGAACTCAACCGCGCGCGGCCGGACGGGCATACGCTCGGGCTGCTGTCGGTCAACACCAACGCCGTCGCGCCGCAACTGGTGTCGCTGCCCTACAACCCAGTCACCGATTTCACGCCGCTGATGGTCTACGGGATCTTCCTCGGCTTCATCGCGGTGGCGCAGAACTCGCCCTTCGGGTCGCTGCGCGACATGGTGCAGTTCGCCCGGCGTGAGCCCGGCAAGCTCACCATCGGCGTCGCCGGGATCGGGGCCAACAGCCATCTCAACATGGCGCGCCTCGCGGCCGAGGAAGGGATCGAGGTCACTTTCGTCCCCTTCTCCGGTGGATCGCCGGCGACGACGGCGCTACTCGGCGGCCATGTCATGTGCGCGGTGGTGGCCGGCGAAGTGCTGCCGGCGGTGCGCGACGGCACGCTGCGCCTGATCGCACTGCTCAACACCGCCAAGAGTGAGGAGTTCCCTAACGTCCCGAACCTGCCCGAGCTCGGTTATTCCTGGGGCATCCGGCCGTGGCTCGGCATGGGCGGACCGCCAGGGCTGCCCGATGCGATCGCCGCGCGCTGGACCGATGCGCTGATCGAAGGCACGAGTTCGCCGGGCTTCCTTGCCGCCATGCGCAGCGTCGCCATCGTGCCGACCAACATGCGGCAGGCCGAGATGCGCACCCTGATGGCCGAGAGCTACGCCGAGCATGAACGCATCGCGCGGGCGATCCGCATCGGGCGCTTCTCGGGCGGCTGACGCACGTAATGACCGTGCGCCTGCACGCCGGCGACTGGGTGGCCGACCTGGCCCCCGAGAATGGCGGTGGCATGACCGCGCTACGCTTCGGCGACCGTGACATCCTGGTGCCGACGCCACAGGGCAGCCGCCTCGGCGGCCCGTTCGGTGCCTTCTGGATGATCCCTTGGGCGAACCGGCTCGATGGCGGGCGGCTCGGCCCGCATCGCCTGCCGATCAACCGGCCGGCCGAGGATACGGCCATCCATGGCCTGTCCCGCGACCGCCCCTGGCAGGTCGAGACCGCCGCGCCGGACCGCGTCGTGCTGGTGCAGGCCGTCGTTGCCGCGCCCTATCGCTACGATGCGCGGCTGGCGACGGCGCTGTCGGCCGCCGGGCTGTCGTTGGAGTTGACGGTGACCAACACGGGCACCACCCCGATGCCCTTCGGCGCCGGCTGGCATCCCTGGTTCGTGCGCCCACCCGGCACGCGGCTCGCCTTCCGCGCCACCCATCGCTGCGTCCACGATGCGCGCGGCCTGCCCATCGCCGCCGAACCCGCCACCGGGCTGGATGGCGGGGAAGACGCCTTCCTCGGCCTCGACACGCATTTCCCGGGCTGGGACGGCGCGGTCACCATCGCCTGGCCGGGGCTGGCGTTGCGCATGGCCGCGACCGGGGCGCTCGCCATCAACCTGCAGGTCTATGCGCCACGGGACCGGGCGGTGCTTTGCGTCGAGCCCTCCTCCCACGTGACCGATGCGCTGAACCGGCCGGAACTGGCGCGGCTCGGGCCGATGCAGGACCTCGCGCCGGGCGGAATCCTGGCCGGGCGCATCACCCTGGCCGCGGAGAGTTCACACCGGCCCTGAGGCGCGGCATAGGATGGCGCATGGGAACGCAGCGCACCGTGCTCATCCTCGGCGCCGGCATCATGGGGCTTTCCGCCGCCTGGGCGCTGGCGCGGCGAGGCCTCGCCGTCCGCGTGATCGAACAGGACGTGGTGCCGAACCCGCGCGGCGCCTCGGTGGACCATCACCGGCTGATCCGCCACGCGTACGGATCCCAGGCCGGCTACATGCGCATGGTCGATCCGGCCTATGCCGCCTGGGACATGGTCTGGCGCGACCTGGGCGAGGTGCTGCACATCCCGACCGGGGTACTGGCGATCGCGGGCAGCGACGGGGGCTGGCTGGGCGAAAGCCGCGCGGCGCTCGCCGCCGATAGCCTCGCCTTCACCGACCTGACGGGCGCCGAGGTCGCCGCCCGCTTCCCGATCTTCACGCAGTCCCGCATCGGCGCCGCGTTCCACATGAAACCCGGCGGCGTGCTGCTCGCCGGACGCATCATCGCCGGGCTGGCACGCGCCTGCGCGGCGAGGGGCGTGGTGATCGAGCGCGCCCGCGCCGCCTCGGTCGATCCGGCGCGCGCCGCGCTGCGCCTGGACGACGGGTCCGAACGCAGCGCCGACATGCTGGTGGTCGCGGCCGGCCCCTGGGCGCCGCGGCTCCTGCCGGCCGCGCTGGCGCCGCGCGTCGTCGCCTCGCGCCAGGTCGTCGTGCTGTTGGAACCGCCGGCGCAGCACCGCGACGCCTGGGCGCGCGCGCCGATGCTACTCGACCTCGCCGAGGATGGCGGCTTCTACGCCGTGCCGCCGGTCGCGGGCACGCCGCTCAAGATCGGCGATCATCGCTTCTCCCGCAGCGGCGATGCCGAGGCTGACAGCCGCGAGGCGACCACGGCCGAGGCCGAGGAGATCCTCGCCTATGCGCGCCCGCGCCTGCTTGGCGCAGCGGGCTATCGCATCCTCGGCGCGCGCGCCTGCTACTACGATGTCGAGGATGCCGAGCGCTTCGTCGTCGAGGCGTTGACGCCGCGCAGCGTGGTGATGTCCGGCTTCTCCGGCCATGGCTTCAAGTTCGGCCCGGTGCTGGGGCTTGCCCTGGCGGCCGCGCTCTGCGACCCGGCGCTCCTGCCGGCCCTCACCCCCTGGGCCGCCGGGGTGGCCGCGCCCGCGCCCGGCTTGCTCCCTGCCCTGGAAGGCGTTTCCGCATGACCTCCACCGCCGCCAATGACCTGATCTTCGGCCTGACCCGCGTGGTCGGCCTGCCCGCGCTGACCGAAAAGGCCGGCACGCCGCTGGCCGCCGAGGATATCGCGCAGATCGTCACCGAGGCCGACCGCTTCTGCGCGGAGGTCCTGCTGCCCAACGCCGCGGCCGCAGACCGGCACGGCGCGGTCTATGCCAATGGCGTCGTCACCACGCCGCCCTCCTATCCCGCATCCTATGCACAATGGGTGGAAGGCGGCTGGCAGTCGCTCTCGGCACCTGAGGCGCATGGCGGGCAGGGGTTGCCGGCCTCGCTGTGGATCGCGATGACCGAGCTCGGCATGGCGGCGGACACCTCCTTCATGCTCGGCCCGTTGCTGACGGCGGGTGCGATCGACTGCCTTGTGCATTACGCGACGCCCGACCAGGCGGCGCGCTGGCTGCCGCGGATGGTCAGCGGCGAATGGACCGGCGCGATGTGCCTGACCGAGCCGGGCGCGGGCAGCGACCTCGGCGTGCTGAAGACGCGCGCGGAACCGCTCGGCGACGGCAAATATGCGCTGCACGGCCAGAAGATCTTCATCACCTGGGGCGAGCACGACTGCACCGACAACATCGTCTACCTGGTGCTCGCGCGACTGCCCGACGCGCCGCCGGGGTCGCGGGGCATCAGCCTGTTCGTCGCGACCAAGCTGAAGGAGGACGGGACGCGCAACGATCTCCGTTGCGGCGGCATCGAGCGCAAGATGGGCATCCATGCCAGCCCCACCTGCGTCATGCTGTTCGAAGGCGCGGAGGCCGAGCTGGTCGGCGAGCCGCATCGCGGCCTGCAGGCGATGTTCGCGATGATGAACAATGCGCGGCTCGGCGTCGGCACGCAGGGGGTCGCGCATGGCGCCGCGGCGCTACGGCTGGCGGAATCCTACGCCGATCTGCGCGTGCAGGGCGGGCGGCCGATTGCGCAGCATGCCGATGTGCAGCGCATGTTGATGGAGATGCGCGCGATCACCCTGGCCGGGCGGCTGCTGGCACTGGAGACGGCGCTGTGCGTCGATCGCCACAGGCTGCTGGGTGATGAACACGCGCAGACGCGTTTGGCGCTGCTGACGCCGATCCTGAAATCCTGGTGCACCGATCGTGGTGTCGAGACCGCGTCCACCGGCATCCAGGTGCATGGCGGCATGGGCTTCGTCGAGGACACCGGCGCGGCGCAGATGCTGCGCGATGCCCGGATCGCGCCGATCTACGAAGGCACCAACGGCATCCAGGCGATCGACCTGCTGGTGCGCAAGGTGGCGAAGGATGAAGGGGCGGAGATGCGCGCCCTGCTGGATGAGGTGAGGCGCATCCCCGATGCCCGCCTGCGCGCCGCGGCGGACCGGCTGGAGGCGGCGACGGCGCTGGTGCTCGACGCCCAGGGCCGCGATGCCGATGCCGCACAGTCGGTCGCCGTTGCCTATCTGGAGGCGGCCGGCTGGCTGCTCGGCGGCTGGATGCTGGCGCGCGCCGCGACGGAGGATGAAGCGGCCTATGGCGCGCTCGCCGACTTCTACCTGCGCCGCCTGCTGCCCCGCACTGCCGGGCGCATCGCTGAGATCGAGGGAGCCCTGGCCACCTGACGCGCGCCGAGAAGGCCCGCATGGCCGCCTTCGCGCCGCGTCTCGTACCCTTGGGCGCACGATGACCATCCATGTCGTCGGTGCAGGTATCGCCGGCATGGTCGCCGCCCTTACCCTCGCCCGCGCCGGCCATGCGGTGACGCTGCACGAGGCCGCGCCCGTCGCCGGCGGCCGCTGCCGGGCGCTGCCTGACGGCATGGACAACGGCACCCATGCGCTGATGGGCGCGAACCACGCGGCGCTGCGCTTCCTCGACGCGATCGGCGCGCGGGATGGCTGGGTGGAACCAGAGCCGGAGGGGCTGCCGCTGCTCGACCTCGTGGATGGCTCGGCGCGCCGCATCGCCTTGGCGCCGCGCGCTTGGCGCGACGCCGCGCGACGCCCACCGGGGCTGACCGTTGGGGGCTTCCTCGCATTGCTCGGCATGGCGGCCGGCATCACCGACCGACCCGTCGCCGTCGCGCTGGCGAAGCATCCGGCGCTGCTGCGCGGCTTCGTCGAGCCACTGACCGTCGCCGCGCTGAACACCCCGGTCGCCGAGGCCTCCTCCGCACGGCTCGGCCAGGTATTGCGCCGGCTCGGCGGGCATGGCGCGGCGCGGTTGCTGGTGGCGCGCGACGGATTGGCGCCGGGCCTGATCACGCCGGCCCTGGCGGCGTTACAGGCCGCCGGCGCCACCATCCGCTTCGGCGCCCGCCTGCGCGCGCTGACCACGGCCGAGGGCCGCGCCGTCGCGCTGCACCTCGCCGAGGAGACGTTGCCGATCGAACAAGGCGACGCCGTCATCCTCGCCCTGCCGCCCTGGAAGGCGGAGCGGCTCATCACCGGCCTGCGCGTGCCGGATCGTCACGCGCCAGTCCTGAACCTGCATTTCGACCATCCCGGCGCTGGGCCGGTGCGCTTCATCGGCGTGATCGGCGGCCTCGTGCAATGGCTGCTCGTGCGACCTTCCGGCGTCAGCGTCACCGTCAGCGCCGCCGACGCGGAAGCCGAGGAAGCGGTCGGGACCCTCGCCCAGCGCGCCTGGGCGGAGATTCGCGCCGCCGCCCACGCCTTCGCCCTGCCGGGTGCCTGGCCGGACCCTGCGCCGCCCTGCCGGGCGGTGAAGGAACACCGCGCCACGCCGCGTCACCTGGTGGGCGTGCCGCCGATCGCGCCACGCCTGCCGCTGCGCAACCTGGCGCTCGCCGGCGATTGGACCTGGCCCGGCCTGCCAGCGAGCATCGAGGCCGCGGCGCTGTCAGGCGAAGCGGCGGCGAAGGCGATCGGCAGGTATGTGAAGCGGGGGCGATGAGGTGTTTGAGGGGCGCCGCCCCCTCCAAGCCACCCCACCAAAGGGCAGTGGCCTTTGGAATGCCGGCATCCGGCGATCTGCGCGCCGGTACGGCTGTCGTGGCGCGCGACCGAAGGCGCATCCCGAAGGTTCTGGCACGTTAACCCTGGACGCGGCATTCTCTAGCAATGGTTGCAACCCATGACACATTTCCGTCTGTGGATACTCAGCGCCTGCGCCTGCGCTGCGCGGAGGAACGCGATGCGGCGGCGCTGGCCGGCCTGATGAGTGAGGCGGTGAGCCGGCGCCTCGCCTCCTGGCCGGTGCCCTACACGCCGCTCATGGCGCTCGATCGCATCGCCGGCGTGCGCATGGCGGCGGCGGAGCGACGATCGCTGCCCCTGATTGTCGAACGCCGCGCGGATGGTGCCGTGCTGGGCTGGATCAGCATCTCCCGCGCGCCGGGGGACCCGCGGACGGCGCTGATCACCTATTGGCTCGGGGAATCCTTCCAGGGCAGCGGCTACATGCGCGAAGCCGCGCCGGCGGCGATGCGCGCGGCCTTCGCGCTGATGAATATCGACCGGCTGCGCGCCGCCGTGCAGGCGGACAACGGTGCATCACTGGCGGTGGTGCGGCTGCTTGGCATGGCGCCGATGGGTGAGGGCCGGATCTGGTGTCCCGCGCGTGGACGGGACGAGCCCTGCCTATGGTTCGAGCGTGCGCGGGATCGTGCGAGGCTGGATGCCACGGTGGGCGCCGACGTGACATCGTGACACCGGAGGGCACGTGCCCGTCGTTGTACGCTCGAGCGGAGGTGACATCGTGCAGAACCTGAAGCGCGCATTCCTGGACGGGGCGATGGTGGTCGTCCCGATCGGCGCCATCGTGCTGCTGGTCGTGGCCATCATCCAGAAGCTGCAGGCGGCGGCGAATCCCCTCGCCGGGCAGTATGTGCATCCGGCAATCGCGGCCGTGGTGTTGCTGGTGCTGCTGTTCCTGCTGGTCGGGTTCGTCGTGCGCTCGGCGCAGGGGCGACGGGCCCGGGGGCTGCTGGAAGCCATCCTGTTCGAGAAGATCCCCGGCTATCGCCTGCTGAAGGCCTTCACCAAGGAAGGCCCCCTGGTCACCGATGATGCCCGGACCCTCCGGCCGGCGCTGGCGGCGATCGAGGAAGGCCTGTGCCCTGCCCTGGTGATGGATGAATTCGCCGATGGCCGGCTGGTCGTCTTCGTACCGGGGGCGCCGGCGCCGATGTCAGGCGCGATCTACATCTTCACGCCGGACAAGATAACGCTGCTCGATGTGCCCCTGCTGCCCTTCCTCAAGTCGATCTCGTCCTGGGGCCTTGGACTGAAGGGGTTGATCGAGACCGCCGCGCTGCCCGCCGAAGCGTCGCGGTAGTCGGCGCGGACCCGGCGGCCGTGCTCGGGGTGGGCATGCCCGCCGCCGGACTCGAACCGGCACACCCTTGCGAGTTGCGGATTTTAAGTCCGCTGCGTCTACCATTCCGCCAGGCGGGCGCTCTGCTTTTCGGCCGTACAGGCAGCCGCCACACCAACCCTACCTGCACGGCCGAAGGGGGGATGTATCCCCCCTAGCCCCCCTCTGTCATGGGGGGTGGTTCCGTGCCCGGCACCTCGATCCGCCGTGGCGCGAGCAGCGCCAGCCCGCCATCGGCCGCCGGCGCCAGCGTGTGCAGCCAGAAATGGCGCGCCTCGGCGTCCAGCGCACCCATCACCGGCGATGGCGCCGACAGGATGCGCAACGCTCCGCTGCGCCCCATCCAATCGAAATGCCGGTGCCCATGCAGCACCACAGTGCGCGACGCATGGCGCCGCAACCGCCGCAGCACCCAATGCCCGTTCACCAGCGCCGTGCCGATCCGGTCCGCCAATGCGATACCGGGGCGCGGATACTCGACAAGATGATGATGCAGCGCGACCAGCCAGCGCGCGTGCGGCCATTCGCGCATCGCTGCCTCCGCCGCGCGCACCTGCCCCATCCCCAGGATGCCAAGCGCATTGGTGAAGGAGAAATGCGTCTCCGCATTGGAATCGAGCAGCACCACGCCGAGCCCATCCGGCGTCGGCGGCGGGGCGATCAGCGGGAAGGCCTCGTTCCAGGTCGACCGTGCGGCAAGCCCTGCGCGCAGCCCGCCTTCGTCCATGAAGCGCGCCAGCGTTTCGCCGCGCCCCTCCAGCGCCAGCCAGGCATCCAGCGTCGGCCCGACGCGCTTGGTCCGATGATCGACGACGCGCACCCGCCGCCCCTGCAGCCGCGCCATGGCCGACAGGAAACGCAGCCGCCGCAACGGCCCACCGGGCGCGATCGGCAGTTCCAGCCGCGAGGGATTGGCACGATCGACGATGTTCACATCGTGATTGCCGGGAATGATCAGGACGCGATCCCGCAGCGAGGGGTGGCGCGCGAGCGCCTCATCGAAGGCGATGAATTCTGCATTGCGCGCGGCATCGGTGATGTCGCCGGTGATCAGCACGACATCGATCGGCTGCACCGCATCCTCGGCCTCCAGCAATGCCAGAACACTGTCGAAGCGCGCATTGCCGCGCGGCCCGTCGCGGCCGCACTCAAGGCGAAAGCCATAGTCGTCGCCGACGAGGTGGATGTCCGACAGATGCGCGACGCGCCAACGCGCCTGCCCGTCATCGGGCGGGCCAAGATCCTGCGGCGTACCAACCAGCGCCTCCGCGATGCTCCAGGCCGGCGCGCCAACCATCAGATAGACCGCGACGACCCAGATGCCGTTGCGGATCGCGTCCAGTACGATGCCAACCAGATCGCCCGCGCCAAACGCCGCGACGCGCAGCGTGGGCAGCGGTCCCGCCCACCAGGCGACGGCCGCGCCGAGGGCAGCGATCAGCGCGCCGGCCGCAAGCCCCGCATCCCGCCGCGTCGCCGCGAGCGGCCGCCCCGGTGCTGCCGATTCCAGCGCGAGCCGCGTCGCCTCCCGCAAGGCGGTGTAGAGCGGCTGCACTAGGCCAGCGTTCAGCGCCCAGAAGTTCCGCTCCACCACCCGGAACAGCAGCCCGCCCCAGCGCCAGGCGACCAGACCGGCAATCAGCGCGAAACTGAACAGCGCGGCGATCAGCCCGAAGCGCGCGACGCCGTGCCAGGCCGTCTCGGTCAGCCACAGCACGAATTTCGGCGCGGCACCCAGCAGCAGCGCCGGCACCACCAGCAGCATGGTCGCCGCCAGCGCCAACTTGGGCAGGCTGATCTCCAGCAGCATGCGGGACGCATGACCGAGCAGCGAATGGCGCGAGGTGGAGGACGCATCGTCCTCGAGATCGCCCTCGCGCGGGTCGGCGAAGCTCACGCGCCCTCGCGCAGGATCCGCCGGCAATGCTCGAGCGACGCTCCGATCAGATTGTCCGTCGCCTCCGGCGTGCGGAAGGCGGAATGCGAAGCCAACGTGACATTCGGCAGCGCGGCGATCGGATGCCCCGCCGGCAGCGGTTCCTCCACGAAGACGTCGAGCCCTGCGGCGCCGATCCGTCCGCTGCGCAGTGCGGCGATCAGCGCGGCCTCATCGACGATCGCGCCGCGCGCGGTGTTCACGAACAGCGCGCCGGGCCGCATCCGCGCGAGCCGCTCGGCGCTCAGGAAGCCGCGCGTCCCGTCGTTCAGCAGCAGGTGCAGCGAGACGACGTGGCTTTCCGCCAGCAGCGTGTCGATGTCGGTGAAGGTGACGCCGGGATGCGACTTCGCGCTGCGGTTCCAGGCCAGCACCTTCATGCCGCAACCGCTGCACAACCGTGCCATCTCGGCGCCGATACCGCCGAAGCCGATGATGCCGACGGTCTTGCCGGTCAGCTGCATGCCCTCGTCGCGCGGCCAACCGCCGCCGGCGATGGCGTGGTGCATCGGGCCGATGCCGCGCGCGGCGGCCCACATCAGCGCGAAGGCCATCTCGGCCACGGCGGTGTCGCCATAGCCCTTGATGATGTGGACCTTGACGCCGCATTCCGCCTCCAGCGCCTCGGGGTCCATGTAGGACCGCGCGCCGGTGCCGAGGAAGACGATGTGCTTCAGGTCGGGACAGCGCTTCACGACATCGACGGGGAAATGCGTGTGGTCGTCGATCGCGATCTCGATGCCCTTCAGCAGGGCGGGCAGCGCATCCGGCTTGATGTCCGGGTCCTCATGGATCGTGACGGGAAGGTCGTCGGCACGGTGCAGGCGCCGCATGACGTCGGCAAGGGAGGCATTGGCATCGACGAAGGCGGCACGCATCGGTCGTCTCCTGTTCACACATCCGCGGCGGGCCGGGCGGCGCATCCACCGCTGGCGATCCTGCCCGCGCCTCAGCCCTGCGTCGAGGCGTGCTGCTCCATCAGCGCGACGTTCAGCTCCGCGCCCAGCAGCACGACATAGACCGAGACCCAGAACCACATCAGCAGCACGACCACCGCGCCGAGCGGCCCGTACATCAGGTCATAGGTCGCGAAGTTCGAGACATAGAGCGTGAAGCCGATCGAGGCCGCGGCCCAGATCAGCGTCGCCACCACCGCACCCGGCAGCGTCCAGACGATCCCCGGATGCGCCCCGGACGGCCCCAGCCGATAGACCACGATCAGCCCGACGAAGACGAACAGCAGCAGCGTGCCCATCGAAACCCCACGCAGCGCCCAGGCCTGCGGCGCCGGCAGCCCGAGCAGCGCCGCCACCCCGGGCAGCGCGACCAGCGACGCGATGGCGAGCGTCGCCGCGACAGTGGCCGCCAGGGTGATGCCGATGGCGAGCAGGTGGTAGTGCAGGAAGCCGCGCGTCTCGGCGACCTTGTGCGCCATGTTGAGCGCCCCGAGCATCGCCCGTGTGCCGGCCGAGGCCGACCAGATCGCCACCCCGCCCGAGACGATCGCCCCCCAGCTCATGGCCGGGCGCGGGGAGCGCACCAGTTCATGCAGCCGCCCGGCGATGAGGTCGAAGGTCTCCTCCGGCACCAGTTCGCGCAGCACTTCGAGCTGCGGTTCGACCGTCGTGCTGTCGAAGGCCATACCGTAGACCAGCACCAGCAGGAAGATGCCGGGGAACAGCGCGAGGCTGGCGTAAAAGGCGCAGCCCGCGGCGGTCAGGGAAATGCGGTCCGACGCCGCTTCCCACATCACGTGGCGGCCGACCGCGATCGCGCCGCGGCGGCGCGATCCCGGCTCGCGGGCGGGTGGCGTCACATCCATGGATACCGAGGTAGGCCAGATTAGGGCGCGAGGGAATCGCCACCGTAGCGGCCTCGCGCGAAGGCTACCGCGTCCCGGTAGCCGGCGGTTCCTGCCGGGGGGTCGCGGCGCGCAGTTCCAGCGACGTGATCCGTCCGTCCTGGTCGGTATCCAGTCGCTGGAGCAGGGCGGCGAGCGTGTTGCCCGTGGGGGTACCCGGCCCCGCCATGTTGGCGGGGCGCTGCTGCAGGTTTTGCAGCGTCGCGGCGAACTCCTGTCGGCCGCCGGCAGCCTGAAGCCGAGCCGCGTCCTGCTGGCTCTGCATGCGGAACGCCCGGATCGCCTGAGGGGCGGTGAGCGAACGCTCGGGGACGATCTGCATGGCTGCATACTCCGTGATGGTCTGGCACCCGTCCTTCTGTCGGGTCACGCCGTCCTGGCGCAGACAGGGCAATGCAGCCGCCGTGCCAGGACGTCGCTACGCCAGCAGCGCGAAGGTCAGTTCATGCTTGTTGTGGAAGCCGTGGAACAGCCGCGCCCCAGGGATCGCGGCGAATTCCGCGGCCGTGGCGTGGTCTGTCTCGCCCTGGAACTTCAGCGTGCAGACGAAGTTGCGCGCCGCCCCCGCCTCCATCCAGCGCCGCACCAGGCCGAGCAGGCGGTCCGGATAGCAGATGATGTCGGAGAACAGCCAATCGACCGGCAACTCCTGCCGGGGGTCCAAGCCGAAGGCGCTCTCCTGCCGGCAGGAAACGCCGGGCATGGCGGCGATGGCCGGGTCGAGCGGCGCCTTGTCCACCGCCGTGACCCGCGCGCCGAGCCGCGCGATCGCCCAGGTCCAGCCGCCCGGAGAGGCGCCGAGGTCGAGGCAGGTCTCGCCCGGCCCCGGATGCCGGCCGATGCGCGTCAGCGCCTCCCACAGTTTCAGATAGGCGCGGGAGGGCGGGCCTTCGCGATCCTCGGCGAAGCGGATCTCGCCATTCACGAAGGGGCTGGTCTTGGTCGGGCTGGCCAGCATCCGGTCGGGCGCGAGCAGCGTCCAGGCGCCGAGATGCCCGGTTGGCGCGGGCTCAGGGAAGACCAGCGGGCGTGCCTTCACCGGCGGCAGGCGATCGGCCAGCAGCGCCGAGCGTCGATGATGCAGCAGCGGGTAATGTGCCCAATTGCGCTGGATGGCGCGCAGCGCATCGGCCCCGGCCTTGACCGAGGGCACCGGGATCTCGCGCGGATCGGTCCAGGCTTCGAGCGCCCAGGGGGCGGCGACCGGCGCGTCCGGCGACAGCGCGAGGCGGCCATGCCAGGCCTCGATGCGCGCGCCGGCGCGGCGGAGATCCTCGGTGAGGTCGGCCTCGAAGCCTTCGGCGGCGAGATAGGCGCTCCGGATCACCGCTTGAGCGCCGCCAGCGCCAGCAGCGCCCAACCGACCATCAGCGTGATCCCCCCGGCCGGCGCGACGGGGCCAAGGGGCGGACGGCCCAGCACGCCCCACCACACCGCGCCGCAGAACAGGATGGTGCCGATGGCGAAGGCCGCCCCGGCGAGGTGCGCGAGCCGCCGCCCCTGTTCGGCCATAAGCCCGGCGGCGATCAGCGCGAAGGCGTGCCAGCCCTGGATCATCAACGCGTTGTCCACCGCGCGGCGCGGCGCGGGCGCGAAGCCGGCCGGCGCGCCATGCGCGGCCCAGGCGGACAGGGCGACGGCGGCAAGCCCGGTCAGGGCGCCAAGGAACAGCCAGAGACGATGCATGGGATGGACTTACGCGCGCCGCGCGCCCACGTCACGCCCGGCTGAACAGCCGCCGCACGCGCTCGGCGGCACCTGCCAGGCGGCGGCCGAGGGAGGCTTCCATCTCCTCGATGCGGCAGACGTGGTGCGGCCAGCGGCCCTGCACCCAACCCCAGCGCCGCGCCGCCCAGATATGCTGGTCCCGCAGCACGAAGACACCAAGGGCGAGGAACAGGAAGCCCTGCAGAAAGGGCAGCACCAAGCCGAGCGCGCCGAGCGTGAGCAGCGACCAGCCCGTGGCCTTGCGTGTCCGGGAGGGGCGCAGGATGACCATCCGTCGCCAGATGGCCCCATGGCGCGGCCGGCGCAACCAGAGCGGGGCCGCCGGTATCACGTCAAAGCGTAACGCTGCCTTCGATGCAGGTCGCGGTCGCCCCGCCGACCCAGATCTTGCCGTCCTCTCGCCGCAGCGTGATCCGCCCGGCACGGCCGAGCGCGGTGCCCTGGCGCGCGACATAGACGTCCGGCGCCTGGCCGGTGCCGATCAGCCATTGCGCGACCGAGGCGTTGAGGCTGCCGGTGACTGGGTCCTCATAGCCCTCGGCGCAGACGAAGGCGCGCAACTCGAACTGCGCCTCGATCCCGTCCTTCGCCGGATCCCAGGGGCCGACCAGGCCGAGCGTCAGCCGGCCCAGCGCCACATAGTCCGGCGTCGCGGCCAGCACATCGGCGCGGGAGCGCAACATCACCGCGACCCAGCCCGGGCCGTTATCCACCCAATGCGCGTTGGCGATCGCCTCCGCCGGCAGGCCGAGGCCGGCGCGGATGCGATCCAGCAGATCGGGTGCTACGGGGCCGGAGCGGATCAGCGGCGGCGCTGCGAAGGCAAGCCCGCCCTCCCCGCGCCGGATCGGCACCAGCCCGACGGCGCATTCCTGGATGATCTCGGCGCCCTTCGGCACGCCGCCTGCGTGCAGCCAGGCATGGCAGGACCCGAGCGTCGGATGCCCGGCGAAGGGCAGTTCCCGCGCCGGGGTGAAGATACGCAGGCGATAATCGGCGGCCGGGTCGGTCGGGCGCAGGACGAAGGTGGTCTCGCTGAGATTCGTCCAGTTGGCGAAACCCGCCATCTGCTCATCGGTCAGCCTGTCGGCGCCGAGCACCACGGCGACCGGATTGCCCTTGAACGGCGCGGAGCAGAAGACATCGACCTGCTGGAAGGCGTAGCGCGGCATGCGGGTTCGTCCTCGGTCAGGGCAGGCCATTGCGGCCATGCGTGCGATAGCCGGGCCGCGCCATCAGGCGGTCGGCGTAGGCGGCGATGGCGGGCAATACCGGCCGATCGATCGGCGTCATCAGCCAGCGATTCACCGACAGGCCTATGACGATATCGGCGAGGGTGAAGGTGTTACCCGCGACGAAGGCGCCGGTGCGCGCCAGCTGCGCATCGAGCAGCGCCATCTTCGCGTTCCAGGCGGCGACACTGGCGGCGACCTGCGCCGCGCCGATGCTGCGGTCATCCCGCAGCAGGGCCATGAAGGCGGGCCGCCAGGCCGTGTTCAGTTCCGTGGCCTGCCAGTCCATCCACATCTCGACCCGCGCGCGGGCGAGCGGATCGCGCGGCAGCAGGTCATCACGCCCGGCATTGGACGCGAGGTAGCGGCAGATGGTGTTCGACTCCCACAGGAAGCCGCCCGGCACGGCGATGACCGGCACCAGCCCATTCGGGTTCATCGCCAGGAAGTCCGGCGTGGCAGTGTCAGAGAAGCCGCGGCCCCAATCCTCGCGCGAGAAGGCGATGCCGGCCTCGTCGCAGGTCCACAACACCTTGCGGACGTTGATCGAGGACGCCTTGCCGAGGATGCGCAGCGGCGCCGTCATGCGACGCCGCGCGCCTCCAACGCCGCGAGAAGCATGCAGAGCGCGATGCCCTCCGCCGCCCCGCGCACGTCGTCGAGCGACGGGAAGCTCGGCGCCAGACGCAGGATGTTGTCGTTCGGGTCCTGTCCGTGCGGCCAGGTCGCGCCCGCCGGCGTCAGCGCGATGCCAAGGCCGCGCGCTAGCTCGACGACACGCCGCGCGGAGCCTTCGATCATCTCGACGGTGATGAAGTACCCGCCCTCCGGCCGCAGCCAGCGCGCCACGCCGAGGCCACCGAGGCGCTGTTCCAGTGCGGCAATCGTCGCGTCGAACTTCGGTGCCAGCAGCCGCCGATGCCCGGCCATGTGCCGCTTCAGCCCATCGAGGTCGCGCAGGAAGCGCGTATGCCGCAGTTGGTTCAGCTTGTCCGGCCCGACGGTGCGCCGCGCGGCGTGTTCCAGGTACCAGCGCACATTCAGCGGCGAGCCACCGAAGAAGGCGAGCCCGGCCCCCGCCAGCGTGATCTTCGACGTCGAGGCGAAGACGAAGGCGCGTTCCGCATGCCCCGCCCGTTCGCACAGGCCGAGGATGTCGAGCGGCGCCGGCTGGTTGTCCGTCAGGTGGTGCACCGCATAGGCGTTGTCCCAGAACAGCCGGAAATCCGGCGCGCCCGTGCGCATCGTCGCGAGCCGCCGTGCGACCGCTTCCGAGTAGGTCGCCCCGGTCGGGTTGGAGTAGGTCGGCACACACCACATGCCCTTCACCGCGGGGTCGGCGGCGGCGGCCTCGACGGCCTCCATGTCGGGGCCGTCGTCGCGCATCGGTACCGGGATCATGCGGATGCCGAAGCCCTCGCAGAGCGCGAAATGCCTGTCGTATCCCGGCACCGGGCAGATGAAGGCGGCATCGCCCTGTGACCATGGCGCCGCGCCGCCCGCTACGCCCTTCAGCAGCGCCCAGACGATGCAGTCATGCATGATGGCGAGGCTGGAATTCTCCGCCACCACCACCTGTTCCGCCGGCACGCCGAGCATCGCCCCGAACAGCCGCCGCGCCTCCAGCAGGCCCTGCAGCCCGCCATAGTTGCGGACGTCCTGCCCATCCTCGGCGAAATGGTCGCGATTGCCCGGCAGGGCGAGCATCCCCTCCGCGAGGTCAAGCTGCGCTGCGGAAGGCTTGCCGCGCGTCATGTCGAGCTTCAGCCCCGCCTTCTGCAGCGTGGCGTAGGCCGCGCGCGCCTCGGCGGCCAGGGCTTCGGGGGCAAGGGCGACGGCAGCGGACACAGCGATGGCTCCGATCAAGACATGGGCGCGAAATTGTGCGATACATTGCCTCGGATCAATCGTGATATTGTCCTGAGAACAATATGCCCGAAACCGATTACCGCCGCCTCGCCGACACCCTGGCCGCCGAGATCGCCGCCGGGCGGCTGCGCCCCGGCACGCGGCTGGAACCGGTGCGCCGATACGCCTATGGCCGCGGCATCGCCGTTTCCACCGCCAATCGCGTCTATGCCGAACTGGCCCGCCGCGGGCTGGTGGCCGGGGAGGTCGGGCGCGGCACCTATGTCCGTGCCGGGCTGACGCCGCCGCCGCTGGCCGAGCCCGGCCGCCCCGGCGTCATCGATTTCGAGTTCAACTTCCCCACCGTCCCCGGCCAGGCCGAAGCCCTTGCCGAGGTCCTGCGCGACGCCCTCGCCCCCGACCGCGCGGCCGAGGCCATGCGCCCTGTCGGCGCGCCGGGGACTGCCGCCGCGCGACTGGCATCCGCCCGGCACCTCGCCCGCGGCGGCTGGGCGCCGGTGCCGGACCACATGCTGTTCACCGGCGGCGGGCGGCAGGCCATCGCCGCCGCACTCGCTGCCTGCGGGACCGCCGGGGATCGCATCGGCATCGAGGCCATGACCTACCCGGCAGTGAAGGCGGCCGTGACGCGCCTCGGCCTGGTGGCGGTGCCGCTCGCCATGGATGCCGAGGGCGTCACGCCCGAAGCCATCGAGGCCGCCACGCGCTCCGGGCCACTCAAGGCCGTCTATCTCCAGCCCGTCATCCACAACCCGACGGGCGCGACCATGGGTCTTGCCCGCCGCGAGGCGCTCGCCGCCCTCGCCGTGCGGGAGGACTTCGTCGTGATCGAGGACGCCGTCTTCGGCTTCCTGGATCAGGGCGACTTGCCACCGCTGATCGCCCTCGCCCCCGATCGCGTGCTGCTGGTGGATGGGATGTCGAAGCGCGCCTCGCCGGGGCTGAGCAGCGGCTTCATCGCCGCGCCCTCAGCCGCGCTGCGCCGGCAGGTCACGGCGGCGATCCGCGCGGGGGCCTGGCATGCCTCACCCATTGGCCTCGCCGCCGCGACGGCCTGGATGGAGAGTGGGCTTCTACGCCGGCTGGAGGCGCAGAAGCGCGAGGATGCGCAAGCGCGCCAGGCGGTGCTGCGCGCGGGGCTCGCGGGGCAGGCGCTGCATGGCGATCGCCGTGCCTATCACCTGTGGCTGGAACTGCCTGAGCCCTGGCGGTCCGACGCCTTCACCACGGCCGCCGCGCGGCGCGGGGTGGCGGTGACACCATCCAGCGCCTTCGCGACCCAGCCAGGGCATGCGCCGAACGGGGTGCGCATCGCGTTCTCCTCGCCATCCACGGCGGCGATGGAACAGGGTGTGCGGATCATCGCCGAACTTCTTGCGGCGGGACCCGAAAGTCTGTCCGAGTAGAACGGTCGGCATCCCCCACCGACTATCAGATCGCGGCGGCGGCGCGACGTCAGAAGATCAGGGTAATCTGCGTCCGCAACTGCCAGGTCGCGCCCTCATCCGGACGCACCACGTTGTAGTAGGCGCCAGCCAGCAGGTTGACCGGCAGTTTGCCGAGCCGCATGACGCGACCGATCTGCGCACCGACCGGCACGGTCCAGGCATTGCTGCCC
Source organism: Roseomonas sp. SRI_022 (assembly GCF_057586215.1). Taxonomy (NCBI): domain Bacteria; kingdom Pseudomonadati; phylum Pseudomonadota; class Alphaproteobacteria; order Acetobacterales; family Roseomonadaceae; genus Roseomonas; species Roseomonas sp. SRI_022. Next base: position 58,148 of record NZ_JBYCZL010000022.1, read on the forward strand.
CGTTCAAGCCAGTTCGCGGTGATGATGGGCGCAGTCCCGACATACCAGCCCTCGCCGAAATTGTAGTTCACGAAAGGCTGCAACAGGAAGTTGTTGTACCGCGTGCCGCCGCGGCCGGAAGTCCCGCCAAAGGACCAGACGTTGTTGACGAGCCCGCCTGCGACCCAGGGGCCCTGCATGTAGACCAGTGCGGCGGTCGGCCCACCGCCCCAGACGGAGGATCCCAGCGAACGGTCGCTCGCGGTCGGGATTTGCACGACCGGCCCCACCGCCCAGAGCCATCCATGGGTCGGGTTCGCCGGTGACAGGAAAGCCGAGAAGGTGATCGGGCCCGTGCCGAAGGGCACCGTGTCGGCCTGCGGCTGAAACGAGGGGTTCCACACCAGCGGCAGGATCGTACGGGTGATGATGTTCCAATCCTCGTTCACATGGATCGGGATCACCGGTTGGACGTTGAGGATCGGCTGGGTGCCATTGTTGGGGCCGACGCCAAAGTTCGTGTTCAGTTGGAAGGGGAAACTGTAGAGGTCGCCTACCGGGTTTTGCAGCTTCTTGGCGAGTTCGGTGTCGCTGGAGTCCTGCGCGGTCGGCGCCAGCCCGGCGCGCGGCCGAACCTCAGGTGCGGTCGGCGCCTGCTGTGCCGCGGCAATGGCTGCGGTAAGGACGACCATCGCGAATGCCAGAGGCATCCGGCGGAACACGGTCATCATGGCAGGCTCCTTTCAACATGTTCGCCATGTTGGCTAGCCACTCGCCGTCTCGGCCTTCGAATTCCGATTGCGGGAGTGATTGGCCCAGCCATGCACAAAGGTTCATCCGGTTCGTCAGAAAGGCGTCCATGGCCTGGCACTCGCTAGGCTTGGCCCGCGTTCCCGGACGTGCCGCGGACAATGCAGCGGAAGCCGATATGGCTCATGCCGCTGTCCACCATCTGCGCGTGGCGCGCGGCGGGGCGGTAGCGCCGGCAATAGGACGGCGCGCAGAGGAAGGAACCCCCCTTCACCACCCGGCGCGGGATCGGCACGGCGGAGTGCGTGTAGTCGAAGGATCCCTCCATGGCGGGGCCGCGCGGATCGGTCGGCATGCAGCATGACTTCTGCGGGTCCGCTGCGTGACGCGGGGCGAACCAATCCGTCGTCCACTGCCAGACATTGCCGGCCATGTCGTAGAGCCCGTAGCCGTTGGCCGGAAACGAGCCCACCGGGGCCGTGCCCGTAAACCCGTCCTCGGCGCTGTTCCGCCACGGGAAGGCGCCCTGCCAGGTGTTCGCCATGTGCACGCCGCCAGGGGTCAGTTCATCGCCCCAGGCGAACTCCGCACCGTCCAGGCCGCCACGCGCGGCAAACTCCCATTCCGCTTCGGTCGGCAGGGACTTGCCGGCCCAGGCGGCGTAGGCCTCGGCATCCTCGAAGGCAACCTGCACCACGGGATGATCCGGGCGACTCTGGACGCCGCTGCCACGCCCCTCCGGATGGCGCCAGCAGGCACCGGTGGTCCAGGCCCACCAGCGGCGGAAATCATCGGTCGGGACCGGTCCCGATGTCCTGCGGAAAACCACCGAGCCGGGCTTGAGCTGCTGAGGCGTCGCGTGAGGGTACATCGCGGGATCGAGCGGCCGCTCCGCCACGGTGACGTAGCCCGTGGCGGCGACGAAGCGGGCGAATTGCGCGTTGGTGACGGTCGTCGCGTCCATCCAGAAGGCGCCGACACGGACAGGATGCGCGGGCGCTTCCTCGGGGTAATGCCGGTCGCTGCCCATCTGGAACACGCCGCCAGGGATGTGGCACATCGCGGCGGGTGCCGTCTCAGCGTGAACGTCATTCAAGGTATTCGACATCATCGCGCCTTCTGGCTGCGTCGTGCCCAATCGGTTGGCTCGGCAGATGGAGCATGCAGATGCGGGGCGGGAATTTCCAGCCGCCGCCGCCCGCAGGACGAACGGAGACAACTTGAGGAGCCATGCCCCCCTGCCGCCATAGATTAAGGAATATTGCGATCAGCGCATTGCAGACACCAGAGACCAGACGCAACGATGCGCGGCACGGATCGAAGTAAACGAAGGCGGCCGCAAACTATTAAATAGCTGTTATTATTAACACGAAATAGTTACCATAATCACGTAGATCGCGCTGCGGGCGTCCAGCTAGCGTCAGGCGCCGGCGTCACCTCGCGACGCCAGCGCCACCAAAAAAAGCACGGAGCGGAGCGCCATGGATCCCATGAGCTACCTTCAAGAGCTTCGTATTCGCGCGCGAACCATGAGCATGACCGCCGTCTTCGGCGCGTCCGTCGCCCTGGCCGCGCCCGTCCTGGCGCAGACCCAACCGGCCGCGCCACCCGCGACCCCCGCGCAGGCAGCGGCGGCGCCCAGGGCGCCGGCGGTACCCCCGACCACGCAGCGGCCGAACATCCTTTTCATCATGGGCGACGACATCGGCTGGATGCAGCCGGGCATCTACCACCGCGGCCTGGGCGTCGGCGCAACGCCGAACATCGACCGGATCGGCCTGGAAGGTGGGATGTTCACTGATTCGGTGGCGATGCAGAGTTGCACCTCCGGGCGCAACGCCTTCTTCACCGGCATGTATCCGCTGCGCACCGGCATGATCCCGCCGCAGTTGCCGGGCAGCCCGAGCTACCTCCGGCCGGGCACGCCGACCCTGGCGCGCTTTCTCTATGACCTCGGCTACAACACCGTCCAGGTCGGCAAGAACCATCTGGGCGACCACACGGACTCGCTGCCGACCGCGCATGGTTTCCAGGAATATTGGGGCTACCTCTACCACCTGGACGCCATGCAGCAGGTGAGCTTCCCGGACATCAACAGCAACCCGACGACGCAGGCCATCGCGCCGCCGTGCCGGAACACGCCGATCCCCGGCGTGCCGGAAGTTCCAGGCGCAGTTGACCCGCGGACGACGGTCTGCCTGACGCCGCCACGCAACATCCTTTTCTGCACCTCGTCGGATGGCAGGGCGGCGAACCAGACCTGCCGGGACGAAGGCCCGCTGACGCTCGATCGTTCGCGCACCGTTGACGAGGAGATCTCCGGACGGCTGATCGAATGGCTCAACCGCAACGACCCGCGGCAGACGAATCGTCCATTCTTCGCCTGGTACAACCCGGCCCGCATGCACGTCACCACCGTGCTGCCGCCGCGCTACGAGGCGATGCTCGGCACGCGCGGCGGTCGCCGCGACTGGGGCGTGAACGAGGCCGGCATGGCCCAGCTGGACGACAATATCGGCCTGGTCCTCAATCGGCTGCAGGAGATGGGCCAGCTCGACAACACCATCATCGTTTTCACCACCGACAACGGCGCCGAGACGATCTCCTTCCCCGACGGCGGCATCACGCCGTTCCGCGGCCAGAAGGGCGAGGCGTGGGAAGGTGGCTACCGTGTCCCCACCCTGATCCGCTGGCCCGGCGTGATCCGGCCGGGCACGTTGTTCACCGAGCTGTTCTCGTCGCTCGACTGGCTGCCAACCTTTGTTCAGATCGCCGGCGGCCCGACCGGCAACGACCTGCGCGGCCGGCTCGAGCAGGGTGCCTATCCGAGCATCGTCCGTACGACGCTCGATGGGGTCAACCAGTTCGACTATCTGACTGGCCGGTCAACGGAATCGGCGCGCGACTTCTTCTACTACTTCTCGGGAGCGACGCCCTCCGCCGTGCGCTACCGGAACTGGAAGATGTACTACAGCATGTCGCAGCCGGGCGCGGATGGCTGGATCAACCCGCTGACCACCTTCTACTTCACCCTGGTGACGAACCTCCGGCGCGATCCATTCGAGCAGGCGGTCGGACCTGCGCAGAAGACGGCCATGGGCCTCGGCGGCGCGATCGGCGCGCCGATGACGGCATTCCAATACGACTGGAACATGCTGCCGATCGGCCAGCAGCTCTGGCTGCGCTGGTTCGAGACGCTGCAGGCCTTCCCGCCGATGCAGGCACCGGCGAGCTACAACCTGACGCAGGTGATGGACCAGATCCGCGCTGGCGCGCGCCACGCGGGCGACTGAGACCGCGCAGGACGCGTAGAATGCCAATACGCAGGCGGCGCCTCGCAATGGGCGCCGCCCTCATTGTTCCGGAGCCGCAGGCCGGCTGACCGCCCGGCTCTCCGGCGCCGTGTCAGATGTGCACCGCCCTATCCCACGCCGCGAGGGCCGCTTCCTTCACGGCCTCGTTGAGTGAGGGATGTGCGTGGCTGGTCCGTGCCACATCCTCGGCGCTCGCACCGAATTCGATGGCAAGCGCGATCTCCGCGATCAGCGTGCCGGCATCCGGCCCAATGATGTGCGCGCCGAGCACCTTGTCCGTCGCCTTGTCGGCCAGGATCTTCACGAAACCGTCCGTCGCGCCCATCGCTCGCGCGCGGCCATTCGCCGTGAAGGGGAACTTGCCGACCTTGTAGGCGGTGCCGGCGGCCTTCAGCGTCTCCTCGGTCGCGCCCACGGCGGCGACTTCCGGCCATGTGTACACCACGCCGGGGATCGCATCGTAGTTGATGTGCGGCTTCTGCCCGACCAGCATCTCGGCGAGCGCGTAGCCTTCGTCCTCGGCCTTGTGGGCGAGCATCGCACCGGCGATGGCGTCGCCGATGGCGTAGATGCCCGGGACGTTGGTGGCGAAATGCGCGTCGGTCTTCACACGACCGCGCTCATCCAGCGCCACGCCCATGGCATCGAGGCCGAGGCCCTCGACATAGGGCCGGCGTCCGATGGACAGCAGCACGACGTCGGCACGCAGTTCCTCGGCCGCGCCGCCCTCGGCGGGCTCCACCTTCAGCGTCACGCCGGTGTCGTCGGCAACCGCGCTGGTGACCTTCGACTTCAGGCGGAACTTCACGCCCTGCTTGGCCAGGATGCGCTCGAACTGCTTGCGGATCTCGCCATCCATGCCGGGCAGGATGCCGTCGAGGAATTCGATCACCGTGACCTCGGCGCCGAGGCGCCGCCAGACGGAACCAAGCTCGAGCCCGATCACCCCGCCGCCGATCACCACCAGGTGCTTCGGCACGGCGGACAGTTCCAGCGCACCGGTCGAAGTGACGATGCGCGTCTCATCCACCTCGACGCCGCGCAGCGGGGTGCTGTCGCTGCCGGTGGCGATGACGATGTGCTTCGCGGTGTAGTCGGTGCCGTTCACCTGCACGGTGCCGGGGGCGGAAATCTTCCCCTCACCCTTCAGCCAGGTGACCTTGTTCTTCTTAAACAGGAATTCGACACCCTTGACGTTCGCGCCGACGACATCGGCCTTGCGCACCTGCATCTTCGTGAGGTCGAGCCCGACCTGCCCGACGATGATGCCCTGCTCGGCCAGATGGTGCGACGTTTCCTCGAACACCTCCGACGAATGCAGCAGCGCCTTGGACGGGATGCAGCCGACATTGAGGCAGGTGCCCCCCAGCGTCTCGCGCTTCTCGACGCAGGCGACCTTGAGCCCGAGCTGGGCCGCGCGGATGGCGCAGACATAGCCGCCGGGGCCGGCGCCGATGACGATGACATCGAAGGTTTCGGACATGAATCGGGGGTCCTGCGATCAGGGTTCGGTTGAGGCGGCCGGAAACTGCCCCTCCGGCGGGGCGGGATCAAGGCTTTGGAAAAGCACTGGGAACGCTGCCGGGGCTTGCCTATCCTTTCGTCCATATGGGCAGGCACCGCCAGACGTGCCGCCCGAGGAGGAATGTCTGATGACCATCCGGGACCCCCGTGCGCTGCGCACGACCCGACGCCTGCTGATCCTGTCCGGTGCCGCAACCCTTGCCATGCCTGGCATTTCCCGCGCGCAGGCGCGCTTCCCCGACCGCCCGATCCAGCTTGTCGTGCCCTGGCCGGCGGGCGGTTCGGCCGACCTCCAGCTCCGCTCGATCGGGGAGATCGTCGGCCGGGCGCTCGGCCAACCCATGGTCATCCAGAACCGTCCCGGTGCCGGCGGCACGCTCGGACCCATGACGGTCGCCCAGCAGTCCCGGCCCGACGGCTACACTCTGACGCAGATGCATCTGTCGGTGCTGCGCCGGCCGTGGATGATGCGCACGCCGCAATGGGACCCCGTGGGGGACTTCACCCACATCATCGGCATGACCGGCTGGCTGTTTGGCTGCGCCGTCAAGGCCACCAGCCCCTTCCAGACCTGGCAGGAGATGATCGCCTATGCCCGGGCCAATCCGGGGAAGCTGAACTACACCACATCGGGCATCGGCACGACCAACCACCTGGCGATGGAAACCGTCCAGGAGAAGGACGGCGTGCAGCTCACCCACGTTCCCTTCCGCGGATCGAACGAGGCGGTAACCGCCGTCATCGGCGGGCAGGTGGACATGGTCTGCGACAGTTCCACCTGGGCGCCCTTCGTCGAGAACGGGCAGATGCGCGTGCTCTCGGTCTGGACGGCGGAGCGCGTGCAGCGCTTCCCCAACGCGCCCACACTGAAGGAACTCGGCTACGACCTCGTCGTCACCTCCCCCTACGGCGTCAGCGGTCCGAAGGGCATGGATGAGGGTCTGGTGCGGGTGCTGCACGACGCCATGAAGGAAGCGCTGATGTCGCCCGACAATGCGCGCGTCCGCGCCCAATTCGACATGCCGCTCGTCTATCTCGACACGCAATCCTACCGCGCCTTCGTCGCCGAGCGCGTCGAATACGAAAAGGCGATGGTGCGCCGCCTCGGCCTGACGCTCGACGGCTGAGGAGGCAAGTCATGATCACGCGACGCATCCTCCTGGCCGGCGCGGCGCTGCCGCTGCTGGCACGGCCTTCGCTCAGCCAGGGGCGCTTCCCCAACCGGCCCGTGCGCTTCCTGATCCCCTGGGCGCCGGGCGGCGTCCTCGATGGCTTCATCCGCCTGCAGGGCGAGATGTTCCAGCAGGAGTTCGGCCAGCCCCTGATCATCGAGAATCGCCCCGGCGCACGCGGCACGCTGGCGGCGCGCGCGCTGATCTCGGGCACGCGGCCGGATGGCTACACCATCGCGCATCATCATCTCTCGGTGATCCGCCATCCGTTCTTGACGAAGCAGCCAAGTTGGGACCCGGTCAACGACTTCACCTACATCATGCAGCAGACCGGCTTCGTCTTCGGCCATGTCGTGCACCCGGCATCCGGCTGGAACACCATGGCCGACATGTGGGCGGCGGCGCGCGCGCGGCCCGGGCAGCTCACCTACGGCACCTCCGGTGTCGCCACCACCAACCACCTCGCGATGGAGGAACTCTGCGAGAAGGAAGGCGTGCAGATGCTGCACGTTCCCTATCGCGGCACCTCGGAGAACATCACCGCGATCCTCGCCCGGCAGCTCGACGTCATCGCCAACGCCAATTCCTGGGCGCCGAATGTCGAGGCTGGGCAGCTGCGCCTGCTCTCCGTCTGGACACGCACGCGGCTGCGCGCCTTCCCCAATGCGCCGACCCTGACCGAACTCGGCTACGGCATGGTGGTCACCTCGCCCTACGGCATTGCCGGACCGAAGGGGATGGACCCGGAAGTGACGGAGTTCCTGCACCAGGCCTTTCACCGCATGCAGGAGAGCGACCGCATCAAGGCCTACATGGCGCAGAACGACATGCCGGACGAGTATCTCGGCCCGGCGGCCTACACCGCCTTCGCCCGCGAACGCGCCGTCTACGAACAGCGCATGGTGACGCGGCTCAACCTCAGCATCGACTGAAGCGCCGGAGACACGGTGCGCCAAGGGGAAACAAGCATGACGTCACGCATCACGCGCCGCGCGGGTCTCGCCGCCGGCGCAGCCGGGCTGCTCGCGCGCCCGTCCTTCGGCCAGGCGCGATATCCCAACCGGCCGATCCGCATCGTCACGCCCTGGCCGCCGGGCAGTTCGCTGGACGCGTTGCAGCGTTCGATCTTCGAGATCGCCGGGCGCGATATGGGCGTGTCGATCGTATCGGAGAACATGCCGGGCGCCCGCGGCACCCGTGCGGCCATCCTGCTGACGCAGCAGGCGCAGCCGGATGGCTACACCCTCGCGCATCACCATCTGTCGATCATCCGCCACCCCTTCCTGACGAAGCAGCCGACCTGGGATCCGGTGACGGATTTCAGCTACATCATGCAGTTCTCAGGCTTCATCTTCGGCACCGTGGTGCGCGCGGACAGCCCGTGGCGCACGCTCGCCGATGTCTTCGCCGATGCGCGGCGCCAGCCTGGGCGGCTCACCTACTCAACCTCAGGCATCGCCACCACCAACCACCTGGCGATGGAGGATCTCATCGCGCGCGAACGCTGCGACATGACGCATGTGCCCTTCCGCGGGTCGCAGGAGGGTGTCACCGCGCTGCTTGGCCGGCAGATCAGCATGGTCGCGGATTCGCAGGCCTGGCGACCGCAGGTAGAGACCGGCGAGTTCCGCCTGCTCAGCGTCTGGACGCGGACGCGTCTGCCCTCCTTCCCAGACGCGCCGACGCTGATGGACCTCGGCTACAACATGTCCGTGACCTCACCCTACGGCTTCGTCGGCCCGAAGGGACTGCCGCCGGAGATCGTGGACAAGCTGCACACCAGCTTCCGAAAGGGTCTGCTCGACGAGCAGACGCAGGCGATCATGCGGCGCTGGGAACTGCCGGACGAGTATCTCGGACCCCGCGAATACCTCGCCTTCGCCACCGAGCGCACCGCCTATGAGCGGGCGACAGTCGCGCGGCTGGGGCTGTCGATCGATTGAAATCGGCTGGAGGGGCGCCGCCCCTCCACCTCACGGCACGCCGATCATCATGGCCGGCGGCGACACGGTATCGAACGCAACCTGCTTCACCCCCGGCACCCCCTCGGCGAGCACGCGCAGGGCGGTCGTCGCCTGCGTGCCCAGGAAGCCGTGGAAGGTGACGACGCCGTCCTTCACCGTGGGGAAGACGAAACGCGTGCTGACCCAGGATTCCGCGGCCATGCGGGCGAACAGGTCCCGCCGGATGCGCGGGTCGGACGCCTCCTCCTCCGCGCCCGAGGCCACCGGCGCCATCACCGCGCGCAGCAGGTCGGCGCGGGAGACGATGCCCACCAGTTGCTCCCCGCGCAGCACCGGCACGCGGCGGATGCGGTGACCTTCCAGGATGTGGACAACTTCCTCGACCGTCGCGTCCTCCTGCACCGTGGCGAGGTCGGTGCTCATCACGTCGTGCACGCGGCGGCCATGGGCGCGGGCATAGGCGATCGCCTGGTCGGCATTGGCGCCGAGCAGCGCGGCGAAGAAGGAGGCAGGCTTGTCTTCCTTCGCCGACAGCCGCCGCATCAGGTCGCCATCCGTCACCAGGCCGACCAGCTTCCCCGTCGCATCGACCACTGGCAGGCCAGAGATGCCGCGTTCGGCCATCCGCGCCGCCACCGCCTCAAGCGGGGTTTCCGGCGGCACCGTCACGGGGTTCCGGGTCATGATGTCACGGGCACGCATGGCTTCTCCTCCGGATCCAGTGCCCGGAACATGGTGCCGCAGCCGGCCCGGCGCATTGACGCGAATCAAGAATTTCTACCCCGAGGGGCGACGCGCCTCTCTGGTCTCCGCCGCCTACACCGGCAGCCGGATCCGCGCCCGCAACCCACCCAGCGGGCTGTCCTCCAGCACGATGTCCCCGCCATGGGCGCGCGCAATGTCGCGCGCGATGGCCAGGCCGAGGCCGGTGCCGCCGGCGGAGAAGGTGGCGAAGGGGCGGAAGGCTTCCTCGCGCTGGTCCTCGGGCAGGCCGGGGCCGTCGTCGTCCACCGTCACCATGGCCCAGGCACCAGCCTCCCCGCGCGGCACGCGCGTCAGGCCGATGGCGATGCGCCGCGCGTGCCGGCGCGCATTGTCGAGCAGGTTGCCCAGGCAGCGGCGCAGCGCGTCGGCGCGCACCGGCAGCACCAGCGGTTCCTCCGGCACGTCGAGATCGACCTGCGCGCCATCGCGCCGCGCCTTGGCCGCGGCTTCCTCGACCAGTTCGGCGAGGTCGGCGGGCGCGGCCTGCTCGGTGCCCTCGCCGCGCGCGAAGGACAGGTAAGCGGCGATCAGCCGGTCCATCTCCTCGACATCCTGCGTCATCGCCGCCGCATCGTCCTGCACCGAGGCCGGCAACATGGCGATGCCGAGGCGCAGGCGGGTCAACGGCGTGCGCAGGTCGTGGCTGATGCCGGCCAGCATCTCCGTGCGGCTTTCGACGAAGCGACGGATGCGTGACTGCATGGAATTGTAGGCGATGGCCGCCTGGCGCGCCTCGGCAGCGCCTTCGGGCTTCATCGGGCCGAGGTCGCGGCCGCGCCCGAAGGCTTCCGCAGCCTCCGCCAGCCGGCGGATCGCGCGCACCTGGTTCTTCATGAATAGCGCGGCGACCAGGAACAGCAGCAGCGAGGAGCCGACCACCCAGATCACGAACAGATACAGCGTGCCGCTGAACAGACGCTTGCGCGCGGCTTCCACGTGCAACACGCCGTCGGGCAGCTGCACACGGATGACGATGCTGCGCGGGTCGGTCTGCCAATCGGTGTCGAAGGGCAGGCGCACGCGTTCGCGCATCGCGTCGTCCAGGTCCTCCTCCAGTGGCAGCAGCGGCATGGAGGCCCGCCGATTGCCAGTGGGGCCGAGCACCGCGCCCGCTTCGAAGGCGAGGGACAGGTCGAGCCGCCACGCCGCCTCGCGGAAGATCCAGCCGCGATCGGCGGGATTCGGGTTGCGCGCCAGCAACTCGACCACCATCGCGACGTCCCCGGCCACGCCGCCCGCCAGCCGGCGGGAGATCACGTCGAGATGGCTGCCGTAGAACAGGTAGAGCGAGATGATCTGCAGCGCGACCAGCGGCACCAGGATGATCAGCAGCGCGCGGCCGAGCAGCCCGCGCGGCACCAGATAGCGGAACAGTCCACCGAGGGTCATGGGGAAGGAAGGTCGGGGGAGAGAACTCCCCCGATCCCCCTCCTTTTTCTGTCTTTTGGAGACCGACCGCCAGGGTCAGTTCCCAAGTGCCAAAAAACGGTGGGGGATTCGGGGGAGGTGTTCCTCCCCCGATCTTTCTCTTTCACGGCCCGGGCCTCAGCACATAGCCGCGGTGCCGCACCGTCTGGATGAAGCGCGGCTCGCGCGGATCCGTCTCGACCTTGCGGCGCAGCCGCGTCACCTGCACGTCGATCGCGCGTTCACCGGCCTCGGGCGTGCCGAGCGCGGTGCCGATCTCCTCGCGGCTCAGCACCTCGCCCACACGGCGCGCCAGCGCCTGGAGCAGCGCGGCCTCCCCGCCGGTCAGGCGGATGATGCCCTCCTGGCCGCGCAGCTCGGCGCGTTCCACGTCGAACCAGCTGGGGCCGAGCTGCACCGGTGCGCTCGGCAGCGCTTGGCTGGCCGCGGCCGGCGCGGCGCGGCGCAGGATGGTGCGGATCCGCAGCGCCAGTTCCCGAGGGTCGAAGGGCTTGGCGAGGTAGTCGTCCACCCCGTGCTCGAGCCCCGCGATGCGGTCTTCCGGCGCGCCGCGCGCGGTCAGCATCAGGATCGGCACCTCATCGCCGTCGCGCCGCAGGGATTCGGCGAGAGACAAGCCGGACTCGCCGGGCATCATCACGTCGAGCACCATCAGGTCGAATGTCATCGCCGCGATGGCGGCGCGCGCCGCGGCGGCATCCGCCACGGCGGTGACGCGAAAGCCCTGGTCGGTCAGGAAGCGCTGCAGCAGCGCGCGCAACCGCGCATCGTCATCGACGACAAGGAGATGCGCCGTCTCGGCCGTGGCGTTCATCGCGGCGCGTCCGGCGTGCCGAGCGTGTCGCAGGCCGCACGCGCCTGGTCGCCCATCAGCCCGCGCATGACACGGCGGAAGCCCTCGACGGCGACCGGACCGGCCTCGCGATAGGCGCGCATCACCGTCTCCCGCTGGCGTTCGAACAGGCGTCGTTCCAGCGCCGCGCCCTTGTCCGTCAGGGTCAGCAGCCGCTGGCGGCGGTCGTTGCGGCCCGGTGTCTGGGTCACGTAGCCCTCCTCGACCAGGGGCTGGAGGACGCGGCCGAGGCTCTGCTTGGTGATGGCGAGGATGCCGAGCAGGTCGCCCACGGTGATGCCCGGCCGGCGGCCGACGAAATGCAGCACGCGGTGATGCGCGCGGCCCATGCCGAGCTCGGCCAGGATCTCGTCGGCACCGGCGGTGAAGTCGCGGTAGCCGAAGAACAGCAGGTCCTGGGCGAGGCGCAGCTCCTCCTCCCGCAGGAACAGCAGGTTGCGCCCGGCGGGCAGCGAACTGCGTTCCGGGGTGTCGGTGATCTGCGCGCTGCTCTTGGCTGGCATGTTCAGGCGTGGCCCTCCGCTTGGGTCAGTATCATTGACGCATCCGACGCGTCATTTTAACTTATGGCCATCTGAAGCAATTTTCTTTCGTCACATATGGCGCCGGCATTGCGGGCGGACAGGAGGATATCCCATGACGCAGCCGCCGTCCGCGCAGCGGCGCCGCCGCCAGGGATCGTTCCGCATCTGCCGCGCCGGGTTGCGCGCCTAAGATAAGAAACACTGGAAGGATACGCAGCATGGGCCAGTTCCCGATCACCCGCACGACCTCACCGAAGGCCAAGCCGGCGGACGATTCGCTCGCCTTCGGCAAGGTCCTCACGGACCACATGTTCCTCATGAATTATGAGGAGGGGAAGGGCTGGTTTGATCCGCGTGTCGTCCCCTATGGCCCGCTCAGCCTCGATCCGGCGACCTCGGTGCTGCACTACGGCCAGGCGATCTTCGACGGGCTGAAGGCGTTCCGCGGCGATGACGGGCAGATCCGGCTGTTCCGCGCCGATCGCCACGCGCAGCGTTTCGACCGCTCGGCCAGGCTGATGTCCATGCCGGCGCTGCCGGTGGACATCATCCGCGCATCCTTCGACGCGCTGGTGGGCGTGGACGCCGATTGGGTGCCGCGCAAGGCGGGTACGTCGCTGTATCTGCGCCCGACCATCATCGCGACGGATGTGATGCTCGGCGTGCATCCCTCGCACAGCTATCTCTACTTCCTGATCCTCTCGCCCGTCGGGTCCTACTACAAGGAAGGCGTGAAGCCGGTGCGCATCCTCGCCTCCGACGCGCATGTGCGCGCGGTGAAGGGCGGCACGGGCGAAGCCAAGACGGCGGCGAACTACGCGCAGTCGCTCGCCGGGCAGATGGACGCGGCGAAGGCCGGCTACACCCAAGTGCTGTATCTCGACGGCGTGCACCGCAAGTACCTCGATGAGGTCGGCACCATGAACATCATGGTGAAGATCGGCGACGAGGTGATCACCCCGCCGCTCGCCGGCACCATCCTCGATGGCGTGACGCGCGCTTCCGCCATCCAGCTCATGCGCGACTGGGGCCTCAAGGTCAGCGAGCGCGCGATCACGATCGACGAGGTGATGGAAGCCGGCCGCAACGGCTCGCTGAAGGAGATGTGGGGCACGGGCACGGCCGCGGTGGTCTCCCCGGTCGGCACGCTCGGCTACAAGGGCGAGGATGTACTGATCAACAAGGGCGAGACCGGCGAGGTGACGCAGAAGCTCTACGACGCGATCGTCGGCATCCAGTACGGGCGCACCAACGATCCGCATGGCTGGACCTCGGTGGTGCCGGCGGTCGGCTGAACGCCGCCAATGCGCCGCGCGGCTTCCGCGCGGCGCACGGGATACCGCCTTACCCGTTCGGCAGGCGGCGGAAGCCCGGCTCCTCCGGCGGGTCGGCGAAATCCTCGGTGATCTCGCGCACCGAGGCCAGCGGCGGGCCAAGTCGGCAGGCCGACAGCAGCGCCTGCACCGCGGCTTCCTCGCCGGCCACCAGCGCCTCCACCGTGCCGTCGCGGCGGTTGCGCACCCAGCCATGTACGCCGAGGCGCACCGCCTCCTCCATCATCCAGTCGCGGTAGCCGACGCCCTGCACCCGGCCGGCGATGACCACGCGCCGTGCCTTCATGGCCGCACCAGTGCCAGGAAACGCTGCGCCAGGTCGAGATCGGCGGCGGCCCGCGCGCGGCGCTGCTCGGCCTCCCAGTCCGTGCCCCAGCGCTTCTCCTGGTGGATCTCGTCGAGAACGGCGAGGCGATGTGCCTCCGCCGCGTCGACCCGCCCCGCCGACATGGCGAGGGCCAGCACCAGGCTGCCCAGCGCCGGCACCGCAAGGCCAAGTGCCGCGAGTTCCTCCGTCGCATGCGCGGCGATCGCCTCGCGTAGCGCATCGAGGCTCTCGGCCGGCTGCGGCACCGGCATCAGCCCCGCCGTGACAGCCAGCGGTGCGCCATGCGCCGCCGTCGCCCAGTCGAGCAGCGGCTGCCATTCGCGCGCCTGCTCCTCGGCCAGCGTGGGGTCCTCGGCGCGGTAGCAGAGCAGGTCGGTCTCCGCGTACTTCGCCAACCCCGCGACCATGGCCGCGGGATCCGGCGCGATGCGGTCCTGCGCGGTGCCGAGCAGGCGCGTCAGCGGCACCGCTTCCATCGTCATCTCGCCGCCCTTCTCGCCGCCGGCCGCCTGCCATTCGGCGGCGATCGCCTCGGCCAACGCGGCCGAATGGGTGGCCAGCGGCGCCCCACCCGGCAGGCGGAGCGGGCGTCCATCGAGCAGCACCGCATGGCCGCCCTCCTGACGCGGGACGGCGACGGCATGGGTCCAGAAACGCTTCATCGGGAGGCTATGTAGCGCAGGCGGCGCGACGTTCCATCAGCACGATGCGCGAGGCGCCCTGGTCACCGCCGCCGCCCGCCGAACAGCCCCCGCAGCAGGTCCTGCGCCGGCCCTTGCAAGTCCCGCGGCACCCCCGGCGCCTCCGTCCGCGGCGTCGGCAGCGGCCCCTCCGCCCCCATGCGGGCCAGGCGCAGTTGCTCGGCGCAATCCCCGGCCGGCTCGCGCCAGGGCCGGCTCGCCGCCGCCTCACCGAACACCTGGGCGAAGGCGCGCCCGGCATCGACGCCGATCCGCGGCGCGGCCAGCGTGCCGCCGACGCCGACCGGCGCGCGCACCGTCACGCCGAGCAACTGCACATCCGGCAGCAGCCGCGCCGCCAGCCGTTCCGTCCCGAGGTTCGCAGCCGCCGTGCCGGTGATCTGCCCGACACCGGTTTCGGCGAGCAGCGCACTGGTGGTGGCGATGCCGTCCTCGGCGGCGATGCGCAGCGCGAGGCACCGCAGCGCCAGCCCGTCCCGCGGCGCCCCCGGCAGCAGCAGGGCGACGAGGTCGGGACCAAGGCGCATCAGCCCCGCGCCGGCGACCCGCCCATCGACCATGGCGAGCCCCGCCTGTCCGCTGAGGCTGGCGGCGAGCGCGCGGGTGGTGGCGCCGCGCGCGGTCACATCGATGGCGACCTGCGCGCGGCCTTCGAGGCCCGGCGGCTCGTCGCGGGCGCGGCGCAGCGCGGCGAGGTCGATGCCGCTTCCCTCGCTGCGCAGGGTCAGCGCGAGCGCCGGCGGGTTGGCGCGCCGGTCGATGCGTGCCTCGCCGCGCAGCACGCCGCCCGGACTGGTAACGGTGAACGGCGCAACGCGCAGCACGTCGTCCTCCTGCACGATGGCGGCGTGCAGGTCGCGCCAATCCATGCCGTCGATCCGCGCCTGGCCGGCACGCAGGTCGATGCGGCCATGCCAGGTGGCGAGGCCGGCGAGCGGCAGCGCGATATCGGGGATGACGCGCCGCTCGGCCGTCTCAGCGGCGGCAGGTGGTGGTGGCGTGGCGGGCGCGGCGGGCGGCGCGGCGGTGGTGGGCGCGGCCGTTGGCGGGTCCGCCACCGGCGCACGCCGTGCCAGCGCGTCGAGGTCGATGCGTTCGGCCTCCAGGCGACCCTCGATGCCGAAGGGCTTGCCGGGGGTGAGCAGCATCTCTCCCTCCGCCGCCAGGGCGGGTGCGGCGATGCGCAGCGCCTCGATGCGCAGGGCGCCGCGCAGGAGGTCATCCGCGGTCACCCGCGCGGCGAAGGTCGCGTCGCGCAGCGGCAACGGGTCGGGCAGCACGGGCGCAAGCGCCAGCATGTCCGGCACGGCCGCGCGGATGTCGAAGCCCATGCCTTGCAGCGTGCGCGGCCGTTCGATGCGGCCGGAGGCCTCGGCCCGCGCGCCCGCGGCCTCGGCGCGCAGGGTCACGGCGACCGGCGTCTCGGCGGTCCAGGGCAGCAGCGGGCCGAGGCGTTCCAGATTGAGCACGGCGGTGAAGGGCAGGCCCGACTGGCTGGCCTCGATCGTCACCTCGGCCGGCTGGTCCAGGCCCGGCGCTCCGACGTCGAGCCGCGCGAGCCGCAGCCCCGGCCGTATCGCCGCGAGATCCGCCGCCCCGGCCTGCAGCGCGCCGCCCAACGGTCGCAGATCGGCGCCGAGGCGCAGGCTGGCTGCCACCTGCGGCAGCGTCGCGGGCAGCGGCGCATCCGGGGCCAGGGCAGCGAGCAGTGGGCGCAGCGCCGCGTAATCCGGGATCGCGGCCTCGAAGGCGATGCCCTCGCCGGGCCGGCCCCGCGCGGCCAGGCGGTTGCCGCCGATGGCGAGTGTCGCGTGGATCGGCGCCGGGGCCGGCGGCGCCTCCCCGATCAAAGCGAGGGTCACGCCATGGATGCCGAGCCGGGCCGTGAAGGCATCCAGCCCATCATCGCCGATCCCCTGCAACCGCGCCGCCTGGACCGTCACGGTGCCGAGGCGCGGATCGGGCAGGGTGACGCGGCTGTCGGCGAGGGTGACAGTGCCGATGGCGAGGCGCCGGCGCGGACGCTCGGCTGCGGGCTGTACGCCGGGCGCGGCGGTGGCCGGCGCGGCGTCACGCGGCGCGGGCTGGAACACCCAGTTCGGCGTGCCGTCGGCGCGCTGTTCGAGGAGGATGTCCGCGCCCTCGATCGCGATGGCGCGGAAGGCGATATCGCCGCGCAGCAGCGGCAGCAAAGCGAGGTTCGCTTCCATGCGGCGGATGCGCGCCATGTCGGGCCGCGATCCGCCGGGAAGGTTGGCGATGGTCGCATCCGCGATGGTGACGCGCGGCGTCAGGCCAAGCCCGATCGAAACGTGGCCGAGCGTCGCGGCGCGTCCCGTCGCCGCCTCGATCGCAGCGGTGATGCGCGGCGTCAGCGCCCCGGCATCAAGGGCGTAGGCCAGCGCGACCACCCCGCCGCCGAGCAGCAGCACCGCCCCGCCCAGCAGGCCCGCCGCCCATTTCAGCGCGCGCACGGGCTGCGCCTCAGCGGACCCGCCGGCAGGGCGGTGTGCGCGGCTTGTCGAAGCCGAGGAAGGTGAAGGTGTCCTTCATGTGCGGCGGCAGCGGGGCAGCAAGTTCCAGCGTCCCGCCTTCCGGATGCGGCAGGCGCAGCGCCCGGGCGTGCAGGTGCAGGGTGCGGTCGCCGAAACCGTCGGGATGCGCGGCCGCGCCGCCATACTTGCCATCGCCCAGGATCGGGCATTTCAGCGCCGAGGCGGCATGCACGCGCAGCTGGTGGGTGCGCCCGGTCAGCGGCGTGAATTCCAGCAGGGCCGCCTGCTTCTGCGCGGTGTCGATGGTGCGGTAGAGCGTGACGGCATGCGCCGCATCCTTCGCATCCGACGGCACGACGCGTTCGCCATGACCGCCGGCATGCTTGGCGAGCGGCATGCTGATCCGCCCCTCCAGCGGATGCGGCCGCCCGACCACGATGGCCCAGTAGGTCTTCTGCGTGTCGCGGCCGCGAAAGGCCGAGGCGAGCCGCGACGCCGCCGCCGGGGTGCGGGCCAGCACCAGCACGCCGGTCGTGTCGCGGTCGAGGCGATGGACCAGCCTCGGCCGGTCCTCATTGCCGAAGCGTAGCGCGTCCAGCATGCCATCGAGGTGCTTGGCGATGCCCGGGCCGCCCTGCACCGGCATGCCCTGCGGCTTGTCGAGCGCGATGATGCTGTCGTCGCGATAGATCACCAGGCGTTCGAGCGATGCGGCCTCGCGCGGGTCGACCGGCTTCGGTTCGGCCAGCGGGGCCTGGCCCTCGGGCATCGGTGGGACGCGGATGGCCTGGCCGGGCAGCAGGCGGGTATTGGCTTCCGCGCGCTGGCCATCCACGCGGATCTGGCCGGTGCGCAGCATCTTCTGCAGCGCGCCCTGGGTCAGTTGGGGGAAGTGGCGGTGGAACCAGCGGTCGAGGCGGATCTCGCCATCGGCGGGGCGGACGGTACGGGTCGTGACGGGCATGATGGCCGATCTAGCACAGACAGCGCCGGGCGTCCGAGGCGATGTTACAATGTTGCTTTATCACTTTAGGATTTTAGGCCTTTATCGCTTTATTCGCCCAGGCCCATGCATCGCGTGCTGCATCAGCCAAGCCTCACGACATCATCGGGCTTCCAACTCTGGTCGTAGAACTCAATCCCGGTGCCGTAGAGCCGCAGGGTGACAAGGAAATTGCGCCCCTCCTGCACTTGGATCCAGTTCGACTCCGGTGCCGCGGCCGGACGCGCCGCGCCGAAGAACAGGTCGATCGACCCATCGGCGTTCTTGGCGACCTTGTTGTAGCCGTTGATCGAGGGCAGGCGCTGTGGCGTCTCCGGCATGGTGCCGTCGGTGATGTTATAGGCGGTGACCGCCCAGAACAGCCCCGCGGGAATGCCGGGCGACAGGCGCAGGCGATAGGTGTTCGCGCCGTTGAGGAAGTTGCCGTCGGCATCGCGCACGGCGAGCGGGTATTTCGATCCCGCGCCGGTCGTGCGCATCACCATCGCCGGCGCCGAGGAATAGGCGATCTGGAAGAAGCCCGCCCGCTGCATGATGTCGAGGTAGCTTTCCTGCAGCCACTCCGCCGTGGCACCCGCCCAGGCCGTCTCCCATTGGCGGCCTTCGTAGTAGAGCTGGCGCCCGTCGGCGCGGCCGAGTTGCCGCGTCGCCATGATCATCCGCGGCGCCTTGCGCACGGCCTGTTGCAGCAATTCCTGCTGGCGCGCATTCGGCGCGAAGGGCTGGCCCTTGACGATGCCGATGGATGCTAGCGCGCCGCGGACTTCCAGCGGAATGCACTCCACCGGCTCGTAGTCCACGAAGGCCTTCAGCTTCGTCCAGTAGCTGTTGTCCACGGGATACATCATGTTGACGCGCTTGCCCGAGCCGTTCGGGAACTGCATGGGCTTCACGCGGCGCTCGACCTCGAATAGCGGATAGACGCGCGTCTGCTCGGCATTCGCGACCGCCGGCGCCGGATCAGGCCCATTGTCGCCCTGCCGCATCAGCGTGCGGAAGAACAGGAAGACGTTGTAGGTGGAGGAGGTGAAGGCGAAGTAGCCACCCGGCACTGGCCCGGCGTAACCCGGCGGCAGCAGCAGGTAGAGCCCGCCCTGGCCGCGGTCCGGCCCGACGGAGCCGACATCGGTGATGGTGCGCTGGAAGAAGTCGGTGAACATGCCGATGACATTGGCCGGCGCATGGACCACCAGCGGACCCGTCTCCTTCAGGTCCAGGTAGCTCATGGAATAGATCACGTCGGCATTCGGCGTCGGCACCTGGCAGAAGCTGTCCATCCGGTCCTTCCAGATGGGCAGGATGTTGTAGCCCTTGCCGAAGGCGGCCTCGGAGCCGTCGCGCATGCCGATCACGTTCAGCAGCGACAGCGTCATGATGTAGGCGTGGATGGCGTGCTGGAGGAACAGCTCGTCGCGCAGCGATTCCGCCTCGGCCTGGGCGAGCCAGTTGCCGTTGTTGATCTGCGCCATCAGCGGCGTGAGCACGCCGCCCGGTGCTGTTGCGGCTGGCGCGGGAGCCGGCGCGGCGGGTGCTGCTGCCCTGCCGCCGGTCTGGGCCTGGGCCAACGTTGTCGTCGGCAGCAGCGCGCCGCCGGCCAGCGCGGCGCGACGCGAGATCGATGAAGCTTCGGCCATCGGCGGACTTCCTTGCGGTTTCGTTGAGGGGTGTGGAAGCGCTACCGCTTCTCGACCTTCGGCGGCTGCCAGGAACCGTCGAGGATCGCCTGCTGGCCCCAATAGGCGCGAATGTAGAGCGAGAACGGGCCATCGGGCGCCGGCAGCCAGTTCGCCTCGCGACCCTGACCCGGGTTGTCCTTCCCGGCGTAAAGCGTCAGCGAGCCGTCCGCATTCCGCACCAGGTTCGTGTTCTTGGTGCCGAGTGAGTAGCGGTTCAGCGGATTGGCGTGGAACAGGTGGTGCTCGTTGTAGAGCGTGATTGACCAGAAGCCCCGCACTGGCGGCGTCTGGCCCGCGGGGAACGTGATGGCGTAGCTGCTCCCGCCCTGGAGCTGCGCACCTGTGCTGTCGAGGTCGGTATAGAAATACTGCGTCTCGGTTGGGCGATTGTCGAACATGTTCGACCGCGCCGTGCCGAGCCGGTTGTAGTAGTCCACGCCGAACTGCGCGTTGTTCTTCGAGCGGTTCCAGTTGTTGCCGGCGGGCACGCCGTTGTGCCGCCATTGGAAGAACGGTCCGACGATATCGCGTTCCGACGCGACGGCGGTCTCAGTCAGCAGGCGCGCGATGGCCGGGTCGGCCTTCGCGGCGTTCAGCAACTGCCGCAGGTTGGCATAGATCGCCTCCTCGCCCGGCAGCGGCGACACGGCGTCGAGCACGGTGGAAAGCTGCCCGAAGAATCGCTCCGGATCGACCCAGTGCGTCTCCGCGCCGTCGGCGGAGGCCGCCACGGGGAAATGCGGCAGAGCCGAATAGTCCACGGTCTTCATGCGTCCATCGAATTCCGCGAGCGGATAGGCGACGACCTGGTTGATCACCGAACGGATCGCCCGTCGATCCTCCGCGGTGTCGTTCAGGAAGATGCGCGGAATGGAGTTGCAGAGCTCGGTCGGGCTGCGCACCACTGCGGTGATGCCCGCCGGCACCCGGCCTTGCCAGCGTGGGCCGGCGAGCAGGTAGAAGCCCCGCCGCGTGCCATAGGGCTTGCCAAGCTGGCCGAACTGGTCGGAGCGCCAATCATAGAGGGCATAGACCCAGAAACGGTCGCCGAAATCCGGCACCTGGATCACCGCCGGTTCCTGGCCCAGCGAGTAGTAGCCATTCCCGTAGGCCACATCCTGGTTCGGGCAGGCGATGAAGGTCTGCTGCGGCGCAATGTAGTCCTGCAGCATGGCGATCCGACCGCGCGGCGCGACGGGGATGACGCCACCGTTGAGGCCAGGCCGCGGCGCGCTGGTGACGAGGGCGCGGCGGTTCATCTGGTTCACCAGCGGCCAGCCCCAGATGTAGGCGAACTGCGCCATGGCGCGGACATAGGCCTCGGGCATGACCACGCCGTCGGCGGGCTTCGTCACCTGAGCGAAGGAGGCCGGCGCAGCGGATTGCGGCTGCGTCGCGGCGGCGGGGCGTCGCTGCGCCGGCTGTGCCTCCGCGGATTCGGGCAGCGCGGCCACTGCGGCGAGTGACGCAGCGGCAAGGCTTCTGCGTTCGATCGGCATGACGTGCTGTCCCTACTTCCGTGGTCAGGATTCCCCGCGCCGCGCACTATCGGCGCGCGCATTGCGCGATCAAGCCACGAGTTTGGTACACGACATCATCGGGCGGCCAGCGGGCCGCGGCCCCGGGCAGAGCCGTCCCTTGGTAGCGTCTGGTATGACAGGAATTATATCCCATGTCCAGTGCCCTGCACAGCCGTGCCCTTTCGCGCTTCAATGCCGCCATGACCCAGACCGCGATCCCCTGCACCCTGATGCGCGGCGGCACCAGCCGCGGCCCGTATTTCCTCGCATCCGACCTGCCCGACAGCCGGGAGGGAATCGCGCAGGTCCTGCTCGCCGCAATGGGGTCGCCCGATGCGCGGCAGATCGACGGGCTGGGTGGGGCGACCACGCTGACCAGCAAGGTCTGCATCGTCTCCCCGGCCGCGAAGGGGGAGAAGCAGCAGGTCGACTACCTGTTTGCCCAGGTGTCGGTGGACAAGGCCTTCGTCGATTTCGGTCCGACCTGCGGCAACATGCTGGCGGGCATCGGTCCTTTCGCCATCGAGAAGGGCCTGGTGCCGGCGACGGATGGCGAGACCTCCGTGCTGATCCGCGCGTTGAACACGGGCGCGCTGATCGAATCCGTGGTGCAGACGCCGGGTGGGCGGGTGACCTATGACGGCGACGCGGCGATCGCGGGCGTGCCGGGCACCGCCGCACCCATCGTGCTGAATTTCGCCGATGCGGTGGGCGGGGCGACGGGGCGGCTGATGCCGACCGGCAATGCCCGCGACGCCATCGAGGGCGTGGAGGTCACCTGCCTCGACGTCGCCATGCCGGTGGTGATCGCCCGCGCGAAGGACCTCGGCAAGACGGCGCGGGAGAGTGCGAAGGAACTCGACGCCGATCGCGACTTCATGGCGCGGATCGAACGCATCCGCCGCGCCGCGAGCTTCGCGATGGGGATGGGGGACGCGGCGGGCAAGGTGATGCCGAAATTCGCCATGGTCGCCGAACCGGCGGGTGGCACGGGCGTCGCGGCACGCTACTTCACGCCACTCGCCTGCCATGAGGCGATGGCGGTGACGGGGGGCATCTGCATTGCCACCGCCTGCATGCTGCCGGACACGGTGGCGGATGGGCTCGCGCGCATCGGGCCGAACGAACGCGAGACCGTCGTGCTGGAACACCCGAGCGGACAGATGGAGGCGGTGATCAGCACGCGCCGCACCGGCAATGACGGTGTCGAAGTGCTGGGCGGCGGCACGTTGCGCACCGCGCGCAAGCTGATGGCGGGCGAGGTGTTCATCCCCGCCCGCGTCTGGGGCGGCAGGCCTACCGCCTGAACAGCCAGAAGCCGGCGAGGCAGAGTGCGCCGCCAAGAATGATCGAGGCGGCGACATAGGCGATGGACAACGCCGGCGCGCGGTCCCACAGCATCGTCGCCTCGAGCGAGAAGGCGGAGAAGGTGGTGAAGCCGCCGAGCAGGCCGGTGACGAACAGCAGCCGCGTCCCGCCTTCGATTCCCGCACCGGCCATCGCGCCGATCACCAGGCTGCCGATCGCGTTCACCGCCAGGGTGCCCCAGGGGAAGCCCGCGCCGAGCCATTCGATCGCCAGGACCGAGGTGAGGTAGCGCAGCACCGAGCCCAGGGCGCCGCCCAGGGCGACGAGCATCAGCGACGCAGGCGTGACAACGTGCACGGATGCTCCCCCTCGCGGCGACCCGCGCTGTGCATCCGCGCCGCCCGGCAACAGACGCTCCGAACTGTTGCATAATGCGCTTCGTCACTGGACGCACGCGCGATTGCACCGTTTCGCTGGCGCCACCCCGCCGGCGGCGGATCACATGCCTCGTTGCCGATCCGGCATGTCACGGCTAGCGTCCCATCTCGGCAGGGCAAGGAATCGGCGCGATGGATGTCAAGGGCTACACCAAGACCTTCGCGATGGATCAGGGCGCGATCCTCGGAAACGACCAGGAGTTCCAGGCGCTGTTCAACGCGCCGCTGACCGATGGGAAGCGACAGGGCATCTGCTGCGGCCTGTCGATGATCTGGGCGGCGCGGCGCATGATGTACCACGACGAAACCGCGGATCAGCGCAAGCAGGCGCTGGTCGGCCATGGTGGCTTCCGCTTCGGCGGGCGCAGCCAGGACATCATGATGGCGAAGGGCGACGCGGATGGCGGCGTCGAGGACCTCTATCGCGGCTGGTTCGGAGATTCGCTCGCGACCTATGTGCTGCGGATCGTCGGCGGTTCGGTCATCGACAATCCGCAGCCCGTCTCGCTGGCCGCGCTGGTGAACGGGGCGACGTCGGCCGGCACCTACTGCCTCTACAACATGGGCCTGAGCACGGCGGGTGGCGGCGCGGCGCACATGGTCGCGTCCTACGCCTCGCACGGGACCTTCGGGCTCGGGTTCAACCGAAGCTTCTATTTCTTCGACCCGAACATGGGCGAATACAAGATCGGCGTGGACGACATGCAGGCCTTCCTGCGCGGCGTGTTGGACGCCTATGAGGGCACTTTCCTGGGCGTGAACTATTTCGACCAGTTCCAGGTCGAGCGCGGCTGATCAGCCGCGGCGCGACTTGCGCCGGCGCAACTCGTCCCACCGCGCCATGCGTTCGGCGATCGCGGCCTCGGCGCCGCGATCGGTCGGGCGGTAGAAGGATTGCCGTCGCATCTCCTCGGGGAAGTAGTCCTGGCCCGAG
Organism: Roseomonas sp. SRI_022; assembly: GCF_057586215.1. Lineage (NCBI taxonomy): Bacteria > Pseudomonadati > Pseudomonadota > Alphaproteobacteria > Acetobacterales > Roseomonadaceae > Roseomonas > Roseomonas sp. SRI_022. The sequence goes on from NZ_JBYCZL010000022.1 coordinate 82,157, forward strand.
AAGGCTTCATCGGCATCGTGGTCGTATTCGTAGCCGGTGCCGTAGCCGATCTCCTTCATCAGCTTCGTCGGCGCGTTGAGGATGTGCTTCGGCGGCATCAGGGACCCGGTTTCCTTCGCCGCGCGCATCGCCGCGTTGAAGCCGGCATAGACCGCGTTCGACTTCGGCGCGGTGGCGAGGTGCACGACAAGCTGCGCGAGTGCGAGTTCGCCTTCCGGCGATCCCAGGCGCTCGTAGGTTTCCCACGCCGCGATGGCGAGCGGCAGGGCGCGCGGGTCGGCCATGCCGATATCCTCGGCGGCGAAGCGCGTCAGGCGGCGGGCGATGTAGCGCGGGTCCTCGCCACCCGTGAGCATCCGCGCGAACCAGTACAGCGCGGCATCCGGATCCGATCCGCGCATCGACTTATGCAGCGCGGAGATGAGGTTGTAGTGCTCCTCGCGGTCCTTGTCGTAGAGCGCGGCGCGCTTCGCGAGCAGCGATGACAGCCCGGCGGTGTCGAGCGGGCTCGCCTGGTCCTTCAGCGCGAACAACTGCTCCGCCATGTTGAGCAGGTAGCGGCCGTCGCCATCGGCCATGGCGCGCAGCGTCGCCCGCGCGGCATCGTCCAGCGGCAGGGGGCGGGCGGTCAGCGCCTCGGCGCGCGTCAGCAGCAATTCCAGCGCGGCGTCGTCCAGGCGCTTCAGCACCATCACCTGGCAGCGCGACAGCAGCGCGCCGTTCAGCGCGAAGGATGGGTTCTCCGTCGTCGCGCCGACCAGGGTGACGGTGCCGTCCTCGACCACCGGCAGGAAGCCGTCCTGCTGGGCCCGGTTGAAGCGGTGGATCTCGTCCACGAACAGCAGCGTGCCCTGCCCGTTCGACTTGCGCGCGCGCGCTTCGTCGAAGGCGCGCTTGAGATCCGCCACCCCCGAGAAGACGGCGGACAGCGCGGTGAAGCGCAGCCCGGCGGCCTCGGACAGCAGCCGTGCGATGGTCGTCTTGCCCACCCCCGGCGGCCCCCACAGGATCAGCGAGGCGAGCGAGCCGCGGTCGAGCATCCGGGCGATCGCGCCCTCCGGCCCCAGCAACTGCTCCTGGCCGACCACCTCCGCCAGTACGCGCGGGCGCAGGCGGTCGGCGAGCGGACGGCCCGCCGCCTCCGCTTCTGCCTCGGGCGCAGAATCGACGGGCGAGCCGAACAGGTCGGCGGCGGGTGCGGGATTGCCCTGGGGGCGGCGAACGGCCATGGAGACAAGGATACAACGCCGACCCTCGGGGAGAGAAACATGCCGGCCGCCCTTGCCCTGACGCGCCGTGCCGCGCTCGCGGCCCTTGCCGCCCCCGCCATCGCACAGGCCCAGACGGCACCCTGGCCGACGCGGCCGGTGCGCATCCTGGTCGCCTGGACGCCGGGCGGCGGCGTGGACGTGCCGATCCGCCTGCTGTTGCCCAAGATGCAGGAGGTGTTGGGCCAACCCATCGTGGTCGAGAACCGTGGCGGCGCGTCCGGTTCCATCGGCGCGGCCTTCGTCGCGCAGCAGCCGGCCGATGGCTACACAGTGCTGGCCGATGCCGCGGCGCATGTCAGCAATGGCAGCCTGATGCGGGGACTGTCCTTTGACTACAGCACCGCTTTCGCTCCGGTCACGCAGGTCTCGGTGCTGCCGCATCTGCTGGTGGTGAAGCCGGATTTCCCGGCCCGCACGCTGGCCGAACTGATTGCCATGGCGAAGCAGCGGCCCGGGCAGTTGACCTATGCGTCCTCCGGCATCGCCGCGGGGCCACATTTGGCCTCGGCCATGCTGGCCCGCCAGGCGGGGATCGAGGTGGTGCATGTGCCCTATCGCGGTTCCGCCGCGGCGATGGCCGATGTCCTGTCGGGGCAGGTGTCGTTCAACTTCTCGACCATCCCGCAGGCCTCGCCGCTGGTGCAGGAAGGGCGGCTGCGCGCGCTGGCGGTGTCCACGCGCGAACGCCTCGCCGCCCTGCCGGACGTGCCGACCGTGGCCGAGCAGGGCTTCCCCGGCTTCGAGCTGAACGAATGGGTCGCGCTGTGGGTGCCGGCTGCGACGCCACCCACGATCGTCGCGCGCCTGCACGAAGCGGCGGCTGCCGCGCTGGCGGAACCGGCGGTGCAGCGCCGCTATGCGGAGATCGGCATCCTGCCGGTCGGCAGCACGCCGGCGCAGCTCGCCGCCTTCGCCGCGGAGCAGCGGGCGCGGCTGACGGAGCTGATCCGGGTCGAGAACATTCGGCTGGAATGAGCGGTGCGCCCGGCTGATAACGCCGTCATCGATCCGTCGCTTGACGGCGCCCGGCAGCGGGATCACGGAAACGCCATGTTTCGCCGTGCGCTTCTCGCCCTGCCTCTCGCCACCCCGGCCCTGGCCCAGGACCGGCCGGTGCGGCTGGTCATCGCCTTCCCGCCCGGCGGTTCCACCGACATCCTCGGCCGGCTGATCGCGCCGCGCATGGGGGAGGTGCTCGGCACCCTGGTCACGCCGGAGAACCGCTCCGGCGCCTCGGGCGCGGTCGGTGCGGGCCATGTCGCGCAATCGGCGCCGGACGGGACGACGCTGCTGCTCGATTCCGGCGGGCAGACGGTCAATCCCTTCCTGATGCGCGGCCTGTCCTTCGACTATGTGCGCGACCTCGCGCCGGTGACGCTGCTTGCCACGCTGCCGCTGCTGCTGGTGGTGCGCGCGGAATTCGGCGCGGCGACGCTGCCCGACCTGCTGGCGCGGCTGCGCGCCGAACCCGCCCAGGCGCGTTATGGCAGCGTGGGTGTCGGCGCGCGCACGCATCTCGCCATGGCGCAGTTGCTGCGGCGTGCTTCCATCCGTGGCGAGCACATTCCCTATCGCGGCGGCGCCGACCAGATCGCCGGGCTGCTGCGCGGCGACGTGCCGATGGGTTTCACCTCGGCCGCGCTCGCTGCGCCGCTGGTCCGAGACGGGCGCGTGCGTGCGGTCGCGATTTCCTCCGCGGCGCGCAATGCGGTGTTTCCCGATGTGCCGACCGTCGCCGAGCAGGGTTTCGCGGATTTCGCCATGGGCGACTGGCTCGGCCTGCTCGCCCCCGCCGGCACGCCGGGGCCGGCCATCGCGCGGATCGCCGCGGCGGCAGCCGATGCGGTGAACCAGCCGGCACTGCGCCCGCGCCTTGACGATCTCGGCCTGCTGCCCGCCGCCGAGGGGCCCACCGCCTTCGCCCGCTTCCTCGCCGAGGAACGCGCACAGATGCAGGCGCTGATCCAGGGCGAGGGCATCCGCCTCGACAGCTAGGCGCCAGCGGGGCAAGCATCCGCCCGAAACCGGGAGGACAACCACATGCTGCCGCGCCGCGCCCTACTCGCCACCGCCGTCGCCTCGCCTGCATTCGCTCAGGCGCCCTGGACACCGGCGCGGCCGATCCGCCTGATCGCGCCCTATCCGCCGGGCGGCGGGGTGGATACCACCTCTCGCCTGCTCGCAGTGCCGATGGGGGCGTTCCTCGGCCAGCCTGTCGTGGTCGAGAACCGCGGCGGCGCAGGGGGGTCGATCGGCGCGGGCGAGCTCGCACGCAGTGCGCCGGACGGGCAGACCATCATGGTCGATGCCATGGCCCATACGGTGAACCCGCATCTGATCCGCAACCTCGGCTTCGACTACGCGACGGCTTTCGCGCCGGTCAGCCAGGTCGTGGTGCTGCCGCAGATCCTGGCGGTGAACCCGCAGCAATGCCCCGCGAAGACGGTGCAGGACTTCATCGCCTGGGCGCGGCCGCGCGCGGCCTCGCTGTCCTATGGCTCCTCGGGCAATGCCACGGCGGCGCACCTGGCCGCGGCGCTGCTGCTCAACCGCGCCGGGCTGGAACTGACCCATGTGCCCTATCGCGGCGGCACGCCGGCGCTGCAGGACCTGCTCGGCGGCAACATCGCCTTCGTCTTCGGCACCGTCTCCTCCACGCTGCAACTGGTGCGGGACGGGCGGCTCGTGGCACTCGGCGTCAGCACCACGCAGCGGATCGCGCCGCTGCCGGAGGTGCCGACCATTGCCGAGCAGGGCTTCGACGGCTTCGAACTGAACGAATGGAACGGCCTCTACGCCCCGGCCGGCACGCCGGCGCCGGTGGTGCAGCGGCTGTACGAGGCGGCGCAGAACGCACTGGCGGATGCGACGGTGCGCCAGCGCCTCGATGCGCTGGGCGCGCTGCCGCTCGGCACCGATCCGGCCACCTTCGCTCGCTATGTTGCCGAACAGCGGGCGCTGATGGGGCGCATCGTGCGCGAGGCGCGCATCGAGATCGGCTGAGGCGCGTCGCATGCCGATTGGAGGGGCGGCTCTGCCCCCTCCAACCGGCAGCGAGATCACAACAAGCAGCACCGCCTCACTGCTTTCTCTTGTTTTTGCACCCGCGAAGGCCCATACACCCTCCATCGCGCGGATCGCCCGTGCGCCACGCGCCGCCCGGCCGCGTGATCGGTCCCCGGCGCTCACGAGCGCGGTGCGGGCCCGGGCCGGGAATTGGCGCGCCACCCACCGGACTGTCCCTATCCCGCGGGGCTTTCTTACCGCAGCGACGTGCGCCGCGAGCATCGCCGCGCGCGTGCCATAGGACGTATCTTGACCAATACCTTCGAGGCGCTTGGCCTCGACACTCGCATCCTCCAGGCCCTTGCCGAGGAGGGTTATTCCACCCCAACCCCCATCCAGGCGCAGTCCATCCCGATCGTGATGGAAGGGCGCGACCTGCTCGGCATCGCGCAGACCGGGACTGGCAAGACCGCGGCCTTCAGCCTGCCGATCCTGCACCGCCTGGCCGCCACGCCCGGCCGCCCGCCGCGCGGCGGCTGCCGCGTTCTGGTGCTGAGCCCGACGCGCGAACTGGCGTCCCAGATCGCCGACAGCGTGAAGGCCTATGGCCGTCACCTCGGCCTGTCCGTCGCGGTGATCTTCGGCGGCGTGGGCTTCGGCCCGCAGCGCACCGCGCTCGCGCGCGGCGTCGATATCCTGGTGGCCACGCCGGGCCGCCTGCAGGACCTGCTCGACCAGGGTGCCGGCCGGCTCGACCATGTCGGCACGCTGGTGCTCGATGAAGCCGACCAGATGCTCGACAAGGGCTTCCTGCCGGCCATCCGCCGCCTGCTGAAGGCGATCCCGGCGCAGCGCCAGACGCTGTTCTTCAGCGCGACGATGCCGCAGGAAATCAACAAGCTCGCGGCCGAGATGCTGACCGACCCGGCGCGCGTCGCCGTCGCCCCCGTGGCGACGACGGCCGAGAAGGTCGCCCAGCGCGTCATCAACGTCCCGGCTTCCGGCAAGCGCCGCGTGCTCGCCGAACTGCTGAAGGGCGAAGGCGTCGGGCGGACACTCGTGTTCAGCCGCACCAAGCACGGTGCCGACCGCATCGTGAAGCAGCTCGACCAGGACGGCATCAAGGCCAACGCCATCCACGGCAACAAGGCGCAGAACGCGCGTGAGCGCGCCCTCGCCGCCTTCCGCGACGGCTCGGCCCCGGTGCTGGTGGCGACCGACATCGCCGCGCGCGGCATCGACGTGGACGGCGTGACCCACGTCATCCAGTTCGACCTGCCGGAGGTGCCCGAGACCTACGTCCACCGCATCGGCCGCACCGCGCGTGCGGGCGCCTCGGGCGAGGCCGTGGCGCTGTGCAGCCATGAGGACCGCGACAAGCTGCGCGCGATCGAGAAGCTGATCCGCCAGACCATCCCCTCCGAACAGCGCCCGGGTGCGACGGCGGAAGAACTCGCCGCCCGGCCGCCCGAGGCCCCACGCCCGCCGCGCCAGCAGCAGCAGCGCAAGCCACAGCGGCAGACGCAGCACCGTCCGGCGGGGCACAGCGCGCCTTCTGGCAAGGCGCATAGCAACGGCGCCAAGCCGGCCGCGCACGGCGGCGACCAGGCGCGGCGTCGCCCGGCGGCCGCCGCGTCGCATGACGAACCGCGGCGGGACCGGTCCTGGCGGGAAGGCGACTTCCGTGACGGGTCGGCGGCGCCGGCGTTCCTGCGGCGCGGGCGTTAGAGCAGATCCCGATCGGGTGGGATCACCTGATCGGGTGAAGATGCTCGCCAGAACAATCGGCCAGAGACGTTCCCGTGAGCCATGGCGCACGGGAACGGCTCTGGGCCACGCCACGCGCGGGGCGGCCGGGCCCATAGCCGCGGCCCGCCTCGCCGCCGGGGATCAGCCGCCCAGGCAAGCGCGCAACCATGCCGCATCGAAGCGCGCGTGCCGGATCTGGCGCTTGCCAGCGGCGGACCAGACCACGTGCCAATCGCCGTCGGTCGTCCGGATCACGCTCGGATAGGCGACCGCACCTTCCCGGCCGGGCGGGACCAAATCGCAGCCCGGCGCAAAATGTGTCCCGTCGAGCGATGCGGACATCCGCAGCGCCGCGCGCTCGTGGCGCGACGGGTTGTGCAGCACGACGAAGCGTCCATCGGGCGCCGCGAATGCCTCGACCGCGCTGCCCGGATTGGGCAGATCCGTGGGCACGGCGGCGCTCCATTGCCGCGTGACGGGGTCCAGCACCGCCGTCCGCACCGCCACGGCCGTCGGATCGCGCAGGAAGGCGCGCACCGCGCCGTCGCGCTGCAGAACGAGGGTCGGCTGGATCACGCGCTGTGTTGGGATCGCCAGCCACGGGCCGAGCGCCGGCCGGCCCTCGACCAGCGAGAACGCGCGCACCCCCGCGGTCTCCGCCCCTTCGAGATAGAGCGGCAGCAGCAGGCCAAGCGCCGGATGGCGCAGAACGCCGCCGCGCGGCAGCGCCCCCACACGGTCGTCGAGCCGCGTCGCCTCCGACCAGTTCCGGCCCTCGTCGCCCGAAAGCCGCGCATCCACGCGCCCACAGCGCCAGGTCGTGCACAGCGTCCCGAAGGGCGGCACATCCCAGCGCTGTATGACGCCATGCACCATCCACAGCCGGCCCGGGGCCTCGGGGAACAGCACCACGTTGCCGAGGCTCTTGTTCGCCTCCCGCGCGCCGGCGGCACGATCGCCGGACGCGACCGCGACCGAGGCCGGCGACCAGCTGGCACCTGCGTCGCCGCTGCGCGCGCAGAGAATGACGGCATCAGGCGATGCCTCGGCCGATGCCGAATACCAGCAGGCGAGCAGCGTGCCGGACGACAGCTCGGCGGCCGCCGGCCCATGGTTGGTCTTCCCGGCGGGGGTCGGCAGCGGCGTCGCATGCGGCGGTCCGGGGGACGCGGCGCCGGAGGGCGCGACGGCCGCCAGCAGGAGCACGAGCGCTCCGCCGTAGCGTCCCACTTGCCTGCCGCCGCTCCTCACGCGCCGCATTGATCCGCCGCCTGCCGCGCCCCTTCGTTCCAGGCCGGGTCCCGTTCGCATGGGCGCCCGGAACCCGGCCGGCATGCCCGATCAGGTGGTGCCGAAGACCTCCGCCCACGAGGCCATCAGCGCCGCATCGGCCTCCTCCATCGTCGCCAGCACCCCCTGCGCATGGAGGCTGGTCACGCCGAATTCGCTGATCCCGCAGGGTACGATCCCGCCGAAATGCGACAGGTCCGGGTCCACGTTCAGGGCCACGCCGTGCCAGGAGACCCAGCGCGTCACGCGCACCCCGATCGCGGCGATCTTGTCCTCGCCGCCGGTGGCGCGATTCGCCACCCACAGGCCGATGCGTCCCTCACGTCGTTCCGCCTTCACGTTGAAGCGGCCGATGGCGCGGATCAGCCATTCCTCGAGGCCGTGGACATAGGCCCGGATGTCGCGTGCCGGCACCGACCCGTGGGCCTGTTGCAGGTCCAGCATGACGTAGCCGGTGCGCTGCCCCGGCCCGTGATAGGTCCATTGCCCGCCGCGCCCGGCATTGAACACCGGGAATCGGGCATCCCGCAGGTCCTCGGGCTTCGCGGAGGTCCCGGCGGTGTAGGTCGGATCGTGTTCCACCAGCCAGACGCGTTCCCACCCGGTGCCGGCGCGGATGGCCGCGACCTGGGCTTCCATGACCGAGAGCGCCTCGGCATAGGGGGTGCGACCGTCGGTGACGATCCATTCGAGGGGGTGTGTTGCTGGCGGCGCGGTCATGGGTTATACGCCGCGCCCTCTACCCGGTTTGCGGTCGTGGCGGAATGGTAGACGCGCCAGCTTGAGGTGCTGGTAGGGGCAACCCTGTGGAAGTTCGAATCTTCTCGACCGCACCAATACCTGCAGCCTCGGCGCAGCCGGTCTCATACAACCCGAAGGCCCGCAGCGCGGCATAGGCGATCGCAGGCGCCAGCATCAGCGGCGAAAGCCCCGGCACCGCCATCGTACCGACCAGCATCGCCATGCCGGGCCACAGCCAGGCGATCGCCAGCGCACGCCGCCAATACCAGCCGGAAGGCGCTTCGGACGCGAGAGCGGCCGGCGCCAGCAACGCAATCCCGACCGCCGTCACCACAAGGTCATAGGCATGGCCGTAGGGCGTCGCCATGGGCGTCAGCAGCAAGGCGAGCGCGACCGCGTTGGTGCGCGCCGTCCCCGCCGCCGCCCTCGGCCACCATGCGCCGGCGACCAGCAGCATGCAGCCCAGCGTGACGACGGCCTGCACCGCATAGGACGTCGCGAGCCCGAGCCCCATGGCCCGCAATGACATGAAGGGGGACGGCATCTCGTACTGGAAAGCGAGCCCGAAGGGGGCCTGCAGCAACGTCACCATGAGGGCGCCCGAGCCCTCGGGATAGGCTCGCCAGGCGTCGATGCCGAACAGGGGCAGGGTGGCCGCGGTATAAAGGGCCGCCGCCGTGGCCGTGCACAGCGTGGCGCGCCAATCCCGCGCCGCCAGCAGGCAGGCCGGCACCAGCAGCCCGAACTGCGGCTTGAGGACGAGAAGCCCGAGCAGCAACCCTGCCGCGACGGGCCGCCCGGCCCGTGCCATCAGCAGGCCGCCGGCCAGAACCGCGGCCATCAGGCTGCCGGTCTGCCCGGTGACCAGGTTCTCCACTGCCGCCGGGCTGACCAAGATCGCGGCGACCATGACGATGGGCAGCCCGGCCGTGCGCAACGCCCCCGCCAGCGCCGCCAGCGAGGCCACCGACCAGACAAAGAACCCCGGCACCAGCGGCAAGAGCCCGAAAGGCAGCGCAAGCACCAGCATGGTCGGCGGATAGGCGAACAGATACTGGTCGAGGCCGCGGCCGAACGTGCCCTCCATCCAGGCCTGATAGGCGGCCGGATCGAACACGACATCCAGGCGGCCGGCCAGCGCCAGGGACCCGCCGGCCCAAAGGTTCACATAGTCGCCGACCACCAGCGCGCCACTCTCCGACAGCAAATGTGCCGGATAGCGGCGCCAGATCCACCAGGCATAGGCAAGGCTCGGCATCAGTCCGGCGATGGCCAGAACGAGAATCGGCAATCGTCGGTGGGTCGGCATGCAGATCCCTGGGCGTCGGATCACCGCGTCGTGCGGCGTCGTGCATGCATGACGCAGTACGTCGGCGCTGCGCAAGCGCGCCGCGCCGCGCTGATCAGGCCGCCGGCGCCAGGCGCTTCTGCAGGTCGTGCCACTCGACCGGCGACAGGCTCTGCTTCGCCGATCCCTCGATCATCGCAAAGGCCCCAGCCGGGGCATGGGTCCGCGCACGGGCGACGAAGGCAGCGCGTTCCGGACCGCTCATCGCCGGCAGCATCAGCCGCAGGAAGGCCTGCGCGCGCGCCGGCGGGATGGCGGCGAGGATGCCGGCCTCGATCGCCTGCATCTCCTCATCCGTCAGTAGTGCCTGGAGCATCGGCTGCACCGCCTGCTCCTCCTCGGCCATATGCTCGAAATCCTCGGCGACGAAGGTGCTGAAGCGCAGGTACAGGTGGCGCCCGAGTGCCGGCCGCGCCTCGGTCGGCGCCGCGGCGATGGTCTCGATCATCAGCGCGAGGTCGCTGAAGGATGCGTCATGCGCCTCATGCTGGTGGCGCGGGCGGATGGCCCCTTCCGGCAGCCTGGCGTCGAGCAGGCGGTGGATGTGCACCTCCTCATGCCGCAGATGCGCCGCCGAGATCTCGAGCTGCGCGCGCATCGCGTCGAGCAGCGCGGCGGTGCTCTCGCCTTCCATCCAATCCTGCGCGCCGAGCCTCGTCAGCAGCCCGGTCAGCGCGAGGCGGAGCCCCTTGTGGGCGGGGCCGTAGAGATCGAAGGAGGCCGGCCGCCGCGGGGCGGGCAGCGGGCCGAACAGGTCTTCCCGCGTCGGCGCGGGCCGATTGTCATTGGTCATCAGCATGGCTGGGTTCCTGGGGCATCCGTGCGGGTGCCGTCCCCGTCCCCCGCGCCGCACGTCGCGGGGGGCAGGTATCCGTCCTGTCAGGACGCGCCCTTGCCTCGCTGCCAGGCGTCAAGCTTCTCCCGCGCGCCGTTGCGCGTGGGGTCCATAGCCGCGTCATGGGACGGGGTCTTCGCCGTCAGCTCGACGACGTAGCCATCCGGGTCGCGGAAGTAGATCGATCGCATCACGCCGTGGTCGGCCGGCCCACGCGCCTCGATCCCCATCGCCCGGCCGCGCGCGAGCATGGGCTCGAGCGCGTCCGGCGCGACCTCCATCGCGACATGCAGGTCGAAATCATGCTGCGTCTTGAAGTCGAAGGGGCTGCCCGGCGCCTCGAAGAAGGCGAGGAAGGTGCCGTCGCCGAGGCGATAGAAGGAATGCAGCACCGATGTCGCGCGCCCGGTCTTCGTCTGTTCAATGGCAAAGGCCTCGGCCAGCGGCAGGCCGAGGAAGTCCTCGTAGAAGCGCCGCGTCGCCCCGGAATCGCTGCAGCGATAGGCGACGTGGTGGAAGGCGCGGATGGGCGCTGCGGCCTCCATCACGCGACCCTCTTCGCCAGCGCCGCGTCGCGCCAGGCCTCGAAGCCGCCATTCGCCACGGCCCAGGACGGGCGCGCCTTCATCGCGGCGATCCAGCGCACGATGCGACGGAAGTCGCCGAAATCCTCGCCGACCATCTCGCCGATCGTGGTGAAGGCAACGCCGAGGAAATCCGCGAGGTTCGGCTGCGTGCCGCCGAGATAGGCCCCGGCATCGGTCAGCATGTGGTCGTTGAGGATGCGCAGCAGCGACTGCGCCTCCTTGCGGCAGGCGCCGGTCACCGCCTCTTGTACCTCGGCCGCATGCGCCGTGTGCGGCAGCACGACGGGGTAGACGACGCCATAGCCGAAGCAGCGGTAGAAGCCGGTATTGAACCAGTCCATCTGCGCATTCACCCGCGCCCGGCCCTTCGGATCGGACGGATAGGCCGGCGAGGCCGAGACTTCCGCGAGGTACTTCAGGATCGCGGAGCTCTCCGACAGCAGGAAGCCGTCATCGTCGAGCAGCGGCACCTTGCCGTTGGGGTTCATCGCCAGGTAGGGCGGCTGCATGTGCTCGCCGGCGAACAGGTTCACCGGCACGAGGTCCAGCGGAATGCCGGCCTCATGCGCCAGCATCACGACCGGGCGGCAGGCAGTCGAGCCGTCGAAATAATACAGCTTCATTGTCGTTCCTCCCTCACCGGGCCGGCGTGGCCGGGTGTACATGCGCAACCGTCGGCGGCGGCTGCTCCATCTCGGCATAGGGATGGCCGGCGCAGCCCACTCCGGGGTTCGTGGCGTTGAACATGCCGGCCGGGTTCTCCTTCCACAGCCAGACATGCAGGTCGTAGTGGTGCAGACCGGCGGGCATCAGCGGCTCATGTCCCGCCATCGGCCCGTCGAAGGGGCGGCCGAACAGCGTCGGACGTTCCGCGATGCCGGTGGCGAGCGGGACGAACCATTCGGCCGCGACCAGGCGCAGCGTGCCGCGCGGGCCTGGCTCATAGACCAGGATCTGCGGGCGCATCGGATCCACCGTCGGACCGATCAGCGCGGGGTTGAGGAAATGCACCCCCATGCCGCCGACCGGGTACGCCACGCAGCCGAGCGTCGAGAGATAGCCCTCGCGGATCGCCACGCGCGGGTCCTGGAAGCGCGCCAGCGCATCGCGCACCGCGGCGAGTTCGGGCGGCAGGTTCGGCGCGCGTGTCTGTGTCGAGTTGCGATGCCGGTTGGCGTGCCCCTCATGCCCCGTGGCGGTGGTGATCACGCTTCCGGCGAGCCCCGTCGCGAGCAGCGTGCCAAGAATGAGCATCCCCCTGCGGATGCCGGTGCCGTTGGCGTTGCTCATGGTGATCCTCCCTCGGCTGGGGCGCGCTCAGCGCCCGGGAACGACAACGGTCAGGTACGGCGCGGGGGGCGTCTCGCTGGCGCCGACCATGCGCGGGGTCTCGTTGCGCACCGGCGGCAGGCTGCGCAGGTAGCGCGCCAGAGCCCGTGCATCGGCATCGTTCAGCGCGCCATAGGCGTGCCAGGGCATGACCGGCGCCAGCACCCGCCCATCGGGACGCACGCCGGTGCGCACCGCGCGGATGATGTCCGCCTCGTTCCAGGCGCCGAGGCCGGTCTCACGGTCCGGCGTCAGATTGGGCGGATAGAAGACACCCACCTCGGGAATGCCGAAACCGATGCCGGACCCGGCCAGATGCAGCCGCTGGTCAGGCCGCCCAGCCAGCGCGCCGCCGGTGTGGCAGCCGCCGCAATCCATGATGCGCGCGAGGTATTCGCCGCGCGCGTTCGGGCCACCGCCGGGCTGCTGCTGCGCCGCGACGGGCGTGGTGGCGAAAAGGGCGGCGGCCAGGGCCACCCTGCGCAGGACATGGATCATCGAAGTCGCTCCTCGGGGCGAAGGCTTGGGCCCTCGCGTCGGCGCCACATTCGCGATCGAAACCTTCCGGAGCCATCGCCGGAGTTTTCCGGGTCTTTCCGGAAGTTTTCCCGGCGGTGATGCGTATCACATCCGGCCGCCGTCCTGGCGGTCCTATTCCGGCACGCCCGCCTTCTGCAGCCCTTCGACGAAGACCTCGGCATGGGCGAAGCCGGCCAGGTTCTTCCGCAGCAAGCCAAGGCGGATCGGCGGGCCCATGCGGTTGCGTGCTTCGATGTAGTCGCGCGCCTCCTCGATGCGGCCGAGATGGCCGCAGCAGGAGATCATCGTGTTGTAGTGGCCGAGATACTCGGCGAAGGCGGCGACCGAGGCGCGCAGATGCGGCAGCGCATCCTCGAAGCGCCTCGCACCGAGCAGGGCAAGGCCGTGGATCGCCGTGTAGATGCCCGCGAAACTGTCCATCGGGCTCATGCGCAGGGCGAGGCCGGTCTCCTCGATCGCTTCCTCCATCCGTCCGGCGCGCAGCAGCCCCCAGCCATGCAGGGTGCGCCCCAACGCGAAACAGGGATTGAGGTCGAGCGCGGCGCGCAGCTCGGCGAGCCCCGCCTCATGCTGTCGGGCGGAGGACAGGCAGATGCCATGGGTCATGCGCGCCCAGGGCTCGGCCGCGTCCAGCGCCACCGCCTCCGCCGCCTGGCGTGCTGCGATGCGGTAGCCCTCGGCGTTGTCCGGCCACCAGTAGCACAGCGCCGCCCACCAGGCGGCCCAGGCCAGCAGCGCATGCGCCCGCGCATAGCCCGGTTCCAGCGCGATGGCCTGTTGCAGCAGCCGCCGCGCTTCCTCGTTCTGCCGACGCCCGACCTTGCTGATCAGGCCCATGGCGCGCACAGCGAGGCCCCAGGCGGATAGGTTCGCGGTCGGGCGCGCGGCGGCGCGGAAGCCTTCCTCGGCATAGAGATGCGGCTCGATCGCCGCGACCACGTTGCGCGTGATCTCGTCCTGCACGGCGAAGATGTCGGACAATTCGCGGTCGTACCGCTCGGCCCAGATGTGCCGCCCGGTGCCGGCATCGACCAGCTGCCCGGTGACACGGATGCGCCCGCCGGCGACCCGCACGCTGCCTTCCAGCACATAACGCACGCCAAGGTCGCGCGCGACCTCCCGTACATCCACCGCGCGGCCCTTGTAGGTGAAGGTCGAGTTGCGAGCGATCACGAACAGCCAGCGCAGCCGGGCGAGATCGGTCGTGATGTCCTCGGTGATGCCGTCCGCGAGCCAGTCCTGGGTCGAGTTGTCACCCATGAAGGTGAAGGGCAGCACGGCGATGGAGGGGGCCGCCCCCTCCTCCCCGGCGGGCGGCACCACGCCGGGGCCGGCATCGGGCAGGGCCGGCGCGGCGACCGGCCCGCGCAGGACCAGCCCCGTGGTGCCTTCCACCACCGCCAAGGTGCGTTCGGAGAACAGCCCGACCAGCAGCTTGTCCACGGTGGAACGGCCAAGGCGGCTGCGAAACGCGAATTCCTCCCGCGAGAGGCGTTCCCGCGCGAGCCAGTCCCGAACCTTTCCCGCGACCTGCTTCCGTTCGTCCATACGCCATCCCCGCGTCGGGATAATTCCCCCACTGCGCGCCGCTGGCGAGCGGGAAACGCCGCCAGCCCCTGCCCCGATGGCGAGAAACCTTCTACCCTCCGCCCCGGAGGTGCCCTGATGGACGACGATTTCCGCCGCGCTGCGCTCGACTACCACCGGCTCCCACGGCCCGGGAAGCTGGCGGTCGAACCGACCAAGCGCATGGCCACGCAGCGCGACCTGGGGCTCGCCTATTCCCCCGGCGTCGCCGCGGCCTGCGAGGCGATCGCCGCCGACCCGGCCACGGCCTACGACTACACGACGCGCGGCAACATGGTCGCGGTCATCACCAACGGCACGGCAGTGCTTGGCCTCGGCGCCATCGGCGCGCTCGCCTCCAAGCCGGTGATGGAAGGCAAGGCGGTCCTCTTCAAGAAGTTCGCCGGCATCGATTCCATCGACATCGAAGTCGATGAACGCGACCCCGCGAAGTTCATCGAGGTGGTCGCCGCGCTCGAACCCTCCTTCGGCGCCATCAATCTCGAGGACATCAAGGCGCCGGAATGCTTCGTCATCGAGCGCACGCTGCGCGAGCGGATGAAGATCCCGGTCTTCCACGACGACCAGCACGGCACCGCCATCATCGTCGCCGCCGCCGTGCGCAACGGGCTGCTGGTGCAGGGCAAGCGCATCGAAGATGTGAAGCTCGTCAACACCGGGGGCGGCGCGGCCGCGCTCGCCTGCCTCGACCTGCTGGTGTCGATGGGGCTGAAGCGGGAGAATGTCACGGTCTGCGACATCGGCGGCGTGGTCCATGCCGGGCGCAACGACCTCGATCCCTACAAGGCGCGCTATGCGCGGGAGACGGATGCCCGCACGCTGGAAGATGCACTGCCCGGCGCGGACATCTTCCTCGGCCTGTCGGCGCCGCGCGTGCTGAAGCCCGAATGGCTGAAGCTGCTGGCCCCGAAGCCACTGGTGCTGGCACTCGCCAATCCCGAGCCGGAGATCCTGCCAGAGGCGGTGCGCGCCGCGCGGCCCGACGCCATCGTCGCCACGGGGCGCACCGACTACCCGAACCAGGTCAACAACGTCCTGTGCTTCCCCTTCATCTTCCGCGGCGCGCTCGATGTGGGCGCGACCACGATCAACGAGGAGATGAAGATCGCCGCGGCCGACGCCATCGCCGCGCTGGCGCGGGTCGAGGCGTCCGAGGTCGTCGCCGCGGCCTATGGCGGCGTCGCACCGGTCTTCGGGCCGGACTACATCATCCCCAAGCCCTTCGACCCGCGGCTGATCCTGGAGATCGCGCCGGCGGTGGCGAAGGCGGCGATGGAATCCGGCGTCGCGCTGCGCCCGATCGCCGATTTCGACGCCTATCGCCGGGAACTGGAACGCAACGTCTTCCGCTCCGGCAACCTGATGCGCCCAGTCTTCGAGGCCGCGCGCAAGCGTCCCCGCCGCGTCGCCTATGCAGAAGGGGAGGACGAGCGCACGCTGCGCGCCGTGCAATCCGTGGTGGATGAGGGCATCGCGGAGCCGATCCTGGTCGGCCGGCACGACGTCATCGCAGCGAAGGTCAAGGCGCTCGGCCTGCGCATGGCGCTGGGCGACAGCGTGCGCATCCTCGATCCCGCGCGCGATACGGAGATCTTCGGCCGGCTCACCGATCTCTACCGCGTCAAGGTCGGCCGCCGCGGCTCGCCGCCCGATGCCGCCGAACGCCGCGTCACGACGCGCCCGGGTGTCGCCGCCGCGATGCTGCTGGAGGCCGGCCTTGCCGACGCTGCGATCTGCGGCGGGCTCGGCGACTGGATGGGCCAGTGGAAGCATGTGCTCGACATCATCGGAAAGCGGGACGATGTCGGGCGCGTCTATGCGCTGTCGGGCCTCGTCACGCGGGCAGGCGAGCACCTGTTCGTCGTGGACACGCATCTCTGCCTGGACCCGACGGCCGAGCAGATCGCCGAGATGACGCTGCTCGCTGCTGAGCAGGTGCAGGCTTTCGGCATCACGCCCAAGGTCGCGCTACTGTCGCATTCCTCCTTCGGCGCGTCGCATGCGCCGTCGGCGCGACGCATGCGCCAGGCGCTGGGGTTGATCCGCCGGCAGAACGCGGCACTGGAAGTGGATGGGGAGATGCATGCGGATGCCGCGCTGATCCCGGCCATCCGCGCCCGCGCGGTGCCCGACAGCCGGTTGGAGGGGGCGGCGAACCTGCTGGTCATGCCAGGGATCGACGCCGCCAACATCGCCTTCAACCTGGTGAAGGCGGCGACCGATGGGTTGCAGCTCGGCCCGCTGCTGCTGGGGATGAACAAGCCGATCCACGTGCTGGTGCCATCGGTCACTGCGCGCGGCATCCTGAACGTGACAGCGCTCGCCGTGGCGCAGGCCAACGCCGGGAGTTGAGAAGGAGGGGCTCTCCGGCCCCTCCCCCGACTTACCGCGCCGTGGCGCTGATCCCGAGGACGCGCTGCATCTCGGCCGGGCTCGGCGGCACGGACTGCATCTGCTCCATGCCGATGGGCTGCGGCGGGTTCACGCGGATCTCCACCGCCTGTGCCTGGCCGCGGATGAAGGACAGCACCGCATCGCGGATCGGGTCGAGCGCGACCGCGCCCGGCTGGCTCAGCGCACCGCCGGCCATCGCCGCGAACTGTTCCCGCAGCTGCGCTTCCGGCGTGCGGGTCTGCGCCGCCTGCATGGCGATGAACCGGCGGAACAGCGAGGCATCGGCATAGCCGAGTGCGGCCGAGATCAGCCGCGCCTGCGCGAAATCCGCCGCCTGCACGCGTTCGGGCGTCAGCCCGTCGAGGTTGACCGAGAAGGTCAGCGTGCCAGCCTCCCGCGCCGCGATGGTCAGGTCGCGGATCTCGGTGCGCCCGGCCGCGGCATCATACCCGGTCGTAGCGGTGATCTCGCCCTCGATTGCCTGGTAGCCGAAGCGCGTCATCCAATCGGCGATGGCCGGCACCGGTTCGACGCGGATGCCGCGCAGCGCGATGGTGCCGCTGCCCGACCCGTCGGTGGCGGTGATGTCCGCCGCGATCCGCATCTCGGCGATGCCGCCGACCGGCTGGCGGCCATCCAGCAATTCCATCCGCAGCATCTCGAGGCTGGAGCGGCCGACCAGGCTCGGCACGCGTTCCCGGCGGATGACCGCGCCCAGCACGCGCGCGGCATCCATGCCCGCCATGGCGAAGCGCGCGATGCGCAGGCCATCGACCATGCCGCCGCCGAAATTCGAACTTTCCAGCCCTTCGACCACCAGCCGCGAGGGCTGGCCGGCGTTCCAGCCTTCGAGCTCGACCAAGGCGAGGCGCAGCGACGTGCCGCCGCTCGCCTGCAGGTTCTCGATGCGCAGCGAATCCAGGCGCACCTGCTCGGGCTGCGGCGGCGCGCCGGCGGCGTCGCGCTGCACCGTCAGCCCGCCGAGCCGCAGCATGGCGATGCGCACGCTGGCGCCGGCTTCCTCGGTGACGAAGCCGCGCAGTACCGCCTCGGCCACGCCATCGCTGCGCAGGCCGTTGATCATCACATCCTCGATGGTGGCACGCTTGCCGGGGCGTTCCAGCACCACGCCGGTCATGCGCACCTGCTCGCCGGCGCCATCCAGCGCCTGCGCCGAGGCATAGGACAGCCGCGTGTCGGCGCCGAACAACCCGCGCAGCCGGCCGATCGCCGCCGGTTCATTGGGCGGGATGACCTGTGGCGCGAGGGCGGGCGGCGGCGTGGGCGCGGGGGCTTGCGCGACCGGCGGCGCGGGCTGTGCGGGAACCGCTGGCTGCGCCTGCTGCGGCGCGCTGAGCGGCGGTGGCTTGGCGGTGGGCAGGGCCGGCCGCGGCGCGCCGGCCGCCGGCGGCTTCTGCGCCAGCGCGACGCCGGACAGCGTCAGCCCCGCAACCGTCGCGAGCGCAAGCGCCCTGAACCCCGTGCTGCGTGCTGCGTGCATCCCGACGCCCCTTCCTGTTGCGGCGCCGCAGTAAAGCCCACGGCCCCCATCGCCGCCAGCATCGCCCGCCGGCCCTTGGCATGGCGAGTGAGGCATTTCACATCACAGACAACGAATGCCAGCATCGGATCCGACCATGCCCCGCCCCCCAGCGCCCCCGGGCCCGACAGCCGAAGTGGCCGCCTTCCTCGACAAGGTGGCGCGCATGCCGGCGGTGCGTGCCGCGAGCGCACGGCCGGGACGGCTCGTCTTCGCAGTGGACGCCACCGCCTCGCGCCAGCCGAGCTGGGACCGTGCCTGCGCCCTGACCGGGGAGATGTTCCTCGCCACCCGCGACCTCGGCGGCCTCGCGGTCTCGCTCGCCTATTGGCGCGGCTACCTTGAATTCGCGGCCACGCCCTTCCTGACGGATGGAGCGGAACTCGCGCGGCGGATGTCGGGCGTGAGCTGCCTCGGTGGGCAGACGCAGATCCTGCGCGCGCTGCGCTTCGCGCTGGCCGAGACGCAGCGCGAGAAGGTCGGCGCGCTGGTGCTGGTGGGCGACGCGGTTGAGGAGGATGTGGACGTGCTGTGCCAGGCGGCGGGGGAACTCGGCCTGCGCGGCACGCCGGTCTTCTGCTTCCATGAAGGCGGCAACGCGGTCGCCGGCAATGCCCTCCGCCAGATCGCCAAGGTTTCAGGCGGCGCCTATGCGCCCTTCGACTCCTCGGCGGCGGAGACGCTGCGCGACCTGCTGCGCGCCGTCGCGGTCTTCGTCGCGGGCGGGCGCGGTGCGCTGGCACGGCTTGGCGGGCCCGTTGCCACCCGCATCGCCGGGCAATTGCCCGCACCGGGTGGTGCGCGATGACCTGGCTGGCACTCGGTGGCCTCGCGTTCGTGGCGGTCGTGATCGCGCTGCGCGCCTTCGCCAATGCGCCGGTCCGCACGGTGAAGGTCGCCTTCGCCTGGATGGCCGGCGGGATCGGCGCCGCGCTGCTGGCGGCGCTGCTGTTCAGCGGGCGAGGACTGCAGGCGATCTGGGCCACCGCCTTCTTCGCCCCGCTGCTGCTGCAGGCCTGGCGGTCCTGGCGCAGCGCGCGGACCTTCTCGCGCGGCGGGCAGGCCAGCCCGGGGCAGGAAACGCGCGTCGAGACCGCGACGCTGAACATGGTGCTGCATCATGACAGCGGGCGGATGACCGGGACGGTCACGCGCGGGCGCTTCGCGGGTGCTGACCTCGCCGCGCTGTCGCTGGCCGACATACTGGCGCTGCGCGACGACTGCGCGGGGGCGGACCCGGACAGCGTGCCCCTGCTGGAAGCCTGGCTCGACCGCGCCCACCCCGATTGGCGGGAGGCCGTGCCGCTGACCGCCGAGGCACCGATGGACCGCGCCGAGGCGCTGGCCGTGCTGGGGCTGGCCGAAGGCGCGACGGAGGCCGAGATCAAGGCCGCGCATCGGCGGCTGATGCGCAGCGCGCATCCGGACCAGGGCGGCAGCGCCTGGCTTGCGGCACGGCTCAATGCCGCACGGGACCTGTTGCTGGGGGAGTAGGGCTACGCCGCACGGCCACAGGACTGCACGATTGACCGGCATCCTGCACGATAACTAGACTCATTTCGCAAACCCGAATGGAGCCAGCAATGCCGGGGCGCGATGGTGGGGAACGGTCTCTCGCGGAACTCTACGCCGATGATGCGGAACGCGCGGATGCCCTGGTGTGGGGCCGGCGCGGCGCGCTGAAGGGCGCGGCGCTGGCGGCGATGGGCGCCGCCCTCGGCGGCGCGATCCCCTTCGCGGCACGGATGCCGCAGGGCCTGCTTCCCGCGGCCCTGGCGCAGGGCACCGGCGGGCCGCAATTCCTTGAGATGGAAGGCAAGGCGCGCCTCATCCTGCAGGGTGAGCGGCCGCTGAATGCAGAGACGCCGGAACACCTGCTCGACGACGATGTGACCCCGGCGGAGAAGTTCTTTATCCGCAACAACGGCAGCGTGCCCGAGCCGGTGGCCGACGCGCGCGCCTGGAAGATCCGCATCGAGGGCGAGGTGAACACGCCCCTCGAACTCTCGCTGGGGGACCTCGAGGCGCGCTTCGAGGTCGTGACGCGCCGGCTGCAGATGGAATGCGGCGGCAATGGCCGGTCCGGTTTCTCGCCGCAGGCGGCAGGCAACCAATGGGGCAATGGCGCCATCTCCAACGCCGAATGGACCGGCGTGCGCCTGCGCGACGTGCTGCGCGCCGCGGGCCTCAAGGACACTGCCAAGTTCACCGGGCATCATGGGGCGGACAGCCACCTCTCGGCCCAGGGCGAGGCGATCAGCCGCGGCATGCCGGTCGCCAAGGCGATGGACGACGACACGCTGATCGCCGTGCGCATGAACGGCCGGCCCATCCCGCAGTTGCATGGCGCGCCGGCGCGCCTGCTGGTGCCGGGCTGGCCGGGCTCGCTCAGCCAGAAATGGTTCAACCGCATCGAACTGAAGCCCGAGCCACATACCGGCCGCGGCATGGGCGGCACCTCCTACCGCATGCCGGTACGCCCGATCGTGCCCGGCAGCCGCAACAACGGGGCGGATTTCGCGGATATGACGAGCATGCCGGTACGCTCCGTCCTGACCAGCCACGCCCATGGCACGCGCCTGCCGGCGGGCACCCGCGGCCTCGATCTCCGCGGGCAGGCCTGGGCCGGCGACCTGGCAGTATCAGCCGTGCATGTCTCGGTGGATTTCGGCGCGTCCTGGCAGGCGGCGACCGTGAACCCGCCGCCCAACAGCCATTCCTGGCAGCGCTGGTCGGGGCGGATCACCCTGCCCTCAGACGGCTATTTCGAGATCTGGTACCGCGCCACCGACAGCAACGGGCGCATGCAGCCGCATGCCGCCGCGAATTGGAACCCGCAGGGCTACGGGGCCAATCCGATCAGCCGCGCCGCGATCCTGGTCGGCTGACGCGCCGGCATGTCGTTGACGAGAGTGATGGCGGTGGGCTTCATCGTCCTGACGCTGAGCCTCGCCGCGCACCAGGCGAGGCTGCTCGGACGCGCGCCCCCGCTCCCATATCCGCCCACGCCGGCCCGCCTGGCCTTCGAGCAGGCGCAGCGGGCGGCCGAGCAGACCGCGGCGACCGCCCGCCGCCAGGCCGAGGCCGCCGCCGCCGCGGCGGCGCGCACCGAGGAGGAGACGGTCCTTGCCGAAGGCCCCGGCCGGGCGGAGGTCTTCGGTTATTGCACCGCCTGCCACAACACCGTGCTGATCCGGCGCAGCGCCTTCACGCGCGACCGCTGGGACGAGTTGATGGACTGGATGACCGAGAAGCACGGTATGAACCCGCTGGAAGGCGAGATGCGCCAGACCATCGTGGACTACCTGGCCAGGCAGTACGGGCCGCGGCAGCGCGGGCCGCGCGGCGGCAATCCCTTCCTGAATTGAGGCGGGCGGCGAGACCCCCTGCTTTCGCCACGTCTTTGCCGCGACGCGCCGTTATCATGGACGCATGGACATGACCCGCCGCACCGCCCTGCTCGCCTGCCTCGCCCTCCCGACCCCGGGCGCATTCGCCCAGGGCAGCGCCAGCCCCGCCGGCGCCTGGGTCGTCGAGGCCATCGGCGCGACGCCCCTGGCCGGCGCGCCGCGTGCCGACATCACCTTCACCGCCGAGGGCCGCGCCCATGGCACCACGGGCTGCAATCGCTTCACCGGCGGCTTCACGCTGGATGGCGCGTCCCTGCGCTTCGGCCCGGCCGCCGGCACGCGCATGGCCTGCCCGCCGCCGGCGATGGAACAGGAACGGCGCTTCCATGAGGCTCTGGAGGCAGTGCGCGGCTGGCGGGCGGATGGGGACGCGTTGCTGCTGACCGATGGCACGGGCGCTGCGGTGCTGCGGTTGGTGCGCGGCGGCGCGGGATGATCCTTCCCCGAGGCGCGCCGCCCGATGGTTCGGCGGCGACCTCGGCAGGGGCTCGAATGCCTGCGGGCTGACGCGTCGCCGATCCCAAGGCCAGGGCTTCGCGGCAAGGCTTCCTTCACCAAAGCCCGTGCTCACTGCGCGCATGGCTACGTCACCGCGTCGCGAGCACCAGGCCGAGGCCCGTCCCTGGGGCACGCAGGACGGCCTGCTGCGCCGCGTCGTCG